>JAURMM010000065.1 GCA_030830685.1 Gammaproteobacteria bacterium | reverse complement strand
GAGGCATTGATCATGGCCTCGATCATCGAGAAGGAAACGGGACTGGCCGCGGAACGAGAACAGATTGCCGGAGTGTTCGTGCGGCGCCTGAAACGCGGGATGCGCTTGCAAACCGACCCGACTGTCATCTACGGGCTGGGGGTCGGATTTGACGGTAATTTGCGCAAACGAGACCTCTTGCAAGATACCCCGTTCAACACCTACACACGTGCTGGTCTGCCGCCAACACCCATCGCACTGCCGGGTGAAGCCGCCATCCTCGCTGCCTTGAACCCCGCACCGGGCAAGGCACTCTACTTCGTGGCGCGCGGCGACGGTTCACACGAATTCACGTCGACACTCGCTGCGCACCAACGCGCGGTTCGACAGCATCAATTGCGATGAGGCGTTTGCGATGATGTCCGGAACAGGGGCGAACAGGGGCCACTTCATTACCCTGGAGGGTATCGAGGGTGTCGGCAAATCGACCCAGGTCGAAGCCCTTCGGCGCCTGCTGGCTGAGCGCACGGCAGAGGTGGTGGTGACCCGCGAACCGGGTGGCACGATGCTGGCCGAGCGCCTGCGGGGGCTCCTGCTCGCGACCGACCTGCCGCCCATGGACAGCCTGACCGAATTGATGCTGATGTTCGCCGCCCGCGCTGAGCATCTGGCGCAGGTCATTCGCCCAGCCCTGCAGCGGGGTGCGTGGGTGCTGAGCGATCGCTTTCACGACGCAAGCTATGCCTATCAGGGTGGGGGGCGTGGCGAGGCGGTGACCCGCATCGCAATCCTGGACCGTCTGGTGGTGGGGGACACCCAACCCGATCTGACCTTCCTGCTGGATGCCCCGGTCGCGATCGGCATGGCGCGAGCGGCCGCACGCCGTGGCCAGCCAGACCGCTTCGAACATGAGCAGCAAGCCTTCTTCGAGCGGGTGCGGGATTGTTACCTGACGCGGGCCAGAGCGGAGCCCGGGCGTTTCGTGGTACTGGACGCAACGCGGCCGGTGTCCGAAGTCACAGCCAAGATCAGCACCGTGCTCGCCCAGCGTTTCCCTGCATGAAACCCGGCGACACGTCGCCCTATCCCTGGCAGTCCAGCGCCTGGGCGCAGCTCACACGGGCACGTCGCCAGGGCAGGCTCGGCCATGCCTGGTTGGTGAGTGGTCGTCCGGGCATGGGCAAAAGCGCGTTCACTACCGCGCTGGCGCGGGCCGTATTGTGCGAGTCGGATGGCGATACCGCCTGCGGTACCTGTCGTAGTTGCCTGCTCATGGCGGCGGGGAGCCATCCGGATTTCTGTGCCGTGGGAATTCCCGAGGACAGGAGCGGCATCCTCATCGACCAGATCCGAGAGCTCAATGATTTCTTCACGTTGAGTGCACATTACGGGCGCGCCAAGCTGGCGCTGATCAGTCCAGCCGAAGCCATGAACCGGGCCGCGGCAAATGCCTTGCTGAAGTTGCTCGAAGAACCCCCGCCACTGGGTCTGTTGATTCTGGAGACTGCACGGCCCGATCTGTTGCTGCCAACGTTGCGGAGCCGCTGCCAGCACCTCTCGCTCGACGCGATCGCGGACGCCGAAGCCCTCGCGTGGCTGGCGACACAGATGCCAGCGGCGACTCCAGAGGCAGTCGAAGCACTGTTCCTGCTGGGCGGGCGGGCGCCTCTGGCTGCGCTGACAGCCCAGGAGCAAGGCCTCCCCGCGCTGCTCGCCAAGTTGGTACCGCAAATGGCAGGCGTGGCAAGGGGGCGTATCCATGCGGTACAGGCGGTCCAGATTCTGGGTGAGGCGCAAATTGTGGCTGTGGTGGATCTCATGCAGCGCGTGGTGCATGGCTTGGTCACTGGGGAGGCCGACTTCATCCCGGAGCGGGAGGCCGCGGATTTGCTTGCCCTGCGGGATGTTCTAGACTCATCGTCCCTGTTCGGCTTCCTGGCCGATGCGGTGGAAGTCAAGCGGTTGGCCACTGCGGCCGCTACCCTCCGACAAGCAGACTTGAGTGAGATGCTATGGCTGGCATGGATGAAAGCGACAAGGACTCGAAGACGCAGAGCGTGACAAACCTGTCCGGAATACCCATGGGCAAGAACGCCCGACAGGGGATTCTGTCACTCGCCATCCGCGACAAGAACCTGCTGTATTCGTCCTACATGCCCTATGTGAAGAATGGCGGCTTGTTCATCCCGACGAGCAAGACATATCACATCGGAGACGAGGTCTTCATGCTGCTCACACTCACCGACAGCCCAGAGAAGCTGCCCGTGGCGGGCAAGGTGATCTGGATAACCCCGCCAGGCGCGGGCAGTAATCGGCCGGCGGGAATCGGCGTCCAATTCAGCGAACTGGACAACGGCGCCACGCGCAGCAAGATCGAAACCCAGCTGGCCGGCATGATCAAGGCCGACCGCCATACCTACACCCTCTGAAGCGCACGCTGCCGATTCAACTGCCAGGTCGGCCAGTGCGCAGGACCTCACGACCGGAACGGCCCTCACCATGTCATTGTCTCTCGTAGATTCCCACTGCCACCTCCCGCTGGTGGCGACCCCGGAGCGCAATATCGATTCTCTGCTGATTGATGCGGCTGAGAAGCACGTGGACCATGTGCTCTGTGTGGCGGTCGATCTCGAGACTTTGCCCGGAGTGCTGGATTCTGCAGCCGTGCGCCCCGGCGTTTTTGCTTCCGTGGGTGTACATCCCAACACGGAGGGGACCCATGAGGAACCTTCACTCGAGCGCTTGCTGACGGAAGCGGCACGACCCAAGGTAGTCGCCATCGGGGAAACTGGTCTGGATTACTACCACTCAGAGGGAGATCTGTCCTGGCAGCATGCCCGTTTCCGCACCCATATCAGGGCCGCGCGGGAGTGTGGAAAGCCGCTCATTATCCACACACGTGACTCGGCCAGCGACGTCATCAGAGTGCTGCGCGAAGAGCAGGCGCAGGAGGTGGGCGGGGTGATGCACTGCTTCGTGGAGGACTGGGACACGGCCAGTGCCGCCATGGATCTTGGATTCTTCATTTCCTTCTCCGGCATCGTGACCTTCAAGTCCGCGCGCAGCCTGCAGGAGGTTGCCCGGCGTGTGCCGCTGGAGCGCCTGCTGGTTGAGACCGATGCCCCCTGGCTCGCACCGGTGCCGTTTCGTGGCAAGCAGAATGAGCCGGCCTTCGTGTGGCATACGGCCCGCTTCCTCGCCGATTTGCGCGAGGACAGCTTCGAGTCGCTGGCCACAACGACCACCGAAAACTTCTTCCGGTTGTTCCGCACGGCCCAGCGGGTTGCCGGAGCCGGGGCATGAGAATCCCACGTCGCGATTGACCAATTGTCTACAGGAAATAGAGAATGAAGCTCTAGACGCCGCCCATTTGGTGAAAGACGCTTCAATTGTCGACAATCAAGTCCTTTCCCAAGACTGGAACCGTGCTCGAGCCGGGCACGCTGACCGACCGTATCTGTGAGCAGCTCAAGACCGCCATCGTGCGCGGGGAGCTCGCCCAAGGCACCAAACTCAACGAACCTGCGCTGGCGAACCGTTACGGCATCTCACGTGGTCCGCTGAGAGAGGCGTTGCGGCGTCTGGAGGGTCTCGGGCTGGTTGTCCATGTGCCGCACGCGGGCGCACGGGTCATCACGCTTTCGCGCGCGGAAGTCCTGCAGATTTACGATGTGCGCGAGGCACTGGAGGGAATGGCCGCCCGCTTGGCTGCGGTAATGATGACGCCCATGGAAGTGGAGGAGCTACGCGCGTTGCTCGCCCAGCACGCATGCAGGATCGCCGCCGAGGGCGGTCGCGCCTACTTCCAGCACGAGGGGGACACCGATTTCCACAATCGCATCGCCTGCGCCAGCCGCAACCCGGGACTGGCCCAGATGCTCCGGGGTGAGCTCTATCACCGGCTGCGCATGTATCGATACCAGTCCAGCCAGCAATCGTCGCGTCCTGAGCGGGCCTTGCAGGAACACGAGCAGATCGTAGACGCGATCGCCGAACGTGATGGAGAGCTCGCCGAGACACTCATGCGCCGCCATATCCAGCGTGCACGACGCGCGGTTGCCGAACAACTCCAGTCTCAACCAGATCAACCACCGAACTTTGTTGCAGAGGAAACCCGATGAAGACCGCAGGACAGAAATTCCGTGATGCAGTGGCCGCCAACTCCCCGCTGCGGGTGGTGGGTGCCGTGAATGCCTACTCCGCCATGATGGCCGAACGTATTGGCCACCAGGCCCTCTATCTCTCGGGCAGCGGAGTGGCATGCGCCAGCTACGGACTGCCTGACCTGGGTGTCACTTCACTCGACAATGTGCTGGAAGATGCGCGCCGGGTGACAAGCGCGGCCACGCTGCCGTTGCTGGTGGATGTGGATACCGGTTGGGGCGGAGCCTTCAACATCGCGCGAACCGTGAAGGAGATGATTCGCGCCGGAGTTGGTGCCATCCACATCGAGGATCAGGTTCTGCAGAAGCGCTGCGGCCACCGGCCCAACAAGGCGATCGTCGACCAGGCTGAAATGGTTGACCGCATCAAGGCCGCCGTGGACGCACGTCACGATGCCAGTTTCGTGATCATGGCACGCACGGATGCGGCTGCAGTGGAGGGCATGCAGTCCGCGCTGGATCGCGCCGCGGCTTGCGTGGAAGCGGGCGCGGACATGATCTTTCCCGAAGCCATGGGTTCACTCGATGACTATCGTCAGTTCTGCCAGACGGTGAAGGTGCCGGTGCTCGCCAATATCACGGAGTTCGGCAAGACCCCACTGTTCACTACCACAGAGCTTGCTGCGGCAGGCGTGAAACTGGCGCTCTATCCCTTGAGTGCGCATCGCGCCATGGCCAAGGCCGCGGAAACCGTGTTCAAGGCCTTGCTCGAGGAAACGAGTCAGCAGTCCGTGTTGCCCATCATGCAGACCCGAGCGGAACTCTATGAATACCTGAATTACCACAGCTTCGAGTCGAAGCTGGACGAGCTCTTCGCCGGCTCGCAGGGCAAGAACCCAGCCACCTGAAAAGCAGTCTGGCCTGTAGATTGCGGGCTGGAAGCCGCTGCTTCCAGCCCGCCCACGGATATCCACCCCGGGAGGTGAACATGGGACTCAAGCGCATCGAGCACTACTTCGTTTACGCCAAGGATCTGGAGGCCTCGCGCCAGTTCTACGAGACAGTCCTCGGCTTCAAGGTCGGCTACAGGCCGCCTTTCGATTTTGAAGGGTACTGGCTCTACCTCGATGACGTGCCATGCGTGCATCTCGGCAGTGCGGAGTCTTCAGCGGCGCTGGAGTATCACCTTGGGCAACGGGATGAGCGCTCGGGAACGGATACCGGCGCACTCGACCATGTCGCATTCAGGGGAGAGGATTTCGCCACCTACAAGGCACATCTTGATGCCTGCAAGGTGACCTACCGTCACCGGGAAGTGCCGGACATGAAGCTGCAGCAGCTGTTCGTGAAGGATCCCGATGGGCTGACACTGGAATTCAACTTCTTCACTTGAACCTTGGATCACGTCTCGCGAGGGCTGCTGCGCCAGCCGCGTCGTGTGGCGCGCAAGACGAGCAGGGCGCCGACAATCTGGAAGCCTGCAATGAGCAGCACGCCTCCTGCAGTGGACCCGGTCATCTCCTTGAGCCAGCCTATGGCGTAAGGGCCGGCAAAGCCTGACAGATTCCCGACCGAGTTGATGACGGCGATACCTGCCGCTGCAGCGCCGCCACCCAGCAAGGCAGTGGCAATGCTCCAGGTCTGGGGAATGGCTGAAAGTACTCCGCACGTGCCCATAGTCAGGGCAGCAATGGCCAGGAGCGGACGGTCAGCCCAGAAGACGCTGAGAAAGAGTCCGAGCGCGCCGGCCAAGGCCGGGATGATCACATGCCAGCGCCTTTCGTCGCGGCGATCGGCACTCCGCGCCACCAGCACCATCACCACGCTCGCGACCCCGAAGGGCAGGGCTGTGACCAAGCCGATTTGCAGAAGATCCGTATAGCCGAGCTCGCGAATGATGGTCGGCAGCCAGAAGTTGAGGCCGTAGAGGCCTGACACAAATGCAAAATAGACGCCGCTCAGCAGCCAGACGGCGGGCAAGCGCAAGCCATCCAGACTGTGGTGATGGCTTGCCTGTGCCTGCTCTGCTTCCACTGCAGCAACTAGATACGTGCGTTCCGGAGCCTCCAACCAGCGTGCATGCTGCGGACCATCGTCCAGATAGAAGAGGGTGGCGACGCCCATCGCGACCGACGGCAAGCCCTCCAGTATGAACAACCACTGCCAGCCAGCGAGGCCTGCATAGCCGTTCAGGGTCTCCATGATGGCGCCAGAGAGTGGAGCGCCGATCACCGAGGAGATGGCAACCGCCGTCACGAACAGCGCCGTGACGTGGCCGCGGCGCTGCGCTGGAAACCAGTAGGTGAGGTAAAGAATCACACCCGGAAAGAACCCGGCCTCAGCGACGCCAAGCAGGAAGCGCAATACGTAGAAACTGGTCACATCGTCCACGAGAGCCATCGCCATCGAAATCAGACCCCACAGCACCATGATGCGTGCCAAGGTGCGGCGTGCGCCTATCCGGTGCAGGAGCAGGTTGCTCGGCACCTCGAAGAAGAAGTACCCGAGAAAGAAGATTCCTGCGCCCAGCCCGTAAACGGTGTCGCTGAAGGCCAGATCTTCCGCCATGCGCAGCTTGGCAAAGCCGACATTGACGCGGTCGAGATAGGCGCAGATGTAGCAAGCGAAGAGAAAAGGAATCAGTCGCCAGGCGACCCTACGGTAAAGGCCGGCGATGTGTTCGGCAGACAGGTTGTGCGACAGGGCGGGTGGTTTGGACATCAGGACCCTGTGGCATACTTCAGCCACATTGCAGAGACAGGTCATGCACCATAACCCACCCATCGACTTCACGAAAACCCTGCTCGAAATCAGCACGCGTAAGCTTCAGCCCGACGAGGAGCGCAGTGCCCGGCAGCTGATGCGTCAATGCGTACTCGACTGGATTGCGGTCACCCTGGCAGCGCGTGACGAGCCGCTGGTGGCCACTCTGGCAGCCTGCCTTGAGGAGGAGGGCGCGGCGCCCCAGGCGAGTGTTCTCGGCCGCGCCCAGCGCCTGTCCTGTCTGCAGGCTGCCTTGCTGAACGGCACGGCGTCACATGCACTCGATTACGATGATGTGAACTATGCGCTGATGGGACATCCCACAGTGCCGGTACTGCCGGCGTTGCTCGCGCTGGCAGAGCACAGGGGGCTGGAGGGTGACGCGCTGCTGGCCGCCTTTCTCGCCGGCTATGAATTCGAGTGCCGGGTGGGGCTTGCTGTCGGGCCCAGCCACTACGCGCGCGGCTTCCACGCCACGGCCACCGTGGGTGCACTCGGGGCTGCCGTGGGGTGTGCGCATCTGCTCGGTCTGGGGTCTGGGCAGATGGCGCATGCAGTGGGGATGGCCGTAACCCAGACCGCCGGGCTGAAAAGCATGTTCGGGACCGACTGCAAGCCTTTGCATGCGGGCAATGCGGCGCGCACCGGACTGCTGTCGGCCTTGTTGGCCGCGCGCGGTTTTACCAGTCGTCCTGACAGCCTCGAATGCGCACAGGGTTTTGCCGCCACGCATGCGGATAGTCTGAATGCGGAGGCCGCGTTGGCAGAGCCGGCGCTCGGCCTGCACCTGCGGGCGAATCTCTTCAAATATCACGCCTCGTGTTACGAGACGCACGCCACAATCGAGGCGACTGCGAGCCTGCGGCGTGAGCATGGACTGTGGCCTGATACGGTCAAATCACTGGAAATCCGGGTCAATCCGTACTGTGACAGGATCTGCAACATCGTCGAACCCGATACCGGCCTGCAAGCCAAGTTCAGTCTTCGTCAGACTGCCGCGTTCGCGCTGGCCGGTGTCGATACCGCGGATATTGCCAGTTTCAACGATGCCACCGTGCGTGCTCCCGAAGCGGTTGCCACGCGCGCGAAGTGTCAGGTGGTGCTGGATGCGGCGGTACCTGCATCACAGTCGGTGGTGCGGGTGACAGACTCTCTGGGACGGACGCTGGAGGCTCACCATGATGCCAGTCGTCCGTTGCTTGATCTGGATCTGCAGCAGGCGCGACTTGAAGCCAAGACACACAGTCTGCTGGATGCGGGGGTTGGCCGTGCCGGGTGCGACCAGATCGTGGATGCGGTCAAGCGGCTGGATGCTCCGGGGGGGCTCCGGCGCTTGCTGGAGGGGCTCTCCACCCTCGTCTGAATATTCGCATAATGTGTATTATGTTAAATATCAAAAATACCGATTGAGACTCATCTGGAAGTAATCGTCGCGCTCCACGAAGCGTAACGGGTCGGTTTCCCCTGTCCCCCAGAACAATCGGAGTTCGGTCTCAAGCGTCCAGTGGTCCGCCAATCTGCGGCTGGCCTCGATGTTGAGGAAGTTTCCGTCGCCGGACAGGTCGCGCACCAGTCCGGCAAGGATGCGGGTATCCGCTGCGTCATTGGCCGACATCCGCGCACCGACGAAGAGATCGTGGTTGAAAGGTCCGGGCATGTTCTGGCCGCGCCCGTCCGTGTGATATTCGGCAAGCAGACCCAGGTCCCACGGTAAGGCCGCTGCTCCCATCAGAGGACCGACCCAGGTGTACTCGAAGCCCCCGACGGCTGCTGCAAACTCCTCCTGTTGTCCGGAGCGGTAGAACGCTTCCAGCTTCAGGCTCAGATTGCCCCATGCGTACAAGGCATCGAGCCCTGTCTGGTCGATGACTGCATAGTGCGGAGCCAGTACCGGAGGGCCGGTCTCTGTGCCATTGCGTCGCAATCTGAACTCGGGCTCACGGCTGGTCCCGTGGAAATGGTGCAGGCCGAATTCCAGATTCCCGAGGATGTGTGCGTAACGCACCGCGAGGTCGACGCGTGTTTCCTCAGCGGCGGATTCGTAGGTGGCACTGCTGGTGTCCACCCGCGGCAGGGTTCTCAGTCGTCCATCGGTTCCGGGGAAGGTCCGGGCACGAAAGCCCGGCAAGACAAAAAGGTCCAGAGTCCCCCACTCCCTGATCAGGGCAAGGTTGACCATGGGTTGGCCGAGTTTGTCCTCGGTATCCGGATTCTCCACGAGGTCTGTCTGGTTGATGATGTCTACCAGATGATTTGATTCGGCTACGCCCCAGAAAACCTTTCCCACCCCTGTGCGCAGTTCCCAGGTATCGGCAGCATGTATCCACAGGAGTTCACGAACATCGCCATGGGTGCGGCGATCGTCCACCTGGTCGAGGCGCAAGAAAGGGGTGACGATGAAGGTGTCTGCCGCGTCCTCGGAGACCCAGGACCATTCGGGTTGGAGGCTGAGGGATCCATGGCTACCGTGCTGGGCAGGGTCGGCGGGAGACTGCATGAAGATCCGGGCCTCTGCGCCAACCCAACCATTGAGTCGAAACTCGCCCGCGGGTGCGGCGGCGGCCTGGGTCAGTGCCAGAATGGCGGCACCGACCAATCCCCGTCTGTCAGCCTGGCCGCCTATTTCTTGCGCTCCAGTTCGGCCAAGATCGCTTCTGCGCTCTCCCTGCCCTGGAAGGCGTGGTTCCCTTCGAGCGATCTGGAAAGACTTTCCCGGGCCTGTACTTCATTGCCCGCATGCAGGTAGGCCATGCCGAGGTGGTATTGCACAATGGGGTTCGCTGGCAATTGGCTTGCTGCCTTTTCCAGCAGCTCAACCGCTTTGTTCGCATCCCCCGCCTTGTAGGCGATCCACCCCATGGTGTCGAGATAGGCCGGATTGTTGCGGGCCGAGATGCGGGCCACGAGTTCCTGCGCGCGACGCAATGCTTCTTCGCCGTCAAGATACTCAACCAGCAGCATGGCCAGGTTGTTGAGTGCGAGATCCGAGGAGGGATTCTCCTCCAGCATCTTCTCATATTGCGCGATTGCCTGATCCAGCTTGCCATCAGCCTCCAGCTGACCAGCCAGCGCTGTCACAAGCAGGGCTGAGCCACCGGTCGCCTCGATTCCTTTCTGAAGGGTGGCCAGGGCAACCTCTTCCTCCCCCAAGGCAAGCTGTGCTGCCGCCAGATTGCGATAAAAGACATCAACGCCTGAGTTGATCGCAATGGCCCGTTCAAATTCCGCCTGGGCCTTTGCCGGTTCCCGACCTGCGAGCAGCAACTCACCCGAGAGGTTGTGCGCCACAAAATTGTCGGGGTCCTGTTCGATGGCCTCGGCGAGCCGTTTTTCTGCAATCTCGGGCTTGCCCATGGCGAGATGACTGCGAACGAGCTGGGAAAGCGGTTGGATGGCATCTGGCGCCAGCGCCAGGGCGGATTCGAACTGCGCCAGACTGGCTTCCGGCTTACCTTCGGCCTGATACACCAGACCGTCGTAGTGAAAACCCAGCGGATTGTCCGGCAAGGCGCTTTTCAGTCGATCCGCCACCGCGTGCGCTTCTTTCCAGTTCTTCTGGAACATGCGGATCCTGAACAAGCCCTCCAGCGCGCCCTGATTATCGGGTGCAATCTTCAGAACGTCATCGAGGGTCGCGATCGCGCCGTCCAGATTCTTGGTGATGGTTTGCACGTTGGCCAGTTCACCGCGTAGTTCCAGTGAGGAGGGAGATCGACCGATGGCGTCCTTCAGTACCTGCGCGGCCTCTTCTGGCTCTCCCTCGGCGAGCAGCGCACGAGAGAGCGCTCGGAGGACGCGCACCGAGTCGGGCGCCGTCTCAAGCGCCGCCCGCAGGTCGCGCACAGCCGCAGCCGGCTGGCCCGCGTCCACCGCCAAGGTCCCTCGCAGCAGCAACGCCTCGGTCACTTCGGGGTTGGCTTTCAAAACCTCGGCAACCAGTTCGTCGGCACCTTTGACATCTCCTGCAAGGGCTCGCGCGGCCGCCAGGCGCGTGAGCGCCTCGAGCGCCAGTGGTGTGCTCCGGCCCTTCTCCCGCGCGACAACCTCTTCGTAAACCTTTGCGGCCTCCGCCGGCTGGCGCAGCAAGTCGTGCAGTCTGCCCAGCCCCATGCGCAACTCCTGTGCTTCCGGGGCATCGGCGACGAGGGCTTCGAGTCGAGACAAGGCTGCTTCATCTCCCCGCACGCGCCGCACGAAGTCCGCGAGCGCAAGGCGTGCCGGCACGGCCGCAGAATGGGGGAATTGAATCACCTTGACCGCGTCTTCAAGTCCGGCCAGAGCTTCCTCATGTTCCTTGCGTGCCTCATGCAAGGCTGCGAGTTGCACGCGGTGCGGCAGTACCTTGGGTTCCAGTGAGATCAAGGCTTCCAACACCTGGCGCGCCTTGCCCATGTTCCTGCCCTGCTGGTGGATGCGCAGCATCAGGCTTTGCAGCGTGACGTCCCGGGGATTCTGTCGCGCGGAGGTTTCGAGCACCTCCAGCGCCTCCGGTGTCTGGCCTTGCCTGACCAGCAGGGAAGCCACCATTACCGCGGAATTGACGTCGTCCGGGTGCTTTCCCAGGACCTTACGCGCCGCGGCGAGCGCCTGCTCCGCGCCCTCCTCCAGTCCGAGAAGACCCGCCGCAAGAATCGGTCCTTCGGGTGCCTGCGGTGCTTTCTTCTCGAGATCGTGGATGACTTTGCGCAGGCCATCCGCGTCGCGGCGCACGAGCAGCAGTTGGCCTGTCTTGAAGCGCGCGATGATATTGCTCGCGTCGGCCTCAGCCACTGCATTGAAATTCGTGAACGCCCCCTCCCAGTCCTGCAGTTTTTCCTGGGTCTCGGCCAGCCCCAATCGAGCGCCGAGGTTATCCCTGTCCGCTTCGAGTGCCTTCTGGAATGCAACAAGTGCCCTGGGATAATCGGTGTCGGCATATGCTGCTCGGCCCGTCGCCAGCTCAGACTCACCTTCGCCACAGGCAGACAGCAACAGGCACGCGCACGCGACGAAAACGCCGACCCTGAGCAACAACCCTCCCGTGCCACCAGTGATTTTCTTTGCAGACATTCGATGCTCCTTCGATCCTGAGTGTCCTCGTTCCCGTGGGCCGGGAACATCGTCGTTCTCGATTAGTCGGATTGACTCACGCGGATTTGAGGCCTGCCAGCACGGCAACGATGCGCTCGGCCGCCGCGCCATCCCAGAGTCGCGGGCGTGTCACCGGGCCTTCCCGCGTGCGCCCGAGCTGCTGGCGTGCGGCGTCGACAATCCGCCGCGGGTCGACGCCCACCAGTACGTTGCTGCCCTCGCTCAGCGTGACAGGCCGCTCGGTGTTCTCACGCAAGGTCAGGCAGGGCACACCGAGCGCTGTACTCTCCTCCTGTAGCCCACCGCTGTCGGTCAGGATCAGCGCGGCCTCAGACCACAGGTTGAGGAATTCCATGTAGGGCAGCGGTTCTGTGACCGTGACCCCGTCAGGCAGCCGCAGATTGAAGCGCGCCAGGTTGCCCCGCGTGCGCGGGTGCAGTGGAAAGATGAGTGGCAGTTCTGCGGCTATTTCCCCCAGGGCCCGCACGATACCCGAGAGCGTTTCCGCGTCGTCCACGTTCGATGGACGATGCAGTGTCACCACACCATAGTGGCCCAGAGACTGTTTCAGCGGCGCGGTCGGAAAACGCTCCGCCGACATTCCTCGCAGCTGCTCCAGCTGGAAGAAGAGGTTGTCGATCATCACATGGCCAACGAAATGCAGGGTGTGCTCCGGATGACCTTCCCGGCGCAGATTCTCCATGCCGCTGGGTTCAGTGACGAAGAAGAGATCGGAAATTGCGTCGGTCACAAGCCGGTTGATTTCCTCCGGCATGCGCCGATCACCACTGCGCAGGCCGGCCTCCACATGGGCCACGCGGACGCCTAGCTTCTTCGCGACGATCGAGCAGGCCAAGGTGGAATTGACGTCCCCCACCACCATCACCAGGTCGGGCGTGAATTCCTGACAATAGCTCTCGAAACCCATCATGATGCGCGCAGTCTGCTCGGCATGACTGCCACCGCCTGCACCCATGTGGTAGTCAGGCGTTGGAATGCCCAGTTCTTCGAAGAACACCTCACTCATGCCATGGTCGTAATGCTGACCGGTGTGCACCAGGCGCCACTCGAACTCCTGCCCGCGCGCCTCGAGCGCACGCAGAATCGGTGCGACCTTCATGAAGTTGGGCCGCGCCCCCGCGACCAGCACCACACGCAGGCGGAAATCGCTCATGTGCCTTGGCTCATATGCGTTGGCTCATACGCGCTGGTACTTGTCCTCGAACCGCACGATGTCATCTTCACCGAGATAGGGTCCGGACTGGACTTCGATGATCTCGAGCGGAATCGCGCCGGGATTTTCCAGGCGATGCGTCTGCCCCAGCGGAATGTAGGTCGACTGGTTTTCGCTCAGCAGGAAGGATTCCTCACCGCACGTCACGCGAGCGGTTCCCTTCACCACGATCCAGTGCTCGGCGCGGTGGTGATGCATCTGCAGGGACAGCGAGGCACCGGGTTTGACCATGATGCGCTTGACCTGGAATCGCTCTCCATTGTCCACGCCCTCATAGGAGCCCCAGGGGCGGAACACACGCCGGTGGAGCAGGCGTTCATCCCGTCCTTGAGCCGCAAGCCAGTCGACGATGGTCTTCACATCCTGCGCGCGTGCCTTGGGCGCTACCATCACGGCATCCGGCGTCTCGACAATCACGAGGTCCTCGCACCCCACGGCAGCCACGAGCCTGCTTTCGGCAAAGATGAGGTTGTCGCGGGAATCGATCGCACACACGTCCCCTCGGGTCACATTACCCTCCGGGGTGCGCGGCGAGACATCCCACAGGCTTGACCAGGAGCCGACGTCAGACCACCCGGCATCCAGACTGACCACGGCCGTGCACTCTGGTTGCGCTGCCACCAGCGGTTCCATCACGGCGTAGTCGATCGAATCTGCGGGACAGCTGATAAAGGCATCCCGGTCCAGTCTCAGGAACTCTCCATCCTGGCCGGCAGACTCAGTCGCCAGCCTGCAGGCAGCGAGCATGGCGGGTTGCAAGCTCTGCAAGGCATCCAGCCAGACACTTGCCTTGAACAGGAAGATTCCCGAATTCCAACGATAACCTCCGTCGGCCAGATAGGCTTCGGCAAGCTCCAGCGCCGGTTTTTCCTTGAAGGCACTCAGAATGTTGGCTTGAGGCTGGGCTGCCTGACCGGCGAGCGGCGCACCCAGTTGCAGGTAGCCGTACCCGGTTTCAGGGGCTGTCGGCACCACACCAAAGGTGACGAGTCGGCCGGCGGCAGCGAGGTCTCTGCCCCGCTCCACCGCAGCCATGAAAGTCAGCGGTTCCTGGATGAGATGGTCTGCGGGCATCATCAACAGTAACGGATCACTGCCGGCGGCCAAGGCCGAGAGCGCCGCACAAGTAATGGCCGGCGCCGTGTTGCGCCCCACCGGTTCAAGCAGGATGCGCGCGAATGGCAGTCCCAGCTGCCTGGCCTGCTCTCCCACAAGGAAACGATGTTCCTCGTTACAGACCACAACCGGTGGTTGAAAGTGTGCCGGGAATCGCCCGCCCACGGACAGGCGCCGCAGCGTACCTTGCAGAAGCGTGACGTCCTCCTCAACGTGCAGGAACTGCTTGGGATAGTATCCCCGGGACAGCGGCCAGAGGCGTGTTCCGCCTCCACCGGCCAGAACGACGGGCAGGATGTCATGCATGGGATCATTCGCCTGATGAAAAGTCATCACTGTGTTTCGGTCGCCGGGCCGGAATACTTTACAGAGCCCCTGCTCCCGCACTGCAGTATTTCATTGGGGACGCCAAAAATCATCGATAATTTACGGGCTTGTAACAAATTCGCGATTTGCGATCGCCCCCCCGGAATCGTACTATCCCGAGTGCCTGTTGCGGCACTTCGCCGCGCCCCCTCTCTGGAGAAAACCGGTCGTGAGCTCTCGTCTCTCCCCTGAGACCCTGGCGGCGTGGAGCCCGGCCGTACTGAGCGGCGGTCTGCTGGTGTTCGCCTTGGCCCACCACCTGACAGACGCCCTCGGGGTCGACGTGGCGCCCCAGCAAAAAGTTGTAGCCTCTGGCGCGGGAGTTCCTGCGCCGCAGGCTGCCGACCTCGGGTTACTGGTGGAGTGGTCGCTGTTCGGGAAGGCGGCTGACGATGAATCCCCATTCTCTTTGGTTAGAGAATCAATTCACGGTCCCGAGATCGAACTGCCGGAAGACGACGAAAACACCGTGCTCCCGCCTGTGACCGTCGATGTCAAGGTACAGGGTATCGCCTACTCCAGGGACAAGTCCCGGGCCTACGTCATCCTCCAGGTCGAGGGTGACGCTCCGCGCGAATTTCGTCCGGGAGATACGCTGAGGAACGGCGTGCAGTTGCGCGCCGTCCGACCTCTGGAAGTCGTCATCCTCAACCAGGGACGCCTCGAGGTAGCCGCGCTTCCAGTCGCACCTGCCCCCATGACGTCAGAGGAGGACTCAACGACAATACCGGCGCAGCGTCCCCAGGGACGGCCGACGCCTTTCAGCATTCTGGGCGGCGACCGCCCCCCGGGAAGCTGGCGACGCCTCGACTCGCTTCGAGGCTCGAAACAATGAAAACGAATCACGCTGAATATCCACGGAGCCGATCGCATGCCATTGCGACGAAAGAAATTCCTGCTGGCGCGCCTTGGCGGGCCACTGCTGAGCGCCCTCCTCCTGATGTCCGCCCCTACCGAGGCACAGGAGCTGTCCGAGACGGGCATCACCCCCGCTGACGATGGCAGCAGGGCGGTCACGCTCAATCTCAAGAATGCAGACATCCAGGCCTTCATCACGGCTGTCTCGGAGCTGACTGGCAAGAATTTCATCATCGACCCCAGGGTCAAAGGGCAGGTCACTGTCGTGTCTTCGGCGCCGACAGAGCCCGATGCACTGTATGAAGTGTTCCTCTCAGTGCTGAAGGTGAATGGCTTCGTGGCAGTACCGAGCGGCAAGGTCATCAAGATCCTGCCGGACATCAACGGACGCCAGGAGGGCGGAGACGATGTGGTGTCTGGCCGGGCCGGAGGCATGGAGCAGGTCACCACGGCGGTGATTCCCACAACCTACGTCAATGCGGCGGAGCTGGTCCCCGTGTTGCGCCCACTGCTGCCGCAGGAGGCCCATCTGGCAGCCACAGCGCGCGCAGATGCGCTAGTGATGGCCGATACGGCGGGAAACGTGAACCGCATCATGCGCATCGTGCGCGAAATCGACCGTGACAATGCTGACTTCATCGAAGTGATCGCCCTGCGCCACGCCAAGGCCATCCCACTCGTCGCCACGGTGCAGCAGCTCCTGACCTCGAATCCTGAGAATCCAGGACTCGCGCCGCCGATCGCAGCCGACGAGCGCTCCAATTCCGTGCTCATTGGCGGCGCACCCGCCGAGAAGATGCGCATGCGCACTCTGATTCGCGAGATGGATGTGCCGAGAAGCTCGCGCAATGAACTGATCGACGTGGTCTACCTGCGCTACGCGCTGGCAGAGGACATCGTACCCCTGCTGCAGTCCATCGGTAACCGCGCCGAGGGTGGTGCGGGCGGCGAAGGCGGCGGCGCAGGGCCTGGCGTCAGGAGCGCTTTCGAGATTCAGGCCGACAAATCCACCAATTCGATCATCGTACTGGCCGAACCCGAACTCATGGAGAAGGTGAAGGCGGTGGTCGAGAAGCTGGACATCCGCCGCGCGCAGGTGCTGGTGGAGGGCCTGGTGGCCGAGGTCTCCAACAACAAGTCAGACGAACTCGGTGTCCAGTGGACCACTTCGGTCCCGAACCGGGACGGCTTCTACGCCGGCTCGCGTTTCCCGGGCCTGGATTCCGGCGGGATCCCCGATCCCTTCGCCACGGCCTCCGCCCCCAAGCTGTTGACCGGGCTCACGTTTGGCTATTTTTCCGCGGGGGATCTGCGCACCCTCATCCGGGCCCTGAGCGGTGACCAATACACCAATGTATTGTCCACCCCTACCCTCATGACGCTGGACAATGCCGAGGCAGAAATCGTGGTGGGCCAGAACGTGCCGTTCGTCACGGGCCAGTTCACCAACAACACCACCACGCCTGACAACCCCTTCCAAACCATCGAGCGTCAGGATGTAGGCATCCTGCTCAAGGTGAAGCCGCGCATCAACAATGCGGACACGCTGACCTTGGAAATCCAGCAGGAAGTATCCAGCGTCGACCGTGACACTACGGGCGCTGATCTGGTGACGAACAAGCGTTCGATCAAGACCTCGGTGCTGGTGGACGACAAGCAGATCATCGTGCTCGGAGGGCTCATCAGCGACGAGATGCGTGAGAACGAGACGCGCATTCCCCTGATCGGCGAGATTCCGGGCATCGGTGCGCTTTTCCGCAACAGTTCCAGCGATTTCACCAAGACCAACCTGATGGTGTTCCTGCGTCCGTCAATCGTGCGGGATCAGGCCACCAACCGGGCGCTCACCAGTACGCGTTACGAAGATCTCCGCGCAAAGCAGGAAAAGCAGGATGAGGAACATCGCTTCTTCCTGCGTGACCCCGGCCCCCGTCTGCCCGCGGATGGCCTGGTCGAATAGGAGCACGCCGGCGTGAAGCTGCCATTCTCTTATGCGCGACGCCATGGTGTGCTGGTGGACGACGTGCGCACCGAGGCGGTGTCCGTGCTGGTTACCCCGCGTACGCCGGCGGCTGCCCTGCTGGAAGTCCGGCGTCTGGCCTCCTGTCCGCTGCAGGTGCGCGAAATCAGCGAAGCAGAGTTCGACCGCCAGCTGCAATCCTTCTACGAGGCCGGGGAAAGCGCGTCTGAACAGATGATGGCGGATCTCGGGAGTGATGCGAGTTTCGCGGATCTCGCCAATGTGCTGGGTGAACCGACGGATCTGCTGGACGCCGACGACGATGCCCCGATCATCCGTTTGATCAATGTCCTGTTCTCCGAGGCTATCCGCCAGAATGCCTCAGACATCCACATAGAGCCGTTCGAAACCAAACTCCTGATCCGGCTGCGGGTGGATGGAGTGCTGCGAGAGGTGATGTCCCCTCCCGCCGCCATCGCGCCGCTGGTTTCCTCGCGCATCAAGATCATGGCCAAGCTCGACATCGCGGAGAAACGTCTGCCCCAGGACGGACGTATCTCGATCAAGATCGCCAACCGTCCGGTGGATGTGCGTGTCTCCACCATGCCCTCCGGCCACGGTGAGCGTGTGGTGCTGCGCCTGCTCGACAAGCAGGCGGGTCGCCTCGCCCTGGAACACATCGGGATGGATCCGGACACCACCGCAACGCTTGATGCGCTCATTCACAAGCCGCACGGAATCTTCCTGGTGACCGGGCCCACAGGTTCCGGCAAGACAACCACGCTTTATGCCTCCCTCGCGCGCCTCAATGAAGGCAGCAGGAACATCATGACGGTAGAAGATCCCATCGAATATTTCATCGAGGGGATTGCCCAGACCCAGGTCAACACCAAGGTCGACATGAGCTTCGCGCGAGGGCTGAGAGCCATCCTGCGCCAGGATCCGGATGTCGTGATGGTGGGTGAAGTCCGCGATCTGGAAACCGCCCAGATTTCCATTCAGGCGAGTCTGACCGGACACCTGGTGTTTTCCACGCTGCATACGAATACCGCGATCGGGGCGATTACCCGTCTGCGCGACATGGGCGCCGAGCCCTTCTTGTTGGCCTCCAGTCTGGTGGGCGTGCTAGCCCAACGGCTGGTGCGCCTGCTGTGCCTGAATTGCCGCAAGCCCGGCGTGCTCGAAGTCGCTGCCGCTGCCCGCATGGGGGCCGTGGACCGGGCGGGCGCCCCTATCTACTCCGCGCAAGGCTGCGCCCAGTGTAATCAGACCGGGTACCGTGGCCGTACCGCGATCTACGAACTGGTGGTGTTCGATGAGGTGCTGCGTCAGATGGTCCACGACGGTGCCAGCGAGGCTGCGCTCGAGAAGCACGCCCGGACGCGGTCCATGGGCATCATGGACAACGGCTTGCAGAAGGTGCTCGGGGGGCAGACCTCGCCCGAGGAACTGCTGCGCGTGATGCAGTCCCTCTGAGTCGGCCGCTACAGTCCTGATGGCCGCTTTCGATTACACCGCCCTCGCGCCGGATGGCTCGCAGCGGCGCGGGGTGGTCGAGGCCGATTCCGAGCGTCAGGCACGCAAGCAGCTCCGGGATCAGAAACTCACCCCCTTGGCGGTCAGTGCCGGCAGGGGCCGCGTCGGGCTGCGGGTACCCGGCATTCGCCTGGGTGCAGCACGCATGGGAGGCGAGGAGCTCGCCCTCTTCACTCGTCTGCTGGGCACCCTGAGTGCCTCCGGGTTGCCACTGGACGACGTGTTGACCGCGATTGCGCGTCAAGCCGATTCCCGCAACGTGACCCGTGTAGCGCTCGGCATCCGGGCCAGGATTCTCGAGGGGCAGTCGCTAGCCACGGGCATGGAGGAGTTCCCACAGATCTTCCCGGACGATTACCGGGCGACCGTGGGAGCCGGCGAGCGCACCCGTCACTTATCCATGGTGCTGCAACGCCTCGCAAGCCATGTGGAAAACCGGGACCGCATGAACAAGCGCCTGCGCCTTGCCATGGTCTACCCCGCGGTGCTCAGCGTAACCGCCGTACTGGTGGTGACCGGACTGCTCGCCTATGTGGTACCGGAGGTGGTCAAGGTTTTCATCGACATGAAACAGGAGCTGCCGCTGCTCACGCGCGGGCTGATCACGCTTTCTGCCTTTGCCCGTGATTACGGCCTCGCACTTCTGCTGGCCCTGTTCAGTGGTTTCCAGGGACTGCGCTGGATGCTTCGCAAGGACGCGCCACGTTTCGTCTTTCATCGCTTCCTGCTTGGAGTGCCGGTGCTCGGCAAACTGCTGCTGAGCACGGAAACAGCGCGCTTCGCGCGCATGTTGGGCATCATGCTGGGGAGCAGTGTGGACATGCTGGATGCACTCGCCATTGCATCCCGTTCCGTGACCCTTGCGCCGCTGCAGCGTCATCTCAAGCAGGTCATAGAAGAGGTTCGCGAAGGCAGTGCGCTCAGTCGCGCACTCGCCAAATCAGCACTCGTGCCACCGCTCCTGCCGCATCTCATCGGCAGCGGAGAGTCCTCGGGCAATCTCATCGAGATGCTGGATACCGGGGCAGAGTCCTTCGAATTCAAGGTTCAGAACCAGCTTTCGCTCCTGCTGGGGCTGCTGGAGCCTCTGCTGATTCTGCTGATGGGGGCGATCGTGCTGACGATAGTGATCGCGATTCTGCTGCCGATTTTCGAGATGAATCAGTTGGTGTGAATCAGGGCCCGCCGCCCGCGACCAAGGTCAGGCTGGCGTTGACCATGCCTACCGCAGTGCCGCTGCCATCAACCACCAACCGCCGCGCTTCCACGCCGTTGCTCTCCCTGAGCTCCATCAACCACGCAACGAGCGTATCGAACGCGATCCCCTGCACAACCACCGAGGCCTCATTGGCGCCATTGGGGACGATGCGTTCTATCGCGGGGGAAATGCCGCGCGCCTTGGCCGACGCATTCAGAAGGGCCAGAAGGCTCTGACCCTCGGCCAGCCCGCGCCGCCCAGTGCCTTGGGCGCGCAGAGCATCGGCCTCCTCCCCCAGTGCACGCAAGACCTCAAGTGCCCGGGTCTGGCCCTCGAGTTCTCCTTCCAGTCTCGTGTGTCGCACCTGCAGCGGTTCCACGCCCCACAGGTAAATCAGCGCGAGCAGCGAGGCCGCGCACGCCAGGGTTACCAGCAAACGTTCCCGCGGATTGAGCCCCTGCCACCACGCATTCATGGTGCTACCTCCTGTCCGGTGACGCGCAGATTGCCGACAACGCCATCCTGCCGGTTCTCCACCGAGAGGATTTCAATGGCGACGGGGAGATCACCCGCAGCGCCCAACCCTTCGAGACTCCCGATATCCGGAGCCAGCGCCTGCACGCTCATCACACCGTCGGCGAAATTGAGACTCAGCAGACGCAGGCGAGCTGAGTCATCGCCACGCGCACGGCCAAGCCCATGCAGCAACTCGAGCACCGAGGCTTCACCGGTTCCAGCCCCCCGTAGCGCAGCGACGGCCTGCGCAGCTTGAATCTCGGCGTTGACGATACGGCTGATCTCCGGGAAAGCCGTATGCATGACCTCCGCTTGCGCCGCGCGGAGGCTCGAAATCTGACCTGCCAGACGAGCGTTGCCGGCCACGAGGAAGCCGATGTGGAGAAGCAAGGTCATCGCCAGCAGGCCTGCGGCCCAGGACCAGGCGACGCGGCGCGCGGTACGAGGCCGCGGGAAGCTATCCGGCAACCAGTCGATGCCGACAGGCTCAACCACGCCCCTGGCCAGCAGCGACCAGGGTCCACCGGGTAACGCCTGCCGGGTGCAGCGAAGTGCCTGGAGTGCTGTCGGCAAAACGCCTTCACCAAACTGGACGAGACGCTCCGGCGCGCCCTCCTCCAGCTTGCGGGCGAACACCTCCGCCGCAATGTCATTGTCCACCACGAATCCCTGATGCGCGGCGGTTCTGACCAGGAGCCTGTCCCCGTCAGACAGCATGGACCACTGACCCGGGCTCCATGGCAAGGCCAGGTAATCCGGACGCAGGCAACGAACCGTGACGTGCGCTTCGGCGAGGGGGGCCAACAGTGCATCCAGATCGGACTTGCGGATGAAACCGACGGTTCGCTGGCCATCCTCTTCCGCAGGGCCGCATGTCACGTACAAGCCGTCCAGCTCCTCCGTGACCTCATCCTCTATCGCGTAGGGTGCCGCAACCCGCGCCTGGCGCTGGGTCTTGGCGGGGATGCTGGCCGTGAGGGTGCCCACGCTGCGCCCATCCAGCAGCAGGGCAAGCTCATGCTGTGCGCACGCGGCGACGAGCGACCCGGCATCACCCCGCACGGGCGAGACCAGTGCGCTGCTGCCATCCAGCAGGCCCCATTCGAAAACGGACCCTGGCAAAGCCCGCGCGACGAGCGCGGCCGTCAAGGTAGGTCTCCGGAGAAATCCGGGGCGGATATCGCCTGCTGGCGGCCGAGGCGGCGAACCTTGTTCTGATCGCGGGCGAGTAGGCTCAAGGTAGTGTGCTCGAAACGTGGACTGCGGACGGTGGTCTTGAGTTCGAAGAAGTCGCTCTCTAGCGACAGGTCACTCTCTTCCAGCTGCGCGTATTGTAGCAAGGGATGTTTGCGGAACGCCTCCACTGTCACGAATGGCTGGGTCTCGCGGGCCCGCATCAGGACCGCCGCCGTGCTGCTGCTCACCGAAGGCCCGAGACTCATCAGGACTTCCTTGGGTGCGGTGTTCACATTGAGCGGGGTCGCGTTGGGCAGACACACCACAAAGGGCGCCAGGCGCTCCAGGATCTCGGGCGTCATGCCCTTCACGAGACGCAATTCCTGCACGGACGCGAGAGGGCGGTTCGCGGTGCGGTAAGCGGGTCTCTGGCGCGAGTAGTAGTCGTCCTCCGCACCGTTCGGGAAGCGCGTTTCGGAGTCCGGATCGATCCAGTCGAGGATGGCCTGAATCGGGGTCTCGTCAAGCTCCAGCGCTTTGAACAACAGGCGAAAGCGCCGCTCTGCCGCCTCGCCCGGCCCTGAGGAGGGCTGTTGCCCGGGAGCTGCCTGCGGCGGGCTCTCGTTGCCAGCCTCGAGCTCTCCCTCTTCTTCGGATGGAAAGACCGTCCCGGTTTGCGGTGTCTCGACGAGAGTGGCCGGAGGATCGTCCATGCCTTCAGCCGTTTCCTGGTCCATACGGTTGGGAGAAGCACCCGGTCCCACGCCGCCGGTCGGCGCTGCGCCGCTCTCGGCGAAGGCGGGGTCGGGCGACAGATTGGTCAGGTTGAACAGTCCCTGGAGGTCCCGGAGCTCGCCCTCTGCCCGCAGGCCCGATTCCTCGAGGGCCAGTCGCGTCACCGCCCAGTCTTCCGTGGTGACGTCCTGTCGGCCCAGCGACGCATCCTTTTCGAGCAGACGCGCAGCGTCGCGCTCCACCCTCGCCGTAATCAATGCCGCTCTGTCCGCATCCAGCAGGTTGTTGATGCGTCGACCGTAGAGATACTGCTCGGTCGCAATGGCAACCACGGCAGCGGTCATCAATGACGCCAGCACCATGGACGTGATGAGCGCGATGCCACGTGAGGAGGATGGCAAGCCTGGCCCGGGTCGTGCGCCGCTCATGGGCTCATCCTGCGCCACCTACCCTGAAGATTCGTTCCAGACTGCGACCATCACCAAAGCGCACTGTCACGCCAACGCCACGCGGCAAGGCCTGGCGCGCCGCGGGTCCGGTGTCAGCCGACCAGTCATCCTGCCAGTTCTCTGCGCCGTGAAAACGCAGCGTGACCGACTCGACTTCAGTCAAAAGCGCTCGTTCCCGAAAACCGACCGAGGACACACGATCGAGTGCGTCCCATTCCCGTCGCAGCAGTCGTCCCTCGACAAGCCGGTATTCCACGCGACGCAGATCCGGCAAGCCACGTGCTGGCGCGGGCCAGGGACTGTGCCGGGTAAAGGCCAGCAAGATCTCTTCGCCCGCACGGTGCCGCACAGCATCGACCGGATCCCCCAGCTCATCACGAACCGGTCTGGCCACGAGTTGTTCCAGATCCTGTTGCAACTGGGCAATCCCCCTCACCCGGGCATGGAAAGCATTGACCCGGTTCTCCAGCAGCGTGCGCGCGGCAAGAAAATTCCGGAGACCTTCATAGGCCATCACCGCCATCACGCTGAAAACAGCAATCGCAACCAGCACTTCGAGTAGAGTGAATCCTGCGCTCGCGTGTGTGCGCGCGCACTTCATGGCGCCGAGACCTCGAGGCGGGCGAGGATCGTGTCTGGCGCTGCGGGTGCCGCGACTTCAACGACCACACGCCGCGCGGTGGTCGGCTGTCCCTCAATCAGCAGCGTTTCCGGCAGTTCCTCCTCGAGCAAGCGGTAGCGCAACTGGAACGTACGCCCGTAGACCAGCGCTTCACGCTGTTCGGGCGGGGTCCAGGGCTGGCTTTCCGTTGCGGGCAGCAGAGCAATTTCGTTGACTGCATTGGCTGCAAGCCAATGCGCGAGGATGCGCGCTTCCTGCGCTTCTTCCTGTTGGGCGGCGCTGCGAATGCCGACACTGGCTGCATAGAGCACAGCGGCCAGAACCACCAGAGCGACGAGCACTTCAACCAGTGTGAAGCCGGGTGTCCGAGCGGATGTGTTCAATTGAACTCCACGGTATAGCCGTCATCCCCGGGCAGGAGTCGGGCCCGACGCTCACCTGGCAGCAGGCGCAGTTCCATGGCGAGGATCTCCGCATTGCCGTCCGGAAAGAAGATCGCCGGCACTCGCGCCCCGAGTCCGCTGTTTTCACTCATGCCGGTCACGCGCAAATCGAGGCCAGCGGGTAAACGGCGGGGCTTGTACAAGGCATCACGCTCGGGGCGTCGCCACTCACCTGCCTGCCAGCTCTGCAGGCCATAACCGTCCGGTCCGATGACCAATGCCACTGGTCGGCTGGTGAGCATGGCCTCATCTGCGGCAACGCGGGTGAGTTGCTGCAGGACGCGGGCGGTGTCCTTGAGTTGCGCACCACGCCCTCCGTCGCCCACAGCCAACCGGACCATCCCGGCGAGGATGCCGATCAGCACCACCACCACCATCACCTCCAGCAGGGTGAATCCGCGCTGGACAGAGGCGCGCTCACCGCGCATCACCCGCGCCTCATCCCTCTTCCCAGTTACCGAGATCCTTGGCGTTACCCTCCCCACCCAACACACCATCCGCGCCCAGAGAGAAGAGATCGTACTCACTGCGTTGCCCCGGCGAGAGGTATTGATATTCCCCACCCCAAGGGTCAACCGGCAATTTGGCGAGGTAGCCGCCCTCGCGCCAGTTGGCGCCCGAGGCCAGGCCACCCGGTTTGGTCACCAGAGCCTCCAGGCCCTGCGCCGTGGTCGGGTAGTTGAAGTTGTCGAGCTTGTACAGGTCCAGCGCCGCCTCGATCGCGCGCAAATCCTGCCGGGTCTTGATGATCCGGGCTTCATCCGGGCGACTCATGATGCGGGGCACGACGATCGCGGCGAGGATGCCGAGAATCACCACCACGACCATCACTTCGATGAGGGTAAATCCACGTTGGGGACGCATGCTTTCTTCCATGTTGGGACTCAGGGTCCGTAGCTTACTGGATTGCCTCTGTCGTGAATGTGAAAAAAGCCGCGCAATTCGCCATTGCCAGGCCCTCCCGGCTGCTCTCTTGCAAGACGGCCGCGGGCCGATGATTATCGCTGAGGCAGGCCCGTACCCTCACGCACGCTGGCGCCGGGCAGCCGGTAACGGGCGCCCCATCCAGACCCACGACTCAACTGCAGGTTCTATGTCCACACAGCACGCTCTGCGCGAACTTCGCACTTTCATCGGCAAACGCATCATCGGCCAGCAGCGGCTGGTGGACAGATTGCTCATCGCACTGCTGGCCGACGGGCACCTGCTCGTAGAAGGGCCTCCCGGCCTAGCCAAGACTCGCGCGATCAAGGTGCTGGCGGAGGGCATTGAAGGCGACTTCCACCGCATCCAGTTCACCCCCGACCTGCTGCCTGCCGACCTCACCGGCACCGAGATCTATCGGCCGCAGGATGGCTCCTTCAGGTTCCAGCAGGGCCCGCTGTTCCACCACCTGGTGCTGGCGGATGAAGTGAACCGGGCACCGGCCAAGGTACAGTCCGCCTTGCTCGAGGCCATGGCGGAACGGCAGATCACCATCGGACGTGAGACGTATCAGTTGCCCGCACTATTCCTGGTGATGGCAACCCAGAATCCGCTGGAACAGGAGGGAACCTATCCGTTGCCGGAAGCGCAGCTCGACCGCTTCCTGTTGCACGCGACCATCACCTATCCCACCCCCGAGGAAGAACGCGAGGTCCTGCATCTGTCCCGTACCGAGGCGTTGGAGGGCATGACGGGTCTCGGGGCCCATGCGCCGATCCTCAATCAGGAACAGGTCTTCGCAGCCCGTCGCGAGGTGCTCGCCGTGCACATGAGCGAAGCGCTGGAGCGGTACATCATCGAGCTGATCTGCGCGACACGTGCCCCGGGGACCTACGGCGAAGATATCGCCCGTTGGGTCGCCTACGGTGCAAGCCCACGTGCCACCATCGCGCTCGATCGGTGTGCCCGGGCGCATGCGTGGCTTGCCGGCAGGGATTACGTCAATCCCGAGGATATTCACGCGCTTGCGCCGGATGTGCTGCGGCACCGGATCATCCTCGACTTCGAGGCGGCCGCCGAGGGCATCACGGCCGACAAACTGGTGTCCACGCTGCTGTCCCGCGTCGCGGTGCCTTGAACCCAGCCGTGGCGTTACAGCCAATCATGCCGGCGCAGGTGCGGGCACCCGCGGAGACTTCGCGAACCGTCCCTGATTTGGCGGAGCTCATGTCGCTGGCGGGCCAGGCGCGCGCGCTCCCAGGGTGGCAGCCTGCGCAAAGGGCGCGGCAGAAGGGTGAGTACCGCGCCGTGATCAGAGGGCGCGGTATGGAATATGTTGAATCCCGCCCCTATCAGGCGGGAGACGACGTGCGCGCCCTCGACTGGCGCCTTACAGCACGCCTCGGCAAACCCCATACCAAGCTGTTCCGGGAAGAGCGTGAACGACCAGTCTTCCTGGTCGTCGATCTGGGCGCGACCATGGCTTTCGCCACCCAAGGCTGTTTCAAGCGGGTCCAGGCGGCCCGTGCGGCAGCACTGCTGGCCTGGAAGGCCGTCGAAAATGGCGACCGTATCGGTGGGCTCATCCATGCCAATGGCCTGCACCGGGAATTGGTGCCCGCGCGCGGCAAACTGGCGGTTGCCCACGTGCTCCGGGTGTTGGCCGAGATTGGGGGCAGTGCACCGGAAGCCCCCACTGCCGGAGCCGGCAGACCCTCATCACAGGTCATGGCCTTGCGGCGCCTGCGCAGGCTGGTCAGGCCGGGCAGCCTGGTGTTCGTGCTGAGTGACGGTCGCGGCCTCGATGAGGCAGCCTGCACTGAACTGGCCGAAATCAGACGGCACTGCGAGCTCGGATTGCTGTTGGTACATGACCCGCTCGAAATCAGCCTGCCGCAGCTCTCGCGCCCGCTGCGGGTCCGGCAAGGGACCCAGGATCATGTGCTCTCAGTCTTGCCAGAGACCGCGCGCGCGCGTTATGCCGCACAGTTCGCCGCACGCGAGGCGGCGTTGGCCCGCTTTGCACGCGAACGCCGTGCTGCGCTCGCCACTCTGTTGACGACTGGGAGCCCGTTCGAAAGCGTTCAGGCCTTGCTGCGTGCCCGGCGATGAATCCTGTCGAACTCCCCCTCCGGGACAGCGCGCTTCCACCTCCGATCATCACCTGGTGGCCGTTGGCACCCGGCTGGTGGCTGATCGTGGGCGCGGTGGTCGCCCTTGCGGCAGGCCTGTTGCTCTGGTATCGCCGACGCCGCCGCACTCGCCTGCGACGCTTCGCGCTGGCGCAACTCACCCTGCTTCGCGCAACGTATGCCGAGAGTCGCGATGCGCATGCCCTTGCCGCCGACCTGTCCATGCTCTGCAGACAGGTTCTGCTGGTTGCGCGGCAAGGACGCGATCTGGGGTCAGTGACCGGTGAGGCACTGCTCATGGCCTTGGACGCGCTCGTGCCGGGCCAGGAGTTCTTCACCCGTGGCCCGGGTCGCAGCCTCCTCGAAGCGCCCTATGACCCATCCAGCACCTTCGATGCATCGGCCCTCTTGCAAGGTATGGAGCACTGGCTTGCGCGCCTGCCTCCGCACGGTGGCAACCAGAACTTGCGCGATGCTTGAGTTTGCATGGCCCTGGAGTTTTGTCGCCCTGCCTCTGCCTTGGCTGGTCCGGTGGCTTTTACCGGCTGTGTCGACGGTGGACTCCGGGGCGCTGCGAGTCCCTGATCTGGAGGATTTCCGGCATCTGGGCGCGGACGTCGATGAGCCCATGTACAAGCAGTTTTTTCCGCCGCTTGCGCTGCTCGGCTGGGCGCTGCTGGTGCTCGCCGCGAGCAATCCACAGTGGCTGGGAGCGCCGATCGGTGTAACTGATACCGGACGCGATCTCATGCTGGCAGTCGACCTCTCCGAGAGCATGGAGGTGGAGGATTTCCTCCTCGAGGGTGAACCTGTCGACAGGCTGGTGGCGACCAAAGCGGTCGCCAAAGCCTTCATCGAACGACGTGAAGGCGACCGGATAGGCCTCCTGGTCTTCGGCGAACAGGCCTACCTCAACGCCCCCCTCACCCATGATCGGGCGACCGTGGCACAGCTGCTGGATGAAACTGCCATCGGTCTTGCCGGACGCAGCACGGCCATCGGTGACGCGCTCGGTCTTGCGGTCAAACGGCTGCGGGAACAGGACGCCGAGCACAAGGTGGTCATCCTGATGACGGACGGTGCCAACACCGCGGGACAGGTCAAACCCCAGCGCGCTGCGCGGCTGGCGGCGAGCGCCGGACTCAAGGTCTACACCATAGGGATAGGTGCCGACGAGATGATGGTGCGCCAGCTCTTTGGGAATATCAGGGTCAACCCATCGACCGATCTGGATGAGAAAACCTTGCGCGGCATCGCGGCCGCCACGGGCGGCCGTTATTTCAGGGCCCGCGATCTCGAAGCGCTGGAGGAGATCTACGCGGAGCTCGATCTGCTGGAGCCCGTCGCGCGCGGAGAACAGCAGCTGCGTCCTGTTCACGCGCTCTACCCTTGGCCATTGGCGCTGGCGGCTCTCTGCGCGGGCATACTGCTGTGGCGTCAATCACGGAGTGCCCTGTGAGCGCGTTCATGGCGCAATTGGATTTCCTGCGCCCCGGCTGGCTGCTGCTCCTGCTGCCGGTGGCGTGGCTGGGCTGGCAGTGGGCGAGGCGGCCTTTTTCCGCCCTGTGGTGGTCGCGTCTGTGCGACGAAGCGCTCCTGCCTCATGTGGTGGTGCCACCGCCCCGAACTGTCGTGCGCCGGGCCTGGCCGGTGTATCTCGGCGGTACGCTGGCGAGTCTTGCGCTGGCCGGGCCGGTATGGGAACGCGCGCCGCAGCCTGTTTTTCGGGACCAGGCAGCGCTGGTCATCATGCTTGATCTCTCCAATTCCATGCTCACGGCTGATGTCGCACCCAATCGCATGGAGCGCGCGCGATTTCGCATTCTTGATCTTCTTGAGCAACGTCGCGGGGGACAAACCGCGCTCATCGCCTATGCCGCAGATGCCTTCACGGTGACGCCCCTTACCACCGACGCGGCGACCCTGCGTGCCCAGCTTTCTGCGCTGGAGCCTGTAATCATGCCGCGTCAAGGCAGCAACGCACCCACCGCGCTGACTGCCGGTATCAACCTGTTGCGGCAGGCCGGGTTCAACGAGGGGGATTTGCTGGTGCTTTCGGACGGGATGGCACCGGAACAGCTGGCAGCGGCCAGCGCATTGGTGAGGGGTACGGGTTTCAGGGTTTCGGCCCTCGGTATCGGCACCCCTGCCGGAGGACCAGTGCCCAAGGCAGGCGGCGGATTCGTGACCCGCGAAGACGGCACACTCGTGATGTCCAGGCTCGAAGAAGAAGCACTGCGCACGCTCAGCGTCCGGTCCGGTGGCCAATACCTGGCTACCACCGCCAGCGGCACGGAGGTCCCAGCGCTGCTCGACTTCCTCAAACGCTCAGGCCAGCGCCAGAACGCAGTGGCCACCGATGAGACGGCAGAACGTTGGGAGGAGCGCGGTGTCTGGTTGCTGCCGCCCCTGATGCTGATCTCGCTGATGGCCTTTCGACGTGGTGCCTTACTGCTCTTTCCACTGGCCCTGCCGCTGGGCCTGACGGTCCTCGGACTCGCCTGTCTGGTGCCCGGTTCGGCGCGCGCTGACTGGTTCCAGACGCCAGACCAAAGGGCCATGAAAGCGTTCGAGTCCAAGCGATACGCGGAGGCTTCCAGCCTCTTCACGGATCCCTTGTGGCAGGCCGCCGCGCGCTACCGGGAGGGACAGCCCAAGGCCGCGCTGGACAGTCTCCAGGGACAGGCATCCGCAGATGCGGAATTCATCCGGGGGAATGCGCTGGCGCGGCTCGGAGAGTATGCGGGAGCGGTGGAAGCCTACGAATCCGTCCTGCGGGAACGCCCGGAATTCGCCGATGCCAAGGCCAACCTGGATCTGGTGAGGGCGGAACTCGAGAAGCAGCAGCAGGCCGAGGCCGAAAAGCGCAAGGACGAGGAGCGCGACAAGCAGGAATCGGCGAAGCAGGAGTCACAAGGCGAACAGGGTCAGCAAGGTGACGAGGGCAAGGAAGGCGAGGCCGATCGTGGTGACACTGGCAAGGAATCGGGTGAGTCTCAAGACTCTGATGCGCGTGCGCGTGAGGCCGGCGAGAATCAGCAAGGGCAGCGGCAGCAGTCGCGAGAGGACGCCGCGAAAAACGCAGCGGACAGCAGTGCGTTCGACGAAACCGATCCTGGTGAAATAAAACCGGGAGAGGATGAGAGCCCGGAAGCCGGTGTTGGGGATGCGGAACAGGCGCTCGCGACCGAGCAGTGGTTGCGCCAGGTTCCGGATGATCCGGGTGGCCTGTTGCGTCGCAAGTTTCTTTATCAGTATCAACGGCGCGACAGCAAGCAAGAGGAGTCTGGTGAACCATGGTGAGCACGCTTCGGCTGGCAGGTTGTCTCGCGTCCTGGCGACTGCGCGTTCTGGCCGGGCTCACTCTCCTGCTGGTCACACTCACGAGCAGCGCTGCAATCAGTGTCGGGGTGGAACCAGATCCACCGCGGCAAGGTGAGTCCTTCCGCCTCGCCTTTTCTCTCGAAGGGGATTTTTCGACCCCGCCGGATTTTTCGGTGCTGGAAGAAGATTTTGAAATTCTCGCGCGGAACGAACAGAACGCCGTTTCCTTCGTCAACGGCAAATACACCCGCAAGACCACGTGGGTGGTTGAGGTCCTGCCACGGGACACCGGTGCGGTGAAAATCCCCGCGGTGCAGATTGGGGAGCTCCGCTCCAAGGCATTCACGGTAACCCCTCGCCCCACGCCATCCTCTGCGAGCGACGACGGATTGTTCCTGGAAGTCGAAGCGGTCCCCCCGGCGCCCTATGTACAGCAGGAAGTTCTCTACACCGTGCGTCTGTGGCGTCGCTACGAGCTCAGCAACGCCTCGCTCTCCGAACCCCAACTTTCCGCGGATGCGCTGGTGAAGCCGCTGACGGGTGACCGGCAGTATGTGCGCGAGCGCAATGGCCGCCGATATGACGTGGTCGAACGCCGTTACCTGATTTATCCGCAGGAAAGTGGCACTGTGACGATCCAACCGGTCCGCGTGACCGCGCAGGTGCTGGAGCGGGCTGCTTCCCTGTTCGAGATGCTCGGTCGCGCGGTGAAAACGCGCCGCGTGGATTCGCTGCCCATCACACTTGAGGTGCGACCGGTTCCTGCGGAATTTCCTGCCGGCGCCCATTGGTTGCCCGCCCGCCTCGTGCGACTCAATGAACTCTGGACCCCGGAGTCGGGGCCCGTGAAGGTGGGTGAGCCGCTCTCGCGCACCCTGTCGCTCTGGGCAAGCGGCGTTACCAGTGGCCAGCTCCCGCCACTCGTTCCTCAGGCAGTCGACGGGCTGCGGCAATATCCCGATCAACCCCAGCTGCAAGACACCTTGCAGGACGAGACGCACAACGCCGTGCGCCAGGAAAAGATCGCCTACGTAGCCGATCGTCCCGGCCCTCGAACCCTGCCCGCCGTTGCGATCCCTTGGTGGAATACGGAGACCGACGCGCTCGAGTATGCGGAGCTACCCTCACGTCCGATGGCGGTTGAGGCGCTGCCAGGCACCGAACGCCCCACCCCTCCCCCGGCGGCACCTGCACAGGCCGAGCTTCAGGAGCCCGTGCCGTCGGCCACCCGCCCTCCCGAAGCACTGCTGTCCTGGCGCCACTGGCCAGGCTGGTTCGGCGTGGCAGTCCTGGCCGTCCTCGGCTGGGCAATCACGACGTTCTGGCTGCTTAAACGCGGGCCCCGCCAGCATGCGAAACCGCATGCACCCATGCTGACACCTGTCGCGCCCGAATCCACCGCGCGCGCAATGGCACTGCTCGAGGCCACCTGCGCAGCAGACGATGCTGCCGCGAGTCAGCGCGCAGTGCTTGCCTGGGCAGCTACCCTGTGGCCCGAGCGTCCGCCATTGACGCTCGACGCACTGACGCGGCGTGTTGCACCCCCACTTGAAGCCGCGCTGGCAGAGCTGGACCGGGCCTGCCACGGCCCGACCTCGAGTCGCTGGCAAGGAAGCGCGCTGAGCCGCGCATTGAAATCGTTTGTAATCCCCTCCTCAGACCAGAAGCCTGGTCGACCAGAGGGCCGGGACGGCCTGCCCAGCCTGTTCCGGCTATCAGAGGGGAGCCAAGCCTGAAAGCTTCTGGCCGCAGTGCCGCTAAGTAGAGAATCATGACCTCCCCAGCCTCCGTTCTTGCCGTCGACGACAACGCCACCATCAGGCGCGCCATTGCCATGCGCCTGAGCTCCAAGGGCTATCACGTGGTCACCGCAGAGGACGGCGTGCAGGCCCTGGCGGCGCTGGACGATCAGGTTTTCGACCTCATGCTGCTCGACCTGCAAATGCCAGGCATGCGGGGCGACGAAGTCCTGCGCCATGTACGGGAGCGTTACACCAGTACCGAGCTGCCCATCATCATGCTCGCCGCGAGCGACGACACGGGGGTCATAGAACGTACCCTGGCGCTCGGCGCCAACGATTACATCGTCAAACCAGGAGAGTTGCCGGTGCTGCTTGCGCGAATCCGCAGCCAGCTCTCCCGACGGGACGCACAACATCAGGCGCAGGCGCATGTAGAGCCCCCACGCGGCGAAGCCACGCCCGCATGGGATCCCGACACCACACTGCCCACGGGCGATCAGCGCCAGGCGCCGCGTTCGCTGGATGACACGAGCACGTTTCGCACGGACTTCCTGCTCGACAAGCGCTATGGCCTGCTCTACGACCACACGCCAATGACCTGCTTCACCCTGAACAGTGAGCTCGACATCGTCTTTGCGAATCGCTTCGGCGTGCAGGCTCTTGGCTATCTGGCTTATGACCTGCAGGACCAGCCTGCCGTCAATTTTTATGCCGAGGCCGATCGCGCACTGGCCCAGGAATATCTGCAAGGGGTGCTCGATCAACCGGAACGCATCCACCGCTGGGAGATCCGGCGTCGCAAGCGCAACGGAGATGAGCTCTGGATGCGCGAGACGGCGCGCCTGTTGGGCAGCGGCGAGGATGCTCTGATTCTGATGACCTGTGAGGACATCAACGACACCTACACACTTGCCGACAAGCTGGCCTATCACGCGGCTCACGATGAACTGACCGGACTGTCCAACCGCAAACACCTTGAAGAGCGTCTTTCCCGCGTTCTGGAGAGCGCCCAGATCGAGCACAGCCAGCATGCGCTGGCCCTGTTCGACATCGACCAGTTCAAGATCATCAACGACACCAGTGGCTATGTGGCGGGTGACGAACTCCTGAAGGGAGTGGCCCGTCTGCTTCAAACCGTGGTCCGGCGCCGCGATATCGTAGCCCGCATGGGCGCGGACGAATTCGCCGTGCTGTTCGAGGATTATGATCTTGAGGATGCGCGTGCCCGGGTGGAGGCGATGCGCGAGGCCTTGCTCGATTTCAAGTTCGAATGGGATGGCAGAGTGCACAGCATCTCGGCCAGTGTGGGCCTGGTCGGTGTGGACGAATATTGCGAGAGCGTGACGGCCGCACTGGGGATGGCAGACGCGGCGTGCTATGCCGCCAAGGATGCCGGTCGCAACCGTTCCCATGTCTACGACAGCGAGGACGCCAGCGTTGCTGCCCGACGGGGCCAGATGCGTTGGGTGACGCGCATCAATGATGCCCTGCGCGACGGACGTTTCGAACTCATGGCCCAGGCCATCACGCCCATCTCGCCGCAACCCGGCGCTGGGCGCCACTGCGAGCTCCTGCTGCGCATGCGTGACGAGGAAGGCAATCTCATCCTGCCGGGTGAGTTCCTGCCCGCGGCAGAGCGTTACAACCTGGCCGTGGAGATCGATCGCTGGGTCGTGCGACATACGCTGGACTGGCTGCATGCCAGGCCGGAAGCGCTGGAGGGACTGGAGCTCTGTGGCATCAACCTGTCAGGACAGGCGTTTGGAGACGAGATGCTGCTGCGGTTTCTGCTGGAAGCCCTTGATCGGCAACCGCACTCGATTACCAGCAAGCTGTGCTTCGAGGTCACGGAAACCAATGCAATCTCGGATCTGCTGCATGCGCAGCGCTTCATCAATGCATTGCGCAGCCGCGGGTGCCGCTTTGCCATCGATGATTTCGGCAGCGGTTTTGCGTCCTTCGCCTATCTCAAGAACCTGCCAGTGGACTATGTGAAAATCGACGGCAGCTTCGTGCGTGGCATAGCTCGTGATCCCATCGATCTCGCCATGGTGCGGTCAATCAATGAAATCGGGCATGTGATGGGCAAGCAGACCATCGCAGAGTTCGTGGAAGACGAGGCAATCCTGCAGGCGCTGCGCGAGCTGGGCGTGGACTACGCCCAAGGACATGCCATCGCGCGGCCGGTGCCCCTGCAGTTGTTCCTGGGCCGCGCCTGACACCCCGGGCATTCCCCGGGGGACAGTCCCCCGGATTCGCACTCAGCCGGCAGATGTGCCGAGACGCATCAGTCCGACAGTGACGGCGAGGTTGCCGATTTCGACCTCCTCCACCAGCGTACCCGCAGGCATCGACACGGAGGCAAGCGAGACTGCCAGCACCTCGGTTCTGACATAGTCTTCCATCACTCCGATGGCCTCGCAGAACACCGCAGGAGCCTTGATTTCGATCGCGATCCGCTCGGTCAACGGCAGGTCGAGCGCCTTGCGCATCTGCTGAATGCGATTGACCAGCTCGCGCGCGAAACCTTGCTGGCGCAGCTCGTCCGTGATGGCCGTATCGAGGGCGACCGTCACCCTGCCCTCCTGGGCGACCGACCAGCCACCGACTTCCTCGCTGAGGATTTCGAGATCTTCGGTATCGAGATGCAGGGGCTCGCCCTCGAGATCGATCACCAGTCTCCCGTCGCGCAGGAAGGCATTGATGTCCTCAGGTTCAAGGGCTGCAATGAGCGCCGCAGCGCTCTTCATGCGTTTGCCGAGCCGCCCGCCGAGGCGCTTGAAGTTGGCCTTGGCGCTGCGCCGGACCACGGCGCCCGCATCCTGGATGAACTCTATGTCCCGTACATTGACCTCATCGAGGATGATGTCGCGCACGGTCTCCACCACCTCGTTGCGCACACCGCTCAAGCCCTCCACCAGCAGGATGCGCTGCAGCGGCTGGCGGACGTTGATCTTCGCCTTGTTGCGCAGGAGCAGCACCAGTGAAACCACCGTGCGCGCGAGCCCCATCCGGGTTTCCAGCGCAGGGTCCACCAGGCCGGGATCGTGGGCCGGGAAATCCGCCATGTGCACGGAGGGCACCGCTTCGTGTGCAGCCCCTTCGCGCAGCGCACGGAACAGCCAGTCGCCAAAGAACGGTGCCAATGGACTCATCATGCGGGCGACTGCATCCAGGCATTCGAAGGTGGTCTGGTAAGCGCACAGCTTCTCATGGCTATCGCGCTCATTGCCGCTCTTCTTGGCCGCCCAGAAGCGCGGGCGTGAGCGCCGGATATACCAGTTGCTGAGCTCCTCGATGAATTCTTCCAGCGCACGCGCCGCGCGCGTTGCATCGTATTCCGCATACGCGGTGTCCACGGCCAGAACGGTGGAGTGCAGGCGACTCAGGATCCAGCGGTCGAGCTCGGTGCGGGCATGCGGTGGCACCGGATTTTCCTGGAAACGGAAGCCGTCGATGTTGGCGTAGCTCGCGAAGAAGCGGTAGGAGTTCTCAAGCGTGCTGAAGAACTTGTTGCGCGTCTCCGCAAGTCCGCGCTGTGCGAACTTCATGTTGTCCCAGGGCGGGGAATTGGCCATCAGATACCAGCGCACCACGTCAGCGCCGTGCTCCCCGACGGTCTTGAAGGGGTCGATGGTGTTGCCCTTGGATTTGGACATCTTCTCGCCCTTCTCGTCGAGAATCAGTCCGTTGACGACCACATTGCGAAAAGCCACGTTGTCCATGACGAGGGTGGCGATGGCGTGCAGGGTGTAGAACCAGCCGCGCGTCTGATCCACGCCTTCGCAAATGAAATCAGCCGGGAAGTTGCGTTCAAAGACTTCCTTGTTCTCGAACGGATAGTGCCACTGGGCAAAGGGCATCGCCCCGGAGTCGAACCAGACATCGAGCACATCGGGGACCCGGCGCATGGTGCCGCCATCGGGCGCGGGCCAGGTGAGGTCATCAACGAACGGTCGGTGCAGGTCGAGTGCCGCGTCATCCGGGAGTTGTCCGCACTTCTCGCGCAGTTCAGCGATCGAGCCAATCACCTCGAAGTGTGACGATCCGGGCGCGTCTGAAACCCAGATTGGCAGCGGTGTGCCCCAGTAGCGCTTACGACTCAGGGCCCAGTCGACGTTGTTCTCCAGCCAGTTCCCGAAGCGGCCGTCCCGGATTGCCGGGGGCTGCCAGTTGATGGTCTGGTTCAGCGCCACCAGCCGGTCTTTGACCGCGGTGGTGCGGATGAACCAGCTCTCCACCGGATAGCTCATCAGTGGCGTGCCCTTGCGCCAGTCGTGCGGGTAGTTATGAAGATAGGAATCCTGGCGGTACAGCAAGCCGCGCGCGGTGAGGTCGCGATTCACCACCCGGTTGGCGTCCTTGAACCACAACCCTGCGACCAACGGGGCGGCATCGGTGAACTTGCCGTCAGGTCCCACCGGGTTGAGCAGGGGCAGACCCTCTCGCTGGCCTACCTCGTAGTCTTCCGCACCAAAAGCTGGAGCGATGTGCACGATGCCTGTGCCGTCTTCCACTGCGACGTAATCGGCCGTGACGACGCGCCAGGGATCACCGTCCGTCGCCACATCGGTCAACCGGTAGAGTGGGCTGTAGCGAAGCCCTGCCAGCTCGCGCCCGCTCATGCGCGCAAGGATTTCATACTCGCAGCGCAGGGCTTC
>JAURMM010000064.1 GCA_030830685.1 Gammaproteobacteria bacterium | reverse complement strand
TGCTGGCCCGAGCCCATCGCGGTTTTCTCTACATCGATGAAATCAATCTGCTGGAGGACCACCTGGTGGATCTTCTGCTGGATGTCGCGGCCTCCGGCGAAAATGTGGTGGAACGGGAGGGGTTGAGCGTGCGTCATCCGGCACGCTTTGTTCTGGTTGGAAGCGGCAATCCGGAGGAGGGTGAGCTGCGACCCCAGCTGCTGGACCGGTTCGGACTGTCGGTCGAGATCAGCACGCCGGATGACTTGCCCACCCGTCTTGAGATCATCAAGCGGCGGGACGCCTTTGAACGGGATCCGGAAGCTTTCATCGCGCGCTGGAGTCGCGCCCAGTCCCGGCTGCGCAAGCAGATCACCCATGCGCGGGAGTTGCTGCCCGAAGTGGTAGTGCCCGACGCGGTGCTGGAGCAGGCGGCACGTTTGTGCATGCAACTCGGCACCGATGGTCTGCGGGGTGAGCTCACCTTGCTGCGCGCAGCGCGCGCGATGGCTAGTCTGGCCGGCGAACTCGAGGTCTCTTCTGTCCATCTGAAAGAGATCGCGCCCTCGGCCTTGCGTCACAGGCTGCGCAGAAATCCGCTGGACGATGCGGGATCGGCCGTGCGCATCGAGCGTGGCATGCGCGAAATCTGGGCAGAGTGATTCGTGCCCGATCCCTGGCAGCTTGCCCAATTCGCCGCAGCGCTGCTCGCCGTTGATCCGGCCGGCACGGGCGGTGCTGTGGTTCGGGCTGCCGCCGGACCGGTGCGCGATCGCTGGCTTGGCTTGCTGCGACAGTGGATGCCTGCGCAGTCACCATGGTGCACTGTCCCGCTCAATATTCCCGATTCGCGCCTCATGGGGGGGATGGATCTGGCCGCCACGCTCGCTGCCGGCAAACCCCGGGCAGAACGCGGCTTGCTCGCGACCGCCCATGGTGGACTGGCCGTACTTTCCATGGCGGAACGCATTTCCTCCGCCACGGCCGCACGCATCGCGGCAGTGCTCGACAACGGCGAAGTCCAGGTGGAACGTGAGGGACTGGCCCTGCGGGTGCCGAGTCGCTTCGGCATCGTCGTCCTGGATGAGGGTCTCGATGAGGAAGAATCTGCGCCTGCAGCCCTGCGGGAAAGGGCTGCTTTCGAGGTGAGGCTGGAGGGTCTCCGGGCCAGCGATACCGGGAGCACCCTGTTCATGCCGGAAGATATTGCGCGCGCGCGGCAGCAATTGCCGCAGGTTGAAAGCAGCGATGAGCTCCTGCCGGCTATGAACGAAATCGCCCTGCGCTGTGGCATCCGCTCCCTGCGTGCCCCGCTGCTTGCTGCCAGGGTGGTGCGTGCAAGTGCGGCCCTGCAGGGACGGCTCCGAACTGAAGAAAGTGACCTCACGCTCGCCGCAAGCCTCGTGTTGGGACATCGGGCAACCTGCTTGCCTCAACCGGCCGAGCCCGAGATCGAACCCGCCGCGCAAACCCCTGCAGACCCGACGTCGCGCGAGCACGCTCCTGAAGATGCTGCCGCAGAGACTGAATTCGAAACCCGCACTGCTCCGGTTGCGCTGGAAGATCGTGTGCTGGAGGCTGTGGTAACGGCATTGGCGCCCGAACTGTTGGCGAGTCTTGCGCTTCGCGGTCAGCAACGGGGTTCCTCGGGGAGTGCTGGTCGCTCTGGCCAGGAGCAGTCCGGTGGCGCCCGAGGTCGTCCGCTGGGCACGCGCCGGGGTTTGCCCAGGCGCGGAGAGAGGCTCGATCTGGTTGCCACTCTCTATGCGGCCGCTCCCTGGCAGGCCTGGCGACGCAAGGAGGCAGCCGACAACGCTCGTCCTTTCATCATCGCGCGGGATGATCTGCGGTCTCGTCGTTACCGTCAGCGATCGCGCAGCGTCACGCTCTTTGTGGTGGATGCCTCGGGTTCGTCTGCGTTGCACCGGCTCGCGGAAGCCAAGGGGGCGGTGGAATTACTGCTTGCCGAGTGCTACGTGCGCCGGGATGAGGTCGCCCTGATTGCCTTTCGGGGCAGCGGTGCAGAAACACTGCTACCGCCCACCCGATCCTTGGCGCGTGCACGGCGCAGTCTGGCGGCCTTACCCGGTGGGGGGAGCACCCCGCTTGCCGCGGCCATCGATGCAGCGGCCGAGCTTGCCGGGCAGGTGCAGCGCTCCCAGGCCACCCCTCTGATCGTGTTCTTCACGGATGGTCGGGCGAATCTCGCGCGGGATGGCAGTCAGGGGCGAATAGCAGGGGAGGCTGATGCGACACTCGCAGCCCGGCAGTATTTGCTCCGCAGCCTCAACACCCTTTTCATAGACACTTCCACACGCCCGGATCCTCGGGCCCAGCAATTCGCGCAACAGCTGGGTGCGCGATACCTTGCGCTGCCGCATGCAGACGCCAGCGGCCTTGCTCATGTGGTGCAGCACTCACGCGGAGAAGAGAGGCTGCGCTGACTTAGAGATCCGCCACCGGACCGGCTGGCCCACTGTAAAAAAAATGTTACAGTGTCCAGCAATGTTGACATCTCTCACCTCATCGCCCCCGGGTCAGCCTGGCCACACGGCGCACGCTGTGGTGATTGGCAGTGGCTTTGGTGGACTCGCAGCCGCGATTCGACTCGGTGCACGCGGCTATCGCGTGACGGTGCTGGAGCGCTGTGCAGTGCCGGGAGGGCGGGCCTGGGTGCGCAAGCAGGACGGATTCACCTTCGACAGCGGCCCCACGATCATCACCGCACCGTTCCTCTTCAAGGAACTTTGGCAACTGTGCGGTCGACGCTTTGAGGACGACGTCGAACTGCGTGCGCTCGATCCCTTCTACCGCATTCGTTTCGACAGCGGAGAAACCTTCAACTACAGCGGCGACCCGGCGGCCATGCGCGATGAAGTCGCACGTTTGGCGCCGGACGATGTTGCCGGCTACGAACGCTTCATGCAGTTGAGCGAAGCGATCTACCGTACCGGCTTCGAAAAACTCGGCCATGTTCCGTTCGACAACTGGGCCACCATGCTGCGTGCAGTGCCGGAGCTGATCCGCCTGCAAAGCTATCGAACCGTGCATGGCCTGGTGGCAAAGCACGTCCGCGATCCGCGGCTGCGCACGATCCTGAGCTATCACCCGTTGCTGGTGGGGGGGAATCCGTTCTCGGTCACGGCCGTTTACGCACTGATCGCGCATCTTGAACGCGCTTGGGGTGTGCATTTCGCGATGGGAGGCACCGGCAGTCTGGTCAACGGGATGGCCAAGCTCATCGAGGGGCAAGGAAACACGCTTCGGACCGGCGCCGATGTCGCGACAATCCTTGTCGATGGAGGACGGGCCACTGGCGTGCGCCTGGCTTCCGGCGAAGAGATTCACGCCGATATCGTCGTATCCAATGCAGACTCTGCCTGGACATACCGGCACCTGGTACCTGCCCACGCGCGGCGCCGCTGGACGGACAAAAAAATAGAGCGCTCGCATTATTCCATGGGGCTTTTCGTGTGGTACTTCGGTACCCGGGGTCGCTATGAGGATGTCCCTCACCACATGCTGTTGTTGGGGCCGCGTTATCGCGAACTGCTGGAAGACATCTTTGACCGCAAGATTCTGGCGGACGATTTCAGTCTGTATCTGCACCGCCCGACTGCAACCGACCCGTCCCTGGCACCTCCGGGTTGCGACACCTTTTATGTCCTTTCGCCGGTGCCCAATACCGAAAGCGGTATCGACTGGAGTGACTTGCGGGAGACCTATCGGGCAAGGATTGCGCGCGAACTTTCAGCGACGGTGCTGCCGGGACTCGAGGACAGGCTGGCAACTTCCTGGATCACGACGCCCCCGGATTTCGAGAATCAGTTTCTATCCTTCCGCGGCGCAGGTTTCGGTCTTGAACCCCGCTTCACCCAGAGTGCCTGGTTCCGGCCACACAATCGCAGCGAAGACGTGAAGAACCTCTATCTCGTGGGCGCCGGAACCCATCCGGGCGCCGGTTTGCCGGGGGTATTGTCCTCGGCGCGAATACTCGACAGCGTGGTCCCCGATGTCCGTCTCACTGCCTGATTTTCCTGCAGAGTCCGATCTCGCTGCGTGTCGCGAGCTGTTGCGCCACGGCTCGCGTTCGTTTCATGCCGCATCCCATCTTCTCCCAACCCACCTGCGCGAAGGCGCCACCGCACTCTATGGCTTTTGTCGTGAGGCGGATGATGCGATAGACCAGACTGCAGAACCCCTGCGCGCGCTGGAGACCCTGCAGAAGCGACTGCGCTGCCTGCACGCCGGCGAGCCTTTCGATATCGCGAGTGACCGGGCGTTTGCAGCCGTGGTCCGGCGGTATGCCATCCCGCATGAAATTCCTGCCGCGCTGTTGGAAGGGTTTGCGTGGGATGCCGAGAATCGCCGGTACCCGGATTTTCCGGCGCTGCTCGCATATGCCGCACGTGTGGCTGGCACGGTTGGCGTGATGATGGCGCGGGTCATGGGTGTGGACGAGCCGAGGTTGCTGGCAAGGGCAAGCGATCTCGGCGTCGCCATGCAGCTCACCAATATCGCGCGCGACGTGGGGGAAGATGCCAGGGCAGGTCGTCTGTATCTACCTCAGGCGTGGCTTGCAGCAGAGGGCATCGATGAGCGTGCGTGGCTGGCTGCGCCGGAATTCAATCCGGGTATCGCCCGGGTAGTTGCGCGAGTGCTTGAGGCCGCAGACACCCTCTACCGCAAGGCGGAGGATGGCATCGCCGGGCTGCCGCTCGCGTGCAGGCCTGCGATGTATGCGGCGCGCTTTCTCTATGACGGGATCGGGCATCAGGTGGCGCGCAACGGCTTCGATTCAGTCAGTGTCAGGGCCAGGGTGTCCCGCCTGCGCAAGCTTTGGTATGTCACCCGTGCACTCGCGGCAACCCCGCTCCTGCCGTCCCGCGATCACTCCCCAACGGTTCCGGAGGCCATGTTTCTGGTGCGTGCCGTGGCCGGCTCTGCCGCAGATACCCTTGGCACCGCGCCGCCTGCAGTGACGCCTTGGTGGAATCTCGATGCGCGTGTCGAACGGCTTGTCGCAATCTTTGACCGACTCGAACGCCAGGAACGTGAGGCCAACTCGATCAGGGTCGTCGGGGCATCCTGAACGGCAGAAGCATTTGCACCCAGCGCTGCCTGAAGCGCTCCAGTGACAAACTCTCATGCATCACTTCGACGGGCCTGCCTGCGAGTACACCGCTGAGACGCGTTCGTGAATAGAAGGGCGTGTCTTCCAGGCGCGAAACCACCCGCACCGGTTGCTCATGGTCAAGGCAACTCGCCCCGCCGATGCCCCAGAGTGCTCCAGGCAATGGCCGGGGTGGGGGCGCATCAAAGGCTTCCACCGCGCCGTCACGCCTGAAGTGAAGGGCAAGATTGCGAGTTCCGCCGTCGACTTGTCGCACCTGATACACGACCAGGGAATCACCACCGCTGGCGGCGGCACGCGACCAGTCCCAATCGCTGAACGAGTGTTCCAGCGGAATCTCGCCGGTGTTTGAGTCCATGTATCCCGTGCCACTCCAGCGCAGATGCGGATTTTCAAGATCGACCTCCACCCGCGCACGCGGTGCGATGGGTTGCCACCAATGTGCCGCGGCATCGTCCAGTGCGTAGCGGATACCCGGCATCTGTTCCGGATGCAGCCGGATCCTGCCCCGGATACGGCGCGGAATCGGCATGCAGATTTCGTCGATGTCGATTTCTAGGGCGTCGTTGCGCCAGTGCAGGGCGCTGGGGCCAATGACAAGGCGCTCTTTATCCTGCTCCAGCGCCTGTGCTCCCCGCTCGGTCATGCTCCAGCGGGCGCCCGGCTTTCCATACAAAGCTACGTTCAGTGCGACGTGCGCTCGCGGATCTCCTCGGCCCTTGCGGCGAGTGTGGGCGTAATACGGGGAGAAGACACTGCCGATGAAGGCAATCACGGTCAGACCGAGATCACCGTCATCGGAAAAGGCATCCAGGTACCACCACACATATCCACCTTGCGGCGGGGTGTGGACGAAGTCCGGCCCTTTCTGCGGAGCCGATGCAGGCGTGAGGGGGGCTGCAGCTTGAATCACAGGGATTTTCCCCGTCGCAGGCGGCCTGCCCGGGAGAGTTCGTCAAGCGCACTGCGGGCAGCAAAGCGTCCGGACATCACGGCCATCGGGACGCCCGCGCCCGGGTGTACGCCGCCCCCGGCGAGAAAAAGCCCCGCCACACCTGTACGTGCACCGGGTCGAGTGAAGGACGCTCGCCATCCATGGGTGGCCTGTCCATACAGCGCACCCCCGGTACCGGGGAAAAGCTGCGCAAAATCAGCCGGAGTCGTTCGGATGCAGGTGCCCGCTGCGGCCTCAATCCTCAATCCGTGCTTTGCAAGAGTGTCAAACGTCCTTGTTTCACAGCTGGCTATGGCATCGTCCAAGGGCCAATCGGTCGTGCCTCCGGAAGGCGCGTTCACCAGCACGAAGAGACGCTCGGGCGCAGGATTCCCAGGGGCGCCGTCATCGCCCCGGTCCTGTGCGCAGAGGTAGATCGTGGGATCGGCGGGCAGGCAACGCTTTTGCTGCAGTTCCGAAAATTCCCTGATGTAGTCCTGCGAGAAGAACACGTTGTGACGGGACAAGGGGAAGCCTTCAGCGCGGGTTTCAAGGCACCACGTCACAGCCGACAGCGAGCGGCGGGATACATCCACACCTTTCATCCGTCGGGCCATCACAGGACCGAGTTTGCCCTCGGCCAGCGCGCCCGGATCCGCATTCACGATGACGGCAGCGGCCTGAACCTCAAGACCATTGGCAAGCCGCACACCGCTTGCGCGGCCATGTTTCATCAGGACGTCAACGACGGCCTGTCCGTAACGGAACTCAACGCCCAGGCGGCGGGCCTGCGCTTCCATCGCGCGTGCAAGTTGATGCATGCCGCCCTTCACGGTCCATACACCTTGCTGCTCGACATGCGCTATCAGCATCAGTGTGGCGGGCGCCAGGAAGGGGGATGAGCCACAGTAAGTTGCATAGCGCCCGAAGAGCTGCTGCAGACGGGGATCAGGAAAATGTTCGGCTAGCGCCTGCCACAGGCTGGAGAACGGTGCACTGCGCCACAGGTATGGCAGCTTCTGCAGGGTCCGTGGATGCAGGAAATGGCGCAGCCCGGGTCTGGCCTGGCGCAGGAAGGTAGGCTCCAGCACCTCAAATGCCCTGCGGGATCTGATACAGAACTGTTCATAGCGTCTGGCCTGAGCCGCTCCGGCAAGTGCCGCGATGGCCTCCACCGACCGGTGATGATCGGCATGCAGGTCCAGTCGAGAACCATCTGCCCAGCTGTGGCGGGCAAGGATCTCCAGGGGCTGGAGCTCGAGATGGTTCCCGAGCGTGTCGCCGGCGTCCGCGAACAGTTCTTCGAAGACCCAACGCATGGTGAGCACGGTGGGGCCGGCATCCACGCGTGAGTGGCCCACCCGAACCTCCCGCATCTTGCCGCCGGGCGTGTCGGCGGCCTCGTACACCTGCACGGACTGACCACGCGCGGCGAGCAGCATCGCCGAGGCGAGACCGGCGACCCCGGCACCAATCACGACCACCGGAAGTTCCGGTTCAGGGCGCGCCATCTGCTTGCATGAAACCGTTGACCGTCATGCCCCAAGTGTCTATTTTGATTGACACATGCACAAGTAAAAAAATTTGCACATAACGCGGAGGCCAGAATGGACGTCATGCGCCGGATCGAAGATGCGATCACCACGGTCATCGGCCAGGGTGAGCGCGGCAAATACCCACCCAGGCTGGCCGCCGCCATACGGCACGCCGTCTTCCCGGGTGGCGCACGCATTCGTCCGCGCCTGTGCATGGCCGTCGCCATGGCCTGCGGAGCTACCGAGGACCTGCGCGCCGCGGAGGCGGCAGCTGCCTCCATCGAGCTTTTCCATTGCGCCTCCCTGGTCCATGACGACCTGCCGTGTTTTGACGACGCGGCCTTGCGCCGTGGCAGGCCCTCGGTGCATGTGGCCTATGGCGAGGAAATTGCGGTCCTCGCGGGTGACGCCCTCATCGTGCTTGCCTACCAGGCCTTGCTGGGTTCGGGTCGGGAGCATGCTGCCAAGCTACCCGCGCTGATGCACACCTTGTGCAGGGCGGCGGGTATGCCATCCGGGATCGTGGCCGGTCAGGCCTGGGAGAGCGAGCCCAACGCGTCACTTGCTGAATATCATCGCGCCAAGACCGGCATACTCTTCAGCGCCGCCACTGAATCCGGGGCCATTGCGGCCGGCGCCGAACCCGCATCATGGACTGCGCTGGGGGCAAGACTGGGTGAGGCGTATCAGGTCGCGGATGACATACGCGATGTGGCGGCCAGCTCGAAGGAAACCGGAAAACCCGTCGGTCAGGATCTCGCCCATGGTCGCCCCAGCAGCGCTCGTTCGTTGGGTCTTAAAGGTGCGTTGAAACGCTTTGACTATCTGCTGGATTCTGCGCTCGCCTCCATCCCCCCGTGCCCCGGCGGCAGGAACCTCCAGGAATTGATCCGCCTGGAGTCACAACGCCTCATTCCTGAGGAAATCTCGCGCCAGGCCGCGTGACGCTGCAATGCCGGACGCAGTACGCGCCGAGCTTGGCAAGCCAGAGCCCTTGATCGAGCGTCTGCGCTGCTGGCGCGACGAACTCCTCGCCAGCCCGGGTTTCCAGCAATGGGCCTCAGGATTTCCTCTCACGCGCTGGGTGGCGCGTCGTCAGGCGGCCAAGCTGTTCGATCTGTGCGCTGGTTTTGTGTACTCACGTGTACTGAAAGTCTGCGTGGAATTGCGGTTGCTTGAGAACCTGCGGGAATCACCCCATTCGATGGCTACCCTTGAATCCATGACCGGACTCCAGACGGAGCCACTCCGGACGCTGCTAGATGCTGCGCAAGCCCTGGAGCTCATAGAGCGGCGCAAGGGTGGGATGTACGGTCTCGCACCCTTGGGTGCCTCACTGGTTGGCAATCTCGGAATCCTCACGATGATTGCGCACCATGATCTGTTTTACGACGACCTGCAGGATCCGATCGGACTGCTCAAGGGCACGCGGCAGAACACAGCACTCAAAGCCTACTGGGCGTATGCCCGCAGTGAAAGTCCGGCCGGCCTGCCGTCATCGGCCGTGGGTGAATACTCCCGATTGATGGCCGAGTCGCAGCCGATGATTGCCGGGGAAGTACTGCGTGCCTACGACTTCTCACGGCACAAGCTTTTGCTGGACGTAGGTGGTGGGGAAGGGGCTTTTGCCGCCGCAGTTGCACGCGCCAATCCGAAACTGCGTTGTGTGGTGTTCGATCTGCCTGGGGTGGCTGAACGCGCCTCTCTGCGTTGTGCCGAGACCGGGCTGGCCGCGCGTGTTACGGCCTTGGGCGGTGATTTCTTCCGGGATGAACTGCCCTGGGGCGCGGACATCGTGAGCTTGGTGCGGGTGCTTCATGATCACGATGACCAGGAGGTCTGCACCCTGCTGCGTAACATCCGCAGGCAACTGCAGCCCGGCACCACGCTTCTGATTGCTGAACCGATGTCCGGCGCGGGCGCCGCAGGGCGGCTGAGCGATGCCTATCTGTCCTTCTACCTCCTTGCGATGGGACAGGGGCGCGCGCGAACCCGTGACCACCTCATCGAACTCCTGTCGGAGTCCGGATTCGGGCGGGCCAGAACCCCGGCGGTAGGTATCCCGATGTTGACGTCTGTGATTCTTGCTGATGCCGAGTGAGAGGCAAGTGTAAACCTTAGTTGACAAAGACTGACGTATATCTAAACTGACACTAAGCTGCGACAAAAAGACCCTCTACACGGAGCCCGAGGTCACCCATGCATACGACAGCAGTGGTCCTGGAAGGACCCGGAAAACTGGCGCTCAAGACCTTGGAGCTCTCGCCCCCGGGCGAAGACGATATCGTGGTCGATATCCAATGGAGCGGTATCAGCACCGGCACAGAAAGACTGTTGTGGTCCGGACGCATGCCGCATTTCCCGGGAATGGGATACCCGCTTGTACCCGGCTATGAGTCGGTGGGCCGCGTGGCCGAGGCAGGCCCGGGCTCGGGCCTCGAGGTTGGCACCCAGGTGTTTGTTCCCGGGGCGCGCTGTTTTGGCGATGTGCGGGGCTTGTTCGGAGGAGCGGCCGCCCGTGTCGTTGTTCCCGGCGCACGCGTCCAGCCCATTGATGACCGGATAGGAGAACGCGGGGTGCTGCTCGCGCTCGCCGCAACCGCCTATCACGCAACTTCGTCGTCCGCCGCAAGCCAGCCGGACTTGATCGTGGGTCACGGGGTGCTCGGCCGACTGTTTGCACGCCTTGCTCTGCTTGAGGGGGCAACACCGCCGGTGGTGTGGGAGCGTAACCCCGCCCGCAGACGTAACTCCGACCCTTATGAAGTCATGGATCCTGAAGACGATCCCCGTCGCGACTACAACACCATCATCGACGTGAGCGGTGACCCCGCGATACTTGATTCACTCATTGCCCGGCTGGCGCCGGGGGGTGAGATTGTCCTGGCTGGCTTCTACGACCAGCCACTTTCATTTGCTTTCCCCCCTGCTTTCATGCGTGAAGCCCGACTTCGGGTGGCCGCCCAGTGGCAGGAGGGTGACCTCGCTGTCGTCACTGATCTCGTGGAAACGGGCCAGCTTTTTCTCGACGACCTCATTACACACCGCAGCCATGCCAGCGAGGCCGATGCGGCTTACCGCACGGCATTCAACGACCCGTCCTGCCTCAAGATGGTGATTGACTGGAGAGATTCCCGATGAGCATGCAAGCTGATTCTGTTCGGATCCCCGTTGGAGCTGTGCGGCCCGCTGCTGCAGCGCCGGACGTGGAAACGCAATCCAGGGCTGCGCCCAAAACCCAGATCATCGCCATCTACGGCAAGGGCGGCATTGGCAAGAGTTTCACGCTTGCCAACCTTTCCTACATGATGGCCCAGCAGGGCAAGAAGGTTCTGCTTATCGGATGTGATCCCAAGAGCGATACCACCTCGCTGCTCTTCGGCGGTCGTGCATGCCCGACGATTATCGAAACGTCATCCCGCAAGAAAGCTGCGGGCGACGATATTTCCATCGGCGATGTCTGCTTCAAGCGTGATGGCGTCTTCGCCATGGAGCTTGGCGGGCCCGAGGTTGGCCGCGGTTGCGGCGGCCGCGGGATCATTCACGGTTTTGAGCTCCTCGAGAAGCTCGGTTTCCACGACTGGGACTTTGATTACGTGCTGCTGGATTTTCTCGGTGACGTGGTATGCGGCGGCTTCGGACTGCCGATCGCGCGTGACATGTGCCAGAAGGTCATTGTGGTCGGCAGCAACGATCTACAATCCCTCTATGTAGCCAACAATGTGTGTTCGGCTGTCGAATATTTCCGCAAGCTGGGTGGCAATGTCGGTGTGGCCGGCATGGTCATCAACAAGGATGATGGCACTGGCGAAGCCGCTGCCTTTGCCGCCAAGGCCGGTATCCCGGTGCTCTCAGCGATTCCCGCACACGAAGATATCCGCCGCAAGAGCGCGGCCTACGAAATCATCGGCAAGCCGGGGACGCCCTGGGCCTCACTGTTTGAATCACTCGCCGGCAATGTTGCCGATGCGCCTCCGGTGCGTCCGTCGCCCCTGGGACAGGAAGATCTTCTGGGGCTTTTCGCAGCTGATGCAGTAGGTCGCGATGTGGTGCTCGAGCCTGCCTCAGCTGCGGACATGCGTGGCAGCAACGCCCTGCCCAAGGCTTCACTCGAAGTGGTGTACGACGAGGCATGAGTATCCAGGCGAAAGGGTACGCTGCATTTGACGCGCCGGTGGCAGAGGGCGGTGCGCCCGCGCATGCCGACGGGCAAGGGTGCCATGCGGGTGCGGAGGAGATGCAGCGTGCTGCCAAGGCTGCCGGCAACAGTGCCCTGCTCGAACGCCTCGGGCGCGACTATCCCCGCGGACCCCACGATCAACCGCAAAGCATGTGTCCTGCCTTCGGGTCATTGCGCGTTGGTTTGCGCATGCGGCGCACGGCAACTGTCTTGTCAGGATCGGCCTGCTGTGTCTATGGCCTGACCTTCACCTCTCATTTCTATGGCGCACGACGGTCTGTCGGTTACGTGCCTTTCAATTCCGAGACCCTGGTCACGGGCAAGCTTTTCGAAGACATCCGCGAAGCGGTGTTCAAGCTCGCGGATCCGGCTCTCTATGACGCTATTGTCGTGATCAATCTGTGCGTACCGACTGCATCGGGCGTGCCTTTGCGCCTCCTCCCCCGGGAAATAGAAGGTGTACGTATCATAGGTATCGACGTCCCGGGCTTTGGTGTGCCCACGCACGCCGAGGCGAAAGATGTCCTGGCGGGCGCGATGCTTGAATTTGCGCGACAGGAAGCCATGACTGGGCCGGTCGCCGCGCCACGCGCTGGTGTTTCCCAACGCCCGACTGTTGCTTTGGTCGGAGAGATCTTTCCTGCTGATCCAGTCTCGATCGGAATGCTTCTCGAGCCCATGGGTCTGGCCGCGGGTCCGACTGTCCCGACCCGGGAATGGCGTGAACTCTACGCGGCTCTGGATTGCCCGGTGGTCGCGGGACTTCATCCTTTTTACCGCTCTGTCTTCCGGCAATTCGATGCCGCGGGACGGCCGGTCATCGGCTCAGCTCCCGTGGGTCATGACGGAACTGCAGCCTGGCTTGCAGCGATAGGGGAGGCCAGCGGCGTCCCGCGTGCACAGATTGCCGCGGCCCAGAACAAGGCGCTCCCTGGAATCAAGGCCGCACTCGCCGCCACACCGATCAAGGGCCGCATCACGGTCTCCGGATACGAAGGCTCGGAACTGCTGGTCGCCCGCCTTCTGGTTGAGAGCGGGGCTGACGTCCGGTCAGTCGGAACCGCGTGCCCGCGTACCGAATGGTCGGCAGCCGACGAAGCATGGCTCGCAGACCATGGAATCCACGTCAACTACCGGGCTTCGCTGGAGCAGGATCTGGCAGCAGTAGAAGAATTCCAACCCGACCTTGCCATCGGCACCACGCCGCTGGTGCAGGCGGCCAAGCAGAAGGGCACACCTGCCCTTTACTTCACGAACCTGATCTCGGCACGTCCCTTGATGGGGGCCGCGGGTGCCGGCTCACTGGCACAGGTCGTCAATGCGGCCATGGCCAACCGCGAGCGCTTCGATCGCATGCGGGAATTCTTCGAAGGCGTTGGCGAGGGAGACACCGCGGGAGTCTGGCAGGAGGAGCCTGTGATGCACCCTGGATTCCGTGCGAGCCAGAGTCGGAAGCTCGCGCGCAAGGGCCTCTCCGAGGGGGATTTCTGATGTTGATTCTGGATCATGACCGTGCGGGCGGGTACTGGGGCGCGGTGTATGCGTTCACTGCCATCAAGGGCCTCCAGGTCATCATCGACGGGCCAGTCGGCTGCGAAAATCTGCCTGTTACCTCTGTGCTCCACTACACAGACGCCCTGCCCCCTCATGAACTGCCGATCGTGGTCACCGGGCTGGCCGAGGAGGAGCTCGGGCAGCACGGCACGGAAGGGGCGATGAAACGCGCGCACCGCAGTCTTGACCCGGCCCTTCCCGCGGTCGTGGTCACCGGTTCCATCGCCGAGATGATCGGCGGAGGAGTGACTCCCGAAGGAACAAATATCCTCCGCTTCCTGCCGCGAACCATCGATGAAGACCAATGGCAAAGCGCGAACCGAGCCATCAATTGGCTCTGGACGGAATATGGTGCCAAGCGCGTGCGGGGTCGCAACACGCGACCGGCCGGCAGCAAACCTCTGGTCAACATCATCGGCCCCATCTACGGCACCTTCAATTCCCCGAGTGATCTCGCGGAAATCAAGCGCCTCGTCGAAGGCATTGGCGCCGAAATCAATCTCGTATTTCCGCTGGGCAGTCATCTGGAAGATGTGCCGAAGCTCACCGATGCAGACGTGAATGTCTGCATGTACCGCGAATTCGGCCGCCTGCTCTGTGAAAATCTTGATCGTCCGTATCTCCAGGCGCCCATCGGTCTGCACAGCACCACCCGCTTCCTGCGCAAACTGGGCGAACTCATTGGACTCGATCCCGAGCCGTTCATCGCGCGCGAGAAACACACGACGATCAAACCCTTGTGGGACCTGTGGCGCTCAGTCACGCAGGATTTCTACGCCACGGCAAGTTTTGGCGTGGTCGCCACCGAAACGTACTCCAAAGGCATCCGCAACTTCCTGGAACAGGAACTGGGGCTGCCTTGCGCCTACTCGGTAGCGCGGTGCCCCGGGACCAAGTCAGACAACGAAGCCATTCGGGAGATGGTCAGCAAGAAAGGCGCGCTGGTGGTGTTTGGCAGCTTCAATGAACGCATGTACCTCGCAGAGTCCGGCAGTCGCGCAGTTTTCATTCCTGCCTCCTTCCCGGGCGCACTGATTCGGCGGCATACCGGTACGCCTTTCATGGGGTACTCGGGTGCGGTGTATCTCGTGCAGGAAGTCTGCAATGCCCTGTTCGATGCACTGTTCCATATCCTGCCGATGGCTGCAGATCTGGACCGTATCGAAGCAACGCCCACCCGCGCGGAACGAATGGAGACAACTACCCGGTGGGAAGAGGATGCGCACCAGATGCTGGAATCATTAGTGGAAACAGAGCCCGTGCTGGTTCGAATTTCGGCGGCCAAGGAGATCCGTGACAGAGCCGAACGGGACGCTCGCGCGGCAGGTGAACTCAGTGTGACGGCAAACCGCGTCGCCAAGACGCAAATGGCACTCAAGACAGGAGCAGTGCAATGAAGGCAGACATGTTCGCGAATGAAGGCGCTGCGGTCATCACCATGACCCCTCCGGCCGAGCGCAAACGGGTTCATACCCACGCCCATTGCACTCCGGATCTCCGGTTCATCTTTGGTGTGTGTGTGGTGGCGTTCCTGATGGTGGGGATGCTGTCGCGCCTGGTTCGCCTGAAATGGTTGCCCGGCACTCGTCAGGGAGCAACCTTGCTCGAGGAAGCCCGCACAGCGGCAGAAACAGTTGTCGAGTTTGTCTCGATGAACTGACAGATTCATCCGACGTACCCCGTGAAAGGGGGCGGGACGCCGAGATGGCGCCCAGTCGGGTGGAGGCGTGTGTGATAACGGCCATTCGGCCAGAAGGAGAGTAGAGATGGCAGATAGAGGTACTTCCCTGTCGGGATTGACCGATCAGGAGGCAAAGGAATTCCACGGAATCTTCATGAGCAGTTTCATCCTGTTCACGGTAGTCGCGATTGTTGCCCACTTTCTGGTGTGGCAGTGGCGTCCGTGGTTCCCCGGTCCGGAGGGCTACGGCATGACGCTCGATGGCGTGCAGGGTCTGATGGACACCGTCAAGAACGTCTTCGTCTAGAAAGGAGGAAGCATCATGTGGAGAGTATGGCTTCTGTTTGATCCCAGACGCACTCTGGTGGCGCTGGCGACCTTCCTGTTCGTGCTGGCAATCCTGATTCATTTCATTCTGCTCAGTACCGATCGATTCAACTGGATCGAAGGGCCGAGAAATGCCGGAAAGCCAACGGCGATGTCTGTCATGCCGGAAGCGCAAGCGCCTTCCGTGCGGAACCTCATCGGCTGATGTGTTGGCGATGCGGGCGGATGGGGGCCAGGGGTTCGATGAATTCCTGCTTCATCCGCTCGTCCGCCTCCCGAACAGTCTGCAGAGATGGCGTCAGGCGAGTCTGCGTCTGCACCAGATCATGCCCCTAAGCCAAGCCGATTCGACATAGCAGGAGAGCACCCATGCCCATGCTCAGTTTTGAACGAAAATACCGCGTCCGAGGCGGCACGTTGCTTGGTGGTGACCTGTTCGATTTCTGGATTGGTCCCTTCTACGTAGGTTTCTTCGGTGTCACGGGTGCATTTTTCACCATTCTTGGCACCGCGCTGATTCTTTATGGCGCAGCCCTCGGCCCTACCTGGAACATCTGGCAGATCAATATCGCGCCCCCTGATCTGTCATATGGGCTTGGGCTTGCTCCCTTGAAGGAGGGTGGGCTCTGGCAAATCATCACGGTTTGCGCACTCGGATCCTTCGGATCCTGGGCGCTCCGCGAAGTTGAAATCTCTCGCAAGCTGGGCATCGGATTGCACGTGCCCTTCGCGTTCAGCGTTGCCATCTTTGCCTATTTCACCTTGGTGGTGATCCGGCCCCTGCTGATGGGCGCCTGGGGGCACGGTTTTCCCTACGGCATCCTCTCTCATCTCGACTGGGTGTCGAACACGGGCTATCAGTATCTGCATTTCCATTACAACCCGGCGCACATGCTGGCGGTGACCTTCTTCTTCACCACCACCTTTGCGCTGTCGCTCCACGGCTCACTCATCCTGTCCGCCACCAACCCGGGGCCTGGTGAGGAAGTCAAGACACCGGAGCACGAAAACACGTTCTTCAGGGACGCCATCGGGTACTCAATCGGAACCCTCGGCATCCATCGGCTTGGCCTGTTCCTGGCTTTGTCTGCAGGGTTCTGGAGTGCGATATGCATTGTGATCAGTGGCCCGTTCTGGAGCAAAGGCTGGCCGGAATGGTGGAACTGGTGGCTCAGTCTTCCGATCTGGTGAGTAACGAGCGCAGCGCAGGAACAACGCTAAGAGGGGATACGTGATGGCGGATTACCAGAATATCTTCACCCGCGTGCAAGTGCGCGCGGCACCCTATCCTGGCGTGCCCATGCGCGGAGGAAGCTGGGTCAGGCAAGGGCAACCGATCTTCTCCTATTGGATGGGAAAAATAGGCGATGCCCAGATCGGTCCGTTCTACCTTGGCTGGCTCGGCCTCGCGTCAATCCTGTGCTTCTTCGTCGCGATTGAAATCATCGGACTCAACATGGCCGCCTCGGTCAACTGGAGTCCATCGGAGTTCCTCCGGCAGCTGCCATGGCTTGCCCTTGAACCACCGTCTCCCGAATACGGGCTGACCCTTCCTCCGTTGGCCGAAGGCGGCTGGTGGCTCATGGCAGGTTTTTTTCTCACCTGCTCAATCCTTCTTTGGTGGGTGCGGATGTACCGCAGGGCGCGCGCTCTGGGGATGGGGACACATACGACCTGGGCGTTCGCCTCCGCCATCTGGTTGTACCTTGTGCTTGGATTCATCCGGCCACTGATGATGGGAAGCTGGAGTGAAGCTGTTCCTTTCGGGATATTTCCTCATCTCGATTGGACCGCAGCGTTTTCGATCCGCTTCGGGAATCTTTTCTACAACCCCTTCCACATGTTGTCGATTGCGTTTCTCTATGGGTCCACTCTCCTGTTCGCCATGCACGGCGCCACCATCCTGGCAGTAAGCCGCCTGGGTGGAGAGCGCGAAATCGAGCAGATCGTTGACCGCGGAACCGCCTCCGAGCGCGCGGCCCTGTTCTGGCGTTGGACGATGGGCTTCAACGCAACGATGGAATCCATTCATCGCTGGGCTTGGTGGTTTGCAGTGCTCTGCCCGCTCACGGGTGGCATCGGCATCCTGCTCACAGGGACGGTCGTGGACAACTGGTACCTGTGGGGCGTGAAACACGGGATTGCGGCACCTTATCCGCCCATGCCCGTAGTTGACCCGGCAAGCCTGCAAAGCGGAGGGGTGCAGTGATGAGATGCAATCCATGCTCAAGCATCTTGATGCTGGCGGCGCTTCTGACCATGGCCGGATGCGACCAGTATTCCCCCGTGGAAAGCACCCAGCAGGGCTTCCGGGGTACCGCCATGGTCGAGCTGGCCGAACCCGGTGACGATGATTTGGCGGCGGCAGTGCAGGCCGCGATCCCCGCCGCCTTGCCCCAAGTTCCGCCAGGTGGACCCAAGGCGGGTGATGTCTACAAGAACGTGAAGGTGCTCGGGCATCTGGACGCTGGCCAGTTCGGACGCTTGATGGCCAGCATCACAGCATGGGTTGCGCCCAAGGAGGGTTGCGCCTACTGCCACGAAGCTGCCAATTTCGCCGATGACTCCAAATACACCAAGGTGGTGTCGCGGCGGATGATCGAGATGACGCTCGCCATCAATGGCGGCTGGAAGGATCATGTCGGGGAAACCGGCGTCACCTGCTACACCTGCCATGGTGGACAGCATATTCCGGCAAATCTCTGGTCACGCGACCCCGGACCTGATCGCAGATCCCGCTTTGATGGCAACCAGGATGGACAGAATTCACCCGTCCGCAGCGTCGGCCTGTCATCCTTGCCTTTCGATCCCTATACGCCCTTCCTGCTGGGCGCCTCCGAGATCCGGGTGAACGCGCCGCAGGCTCTGCCCACCGAGCCCGCTCATGCGCCGGACATCCTTTCTGCCGAACGCACTTACGGCTTGATGATGCACATGTCTGATTCGCTCGGCGTGAACTGCACTTTCTGCCACAACTCCAGAGCCTTCGCCGTCTGGGAGGAGAGCAACCCTCAGCGCGCGACCGCCTGGCACGGCATCCGGATGGTCCGTCAAATCAATACCGATTATATGGAGCCGCTGGCCTCCGTGTTTCCGGAAAACCGTCTGGGGCCGTTGGGTGATCCCCTCAAGGCCAATTGCAGCACCTGCCACCAGGGCCTCAACAAGCCGTTGGGTGGTGTCAGCATGCTGAAGGATCACCCCGAGCTGGGTGGCCCTGCGCCGGCAGTGGTGAAGGAGTAAAGAAAGCGGGCGGCAGGTCGAGGTCGGCGCGGCGTCAGGGGAGCCGGCTGCGCTGATACAGATCACAAAGGTGCGCCACCAACGCACCTGACAGAGCCACCAGCGTCGGGAGCAATCCGGCTTCCGACAGCACGGCCCTCAGCGCTGCCAGCAGAAAAACACCCGACGCCAGATTGGCAAGCCACGGGCGCGCGAAGGCACGATCTGCGTGCTTCCTTCGAGTGACCCACCAGAGTAGACAAGACTCCATCACTACGAGGACCAGGATCCCGTCCACTGCCCACAGAGGGAGTGAGTCCGGGAGCGCGGGCATGTCAGAAGTACGACGTGCCTGGTGTCCCGGCCAGCACCGTCTTCATGGGGCGACAAGGCCCATGAGATGGGCCATGTCCTTGAAGAAAATCCGTGCATGCGCGAGAGGCTTGGCGCGGACCAGCCGCTTGTTCAGATAAGCCTCCCACGTCAATTCCTGCACGTCGCGGTCCCGACACATACTGACGAAGCGCTCGCGACGCTTGTCATTGCGGTACCAGAAGCGCTGCATCATGCCGAGCACCCAGAACACACGGCCATGGGCTTTCATGAATCTCTTGCGTGCAAGGCCCAGCGCACGGGGGTTGCCGCTCTGCAGAAACACACTGACGGCATCTGCCGCCAACCGGCCACCGGTCATCGCGTAATAGATGCCCTCACCTGATGCCGGTGCCACCACGCCCGCAGCATCGCCGGCCAGCACCACATTCCGGCCATTGTCCCAGCGGGGGAGGGGCTTGAGCGGAATCGGCGCGCCCTCGCGACGCAGGGTTTCCGCCTCGGCCAGACCGGTATCGGCGCGGAGTCGGGACACAGATCCACGCAGGGAGAACCCTTTGTGCGCACTTCCGCTGCCAACGCTTATCCTGTCTCCATGGGGAAAGACCCAACCATAAAAATCAGGTGAAATCGTGCCGCGATAATGCACGTCGCAGCGTGTTCCATCAAAAGCAGGCATGCACGCGGGATCGGGTGTGCGGATGACTTCGTGGTAGGCGTACACGCATTCAAGCTGGTCCGCGCCGGGAATGTTTTCCTTCGCTACGCGCGAGGAGGCTCCATCCGCACCAATCAGTGCACGGGTGCTCACTTCACGGATCTCGCCGTCCTTCTGCTGATACTGCAAGGTCAGACTGCCATCCGTTTCCTGGCGACTGCCTTTGAAAAGCCCCTCGACACGAATTGCCCCCCGGGCCTCTGCCCGTTGGCGCAGCCACTCATCGAAAGTATCGCGATCGACCATGCCGACAAACCCGCCCTTGGAGATCGGCATGTCCACTTCACGCAACGTGGGCGACACGATACAGGCTCGCGTGGCGTGTGCGACCAGCAGGTGCTCCGGTATGTCGAATTCGCGCAGCAGCTGCGGCGGAACCGCACCTCCACAGGGTTTAATCCGCCCCGCGCGATCCATCAGCATTACGCGCAGACCTCGAGCCGCCAGATCGGCGGCCGCCGTGGCGCCAGCCGGCCCGCCTCCTACAACAACGGCATCAAGAATCTTCTGCTGTTCCATGACGGTTACTCCCTCGCTTCCAGCTGTGGTTCAGGTGTAGGCAGTGCTGCTTGTCTTCATGCGTCGTGCTTGCAGGGTGGAGACAGTGAGCTGACCCGCGATGATCGCGGAGAGAAGGAACAGTATCCCTTCCAGGCCAAACACCACCGCATAAGCCTGGGCCGGTGACGAGAGCAGCGCATGCGCGATGTCGCTCGCAGCAGTCCCTGCGAAGCCTCCCAGCCCGAAGGCAAAGGCTTGTGCAGCACCCCACAGACCCATGCGTACACCCTCCCGTGCCGCGGTGCCCTGTCCTGCATTGGCCATCATCGAGCCGATGGCCGCCACGGCAAATGCACCATTGGACGCGCCGAGCAGGAGTACCGTGAGACGCAAAGGCCAGTCCGGTCCGACCAGGCTTGCGAGCGAAATCGCCCACAGGGCAGCCGCCGATGCGAGACAGCCGGTCACCGTCCACATCTTCAGCGAGCCCAGCCAGCTGTTCTTGAAGTAGCTGCAGAGCACCGCTACACCCAGCATGCCCACGAACACACCTTGGTGCTGAACCCCGGACAGGCTGGTCGATTGGCCGACCGTATACTCGAAGACCACGCCTGCAAAAGGCTCCAGAATCAGATCCTGCGCGCTGTAGGCGAGCATCGAGATGAACACGAAAATGGTGAAGCGCCGTGCCTCAGGTTCGGCCCAGACCTGGGCCAACGCGGTGAGGAAGGGGACCTTGGGCGTCTGAACGGCCGCCGTCTCGACGAGCGTGGCAGGCAGCGCGTGTTTCTCAAGGCCAAAGACTGCGGCGAAGGTCACGGTCAGTGCCATGGCCACCACACTCGCCGTCACCTCCACCAAACGGATGGGCGTATAAGGGTCGAGGAATTTGCCGGCGAGCGTTGCAGTGACAGCGAAGCCCGCAATCATCATGAGCCAGACCACGCTCGCAGCCGCGGCCCTGCGGCCCGGGTCTACGCGCTTGGCAAGCAGGACGAGCAAGGAAGTGCCGGCGGCACCGACCCCGAGGCCGATCGCGAAATAGGCGATCATGGCCATGATCGTTCCGAGCATGACGCTGTGGGCCAGCTGGGTCGTCGCCACTGCGGCGGCCACCGTGGCAGCCCCGAGCATAGTCATTCCACCGAGTATCCAGGGAGTACTGCGACCACCCACATCGGAGCCGTAGCCCATGCGCGGGCGAAAGATCTGGGTCACGTAGTGCACCGCGACCAGCAGGCCGGGCAGCATGGCCGGCAAGGCCAGCTCCACGACCATCACCCGGTTGAAGGTGGAGGTTGCCAGCACCACCATCGCGCCCAGTGCGGTCTGGACCAACCCCAAACGAATGATTCCCAGCCAACCCAGGGTCGTTGCCATAAGAGCTTTCTCCTTCACCGCAGCGCGAATGCACTCAAGAGCATGCCAAGAACGTAGAGCGTGACGCCGAATCCGCTGTACCAGGTCGCGCGTGCCACGGGATCCCGCAACAGGCGCACCATCAGAAAAATCTGCAACATCAGCAGCACTCCCACGCCCACGGCATGCAGCGCGTGCCCCCAGGCTGCCAGCAAGCTCACCACCACCAGCTGGGCAGCCGCCATGAGCAGGCAAGCCACACGACAGGCGCCGGAGATTCCGAGTAGCACTGGAAGCGAGTCGATGCCGCACTGGCGGTCGCCCTGTACGGACTTGAAATCGTTGAGGGTCATGATGCCGTGAGCACCCGCGCTGTAGAGGGCAGCCAGCGCCAGCGTCCTGTTTTCCGGCATCACGCCGTTCATCATGACCGCAGCACCTGTGGCCCAGGCGAGTCCCTCATAGCTGATCGCGCAAGCACTGTTGCCGAGCCAGCCGTTGCGTTTGAATCGGAAAGGTGGAGCGCTGTAGCCCCATGCGAGCAGCAGGGCAAGTACGGTGGCACCGAAGCCCCACGGACCGAGTGCCGGAGCGACGGCAAGTGAGAGCAATGTCCACACGCAAGCGACATACAACCCCCATCGTCCCGGTATGCGACCTGAGGGGATCGGCCGACCCGGCTCGTTGATGGCGTCCACATGCCGGTCGAACCAGTCGTTGACAGCCTGGCTGGTCCCGCAAACCAGCGGACCCGTCAGCAGCAAGCCGGTGAGCACCAGAATCCAGTGCCCTTCGAATGATTGGCCGGTCGATACCACGCCGCAGGCAAACGCCCACATCGGCGGGAACCACGTCACCGGCTTCAGCAGTTCGATTACGGAAGTGAAACCAGGGCGCGACACGGCATCAATTTATGCTTGACGCTTTCAAGCGTCAAACAAAATTTACACCTGCGCAGGGGCGTTTTTCAGTGATGGGCGAGGCTATGGCGCCCCGCCGCCGGGTCAGGCTTCGTTGCCGGACTCGAGATCGCCCAGACCATGGCGCCTGAGCTTGATGTACAGGCTCTGCCGGCTCAGTCCGAGCATTTCCGCTGCGGATGCACGGTTGTCTCCGGTCAGCTCGAGGGCAGCTTCGATGCACAGTCGTTCAATCATGTCAGTCGATTCGCGAACCAGCTCCTTGAGCGAGACTCGGCCGATGAGTTCCGTCAACTGTTCCACGGGGGCCGCCAGATGCGGGGTGCGGGCGCCATCACGCCCGGCGACGCGTCGCATGTCCCTCAGCATGAACGCCAGGCTGGGGGTTTCGGCGTTCAGCGCTGAAACCGCAGAAACCTCCACGTCCATGCTGGCGCCGAACTCCCCGCTGAGCACGCTTGAGAAGTGCCGCACCACGCCATGCTGCTGAAGGTTGGACAGAAGCACGCGCACGTCGACCGGAGAGCGACCGAGCCAGCGATCGAGCGACTTGCCGCGTGCCTGCTCGAAAGTACCGAGCTCTGCCGCGTCGAGAAAAGCGTTGTTGGCGGCAACAATCTGTCCTGCAGGATCCGTCACCACGAACCCGTCGGGGAAGCGGTCCATCAGCTGTGTCAGTTGCTGGGCAGGTGGCGTGGTTTTCTCCAGCACAGGACGCAGATCCACCGGTGCGAGGCGCAGCAGCACATGTGCGATGTTCTCCTGTCGGAACAGCGAACTGGAGACCGTAAACTCGCGCCTTCCGGCACCTCGTCCGAGCGTTATGCGGACTTTTTCGCTGCGACCGGTGGCCCGTACGGTGTCCAGCAATCCCTGCAACATCTTTGAGCCCGGGCCTGACATCAGTTCGCTCAGCGCCAAGCCTATGACCTTTTTGCCTGAGCGGCCCAGGAGCTGGGCTGCTGCCGGGTTGGCCTCGGACACTACACCAGACGTGGCATCGGCAACGATCACTGCTTCTGCGGTGGTCTGGAAAAGCAGTCGATAGCGGGTGTCGACCTGGCGCAGGCGGGCATAGTCGTCTTCCAAAGCTTGCTGGGCTTCCAGCAGTTTCTGTTGCAGCGCTGCGGCGGCCCGCAGGTCACGCCCCATTGCTACGATCAGTCCCTGAGTGCCCACACCTCCCGTGCGATAGAGCATCGGGAAGTCAGCTTGACCTGTACCAACGGGATGATTGACTTGACGCCAGCGCGCATTTTTGGTGGCCCGCTCCTTCAGCAGCAGGACGATCTTGTCACGGCTCTCAACCGTGACCGTGTCTACCCACTGCTTGCCCAGCCAGCTTTTGGTATCCAGTGCGGACAACTCAGGATTGCCCAATGAAACGTCGAGAATACGCCCGGATTTGTCGAGCAGCAGGGTGATATCCGATACGGCAGTCAGCAAGGAGCTTGCTGCCTTGCCATCGAGAGTGGCGAGTGAGTGCTTCAAGGTAAATCAGTGCCGTCTGAGCGGTGCAGAGTGCAAATCCCCGGGCCACACGGGCGTCATCCGACGCGCTTCCAGGTTTTTCATGAAGTTTTCAGCGCTGGCGACCGCCGAGCGAGCATCCGAGGCCGTCAGGTCTGCGCCAACTTTGGCCGCCTGAGCGGGATTGTCCACAAACGCGGGGCCGCCCACCATGATACCAAGGTCGCGATTGAGGGTTGCATCGCGACTGGTCTGAACGGTCCATGACAGTGCATCCAGGCCGGTCTGTGAGCCCAGGGAAAGCCCGAGCACGTCAAAATGAGACTCGGCCAGCAGCGTGCGCAAGGCTTCGTCACTGTTGACGGTGTCCTCTCTGACCTCCCACCCGGCGCGTCGGAAGAATTCAGCCACCATCTGAACCCCAAAACGATGTTGCTCGCCAGGTGCTGCAGTCACGAGTATGCGCAACGGTGTCTGGCGCGGGCGCAAAGCGCATTGCGCGCTGAACGCCGGTGCCAGTTCGCGCATCACCTGCTGCAGGCGCATGAGCGCGATGGTCACGCCGGTGAAATCCAGCAGGTCATCTTCCCAGAGTTTGCCGAGTCGGCGCGCCACCGGTGCAAGGAGTTCGAGGAACACGGCCTCCAGAGGGACCCCCCGTGCGCGTTGTCCGTCGACTTCCGTCCAGACAGCAGCAAAGTCCCGGTTCTGAGTGAGACGCGTGAGCCTGTCGACATCAGCAAGGGTCACGGCAGGCAGGGCGGCCGTCGGGACGTGTTCATTCTGTGGGGCAGTGTGCTGGTGAGCCAGAAGCAACCGGGGAATGATGTCTGCCTCAATCGTGCGAAGAAGGCCCTCGAAGCCCGTCTCAACCAAGTCAGGGGAGGTGTCCGGCTCATCCTGCGCGCCGCACTTTTCTCTGCCGCGTCTGCGCGTGTTCTGCGCGCTGATCTTGTTGGCCATGGTCATGGGCTTAAAAACCTCCCTGTCCTTGCAGGAGTTCAGGTTTGGATGCGGGTCATGGGACTTTTCGGTACAGGCGCTTGACTCGATTCCATCTTGTTTATGTTGCAGCACCGCGAGATTTTTGCGATGAGACGGCTCGATTCTGCCACGAACCCGCGGGGCTCCGATACCTGAGCCGGGATGATCCCGACGTCACTCGTGCATGTCAAACAGAATGAACGTCAACTTAGATTGACACTTAGGGTGTGGCGGGAATACGCTCAGGATAAAGGCCAGCCGGAGAAATCGCGCCCATGTCCCAGGTCTCGCACAAGCCAGGGCTGTACACGACAGAGGAGCGTGCGCGGCGTGACAAAACCCTCTGGACCCTCGTCCAGGGTGTGCTGGCGCCTGTGCAGTTCATTGCCTTCTTGGTGAGTCTTGTGCTCGTTCTGCGGTATCTCGGGACCGGACAGGGACTCGAGGCTGCGACACTCTCCGTGATCGTAAAGACCCTCCTGCTCTATACCATCATGGTGACCGGCTCAATCTGGGAGAAGGTCGTCTTCGGGTGCTGGCTTTTTGCCCGGCCTTTCTTCTGGGAGGACGTCTTCAGCATGCTCGTGCTGGGCCTGCACACGGCCTATCTGTTCGCCGTCTTCACCCACGCACTCAATCCTGAACGGCAGATGCTGCTGGCGCTGACCGCTTACGTGACCTACCTCATCAATGCGACCCAGTTCCTGGTGAAGCTGCGCGCGGCACGCCTCGAAGCGAGGCAGATGTCGGCATCCGGGTTTTCACCTGTGGGAGGGATCGCGGGATGAGCGCAGCGGCGACCGCACTCCCCATGCCATCGACTCGCCCCGTGCTGCGCGAACGTGGCCAGCGTGAAGTCTTTTGCGGCCTCACCAGTATCGTGTGGCTGCACCGCAAGCTGCAGGACGCTTTTTTCCTGGTAGTGGGATCGCGCACCTGCGCTCATCTCGTGCAGTCTGCGGCCGGTGTCATGATATTTGCCGAGCCGCGCTTCGGCACGGCGATCCTCACCGATCGCGACCTTGCGGGCATCGCGGATGCCAATGCAGAGCTTGACCGTGTATGCCGGGATCTTCTGGCGCGCCGGCCGGACATCAAGGCGCTGTTTCTCGTGGGTTCCTGCCCATCAGAAGTCATAAAACTCGACCTTGCGAATGCCGCAGAGCGCCTGAACCGCGAGTTCTATCCTGAGGTCCGTGTGCTGAGCTACTCGGGCTCAGGGATCGAGACCACCTTTACGCAGGGCGAAGACAATGCCTTGCGGACCCTGGTGCCATTGTTGCCGGTGGACGACGCGCCACAGTTGCTGGTGGTGGGTTGTCTGGCAGATGTGGTTGAAGATCAGTTCCGTAGGCTCTTCGAGGCCTTGGGAATTCCATCGGTGCACTTTCTGCCAGCCCGCAGGGCCAGGGAGCTGCCTCCGGTTGGCAAAGGTACCCGCGTGCTGGCGGCCCAGCCGTTCGTGGGGGAAACAGCGCGCGCGCTCATCGCACGCGGTGCGACCCTGCTCGAAGCGCCTTATCCGCTCGGCGTGGAAGGCACCAAGGCCTGGTTCTCGGCAGCTGCCCGCGCCTTCGAGGTCAGCGACGCACATCTTTCAGCCTGCATCGAGCCCGGGGTCACGCGGGCTCGCCGCAGCCTCGAGCGGTACCACCCCCTGCTCGCTGGCAAACGACTGTTCTTCATGCCGGATTCCCAGTTGGAAATTCCGCTTGCTCGCTTCCTGGGCGAGGAGCTCGGTATGGAAACAGTGGAGGTTGGAACCCCCTACCTCGACCAGCAGATGATGGCTTGCGAACTCGCAAGACTGCCAGAGGCAATTCGTATCAGCGAAGGTCAGGATGTGGAGGCCCAGCTCGATCGTGTGCGGGAATCCGCGCCAGACATCGTGGTGTGCGGTCTTGGTCTCGCCAATCCGCTCGAGGCGGAAGGCATCACGACCAAATGGTCCATTGAACTGGTTTTTTCACCCATTCAGGGCTTTGAGCAGGCGGCCGATCTCGCCGAGCTCTTTGCGCGGCCTCTGGTGCGGCGCGCGCGCTTGATGCTCTGAGATTCGTCATGGAACTCACCCTCTGGACATATGAAGGCCCACCGCACATTGGTGCCATGCGGGTGGTGACCTCGATGCGCGAGCTGCACTATGTGTTGCATGCACCTCAGGGTGACACCTATGCCGATCTGCTCTTCACCATGATCGAGCGTCAGGATCAGCGCCCGCCCGTTACGTATACCACCTTCCAGGCACGCGACCTCGGGGGAGATACCGCTGGCCTTGTGAAGCAGACCGTCGCGGAAGCCTGTGCGCGCTTCCGCCCGCAGATGCTGCTGGTAGGGGAGTCCTGTACCGCTGAGCTCTTGCAAGATCAGGCAGGAACCCTCGCAGCGAGCATGGATCTCGGCGTTCCAGTCGTGGCGCTGGAGTTGCCGGCTTATTCGAAAAAGGAAAACTGGGGGGCGGCAGAAACGTTCTACCAGATTGTCCGCGCTGCGCTTTCTGGACGGGCGGCAGAAGCTGTAACCGCGGAGCAGGGCCCGCAGAGTGCGCTGCGGCGCCCTCGGGCAAATCTGCTCGGCCCGACAGTGCTTGGTTTTCGCTGTCGTGATGACGTCATCGAGATCACCCGTTTGATGTCGCGCCTGGGCGTGGACGTCAATGTGGTAGCACCCCTCGGCGCAACGCCTGCCGATCTTGCCCGACTGCCCGATGCAGACTTCAATATTGACCTCTATCCAGAGATATCGCGCACCACCTGTGTCTGGCTGGAGCGGAATTTCCGCCAGCCGTACACACGAACGGTACCCTTGGGGGTTGGCGGCACCCGCGATTTCATGCGGGAAGTTGCCGAGCTCGCGGGCCTCGATCAGGAACGCATTCTGGAAAGTGAAATACCGGGCGCCAGCTCGCTGGCAGCATCCAGCTCACGCCTGCCTTGGTATTCGCGCTCGGTGGACTCGACCTACCTCACCGGCAAGCGCGTGTTCATTTTTGGCGATGCCACCCATGCCATCGCTGCGGCCCGCGTCGCGCGGGACGAGCTGGGTTTCGAAGTGGTGGGGCTTGGCTCATACAGTCGCGAATTCGGCCGTGAGCTGCGTGCCGCCGCGGGCCTTTACGGCCTCACCGCACTCATCACGGATGATTACCTCGCGGTTGAATCAGCCATCGCCGAGGCGGCACCGGAGCTGGTCCTCGGCACGCAGATGGAGCGACACATTGCCAAGCGACTCGGGATTGCCTGCGCGGTGATCTCAACACCCATCCATGTTCAGGACGTGCCGGCCCGGTACAGCCCGGTGTACGGGTTCGAGGGTGCAAACGTCATCTTCGACAGTTGGGTGCACCCATTGGTGATGGGGCTCGAGGAACATCTGCTGCAGATGTTCAGGGAAGACTTCGAGTTCAACGACAGGGCGGTGCCTTCGCATCTTGGCAAGGGCATTGCTGCGCAGCCCTCACCTCCGGAAGTTGACTCTTCCACAGCAGCAGGGAACCAGGATGCTTCGACTTCCTTGCAGTGGGCGCCTGAAACGGAGCAGGAGCTGCGCAAGATTCCGTTCTTCGTCCGTGGCAAGGCGCGACGCAACACCGAGCGTTTTGCGCGCGAAAGAGGCTTGGCCATGATTACGGTGGAGACACTCTACGATGCCAAGGCCCACTTCGGTCGCTGAGGCGACGCCTTTGCGGCTGGTGCTGGTCACCATGGACCGGCATCTGGCCGGTGCTGCCGAGCGTGCCGCGACCGCCGTTGCGCGTGTGCTGCCGGGCTTCCGTTTCGTGATGCACGCTGCTTCCGACTGGAGCAGTGACGCCGACGCACTCCAGCGCTGCGTCGATGACATCGGAAAGGCCGACATCGTGGTGGCAACCATGCTGTTCATGGAAGACCACTACCAACCCGTGCTGGAAGCCCTCCGGCAAAGACGGGAACACTGTGATGCCATGGCCTGCGTGCTCTGCGCTGCCGAAGTGACGCGGCTTACCCGTCTCGGCCGCTTTGACATGCAGTCCCGTCAGAGCGGCGGGCCGCTTGCGTTCCTGAAGCGCTTGCGGGGATCGCGCTCCCAGGGCAGCGGTGCTGGTGAACAGCAGATGAAGATGCTGAGACGCCTGCCCCGGTTGCTTCGTTTCATCCCCGGTACTGCGCAGGACGTACGCTCCTATTTCCTCGTGTTGCAATACTGGCTCTCAGGATCTGAGGAAAACATCGCTGGCCTCATGCGTTTCCTTGTACAGCGCTATGCGGGCGCTGAGCGCGAAGGTCTGCGCAAGGCTGGCAAGGCTCCGGATCCCGTGGATTACCCGGATACCGGCATCTACCACCCGCGCATGAAGGGTCGTCTCGGAACCGATATCCGCAAGTTGCCCTCCATGGGCGGAGCCCACGGCAAGGGAACGGTCGGCCTCCTTCTGATGCGTTCCTATCTCTTGGCAGGCAACACTCGCCACTACGACGGTGTGATTGAAGCCTTGGAAGCCCGGGGACTCCGGGTGATTCCGGCCTTTGCTTCCGGCCTTGATGCGAGGCCGGCAATCTCCCGCTACTTCCACGTTGAAGGCAAGCCTATCGTGGATGCGGTTGTATCGATGACCGGCTTCTCACTGGTGGGTGGTCCTGCGTACAACGATGCGAGCGCCGCCGAAGAAGTGCTGGCGGGACTCGATGTGCCTTACCTGTCCGTGACTCCCGTGGAATTCCAGTCGCTCGATCAATGGGAGGCGTCTGCCCAGGGATTGATGCCGGTTGAGGCCACGATGATGGTGTCCTTGCCGGAACTGGATGGCAGCATCATCCCCATGGTCTTCGGCGGACGACGCGAAGGCGGTGCTGCGCCCGGGCGTGGGCGAGATCCTCACGAGATGCAGGTCCATCCGGAGCGGGCGAACATGCTGGCCGCCCGTGTCGAGAAGCTCGTGGCCTTGAGGCATCGACGCAACGTGGACAAACGTCTCGGTATCGTGCTGTTCAACTTTCCGCCGAATGCCGGGAATACCGGGACCGCTGCTCATCTCGCCGTGTTCGAATCGCTGTTCAATGTCCTGAGCGGGCTGAAGCGTGACGGATACGAGGTGGAACTGCCCGAGTCCGTGGATGCATTGCGTGAACGCATCACGGTGGGCAACGCCGCCCGGTACGGCGCCTTGGCCAATGTACATGCCAGAATTTCCGCAGCCGATCATGTGCGCCGGGAGAAATGGCTGGAGGAGATCGAGTGCCAATGGGGCCCGGCCCCTGGCAGAGAGCAAAGCGACGGAAGTCACCTTTTTGTCCTTGGTGCGCAGTTCGGAAACGTCTTTGTCGGTATTCAGCCTGCCTTCGGTTTCGAGGGCGATCCGATGCGTCTGCTCTTCGAGCGCGGCTTTGCGCCTACCCATGCGTTTGCAGCTTTCTACACCTGGCTGCGCGAGGATTTCCGGGCCGATGCGGTCCTGCATTTTGGCACGCATGGAGCGCTGGAATTCATGCCGGGCAAACAGGTAGGAATGTCGGAGGCGTGCTGGCCTGATCGCCTCATCCGCGATTTGCCCAATGTCTATCTTTACGCCTCCAATAATCCTTCCGAAGGTACGATTGCAAAGCGGCGCGCCGCCGCCACGCTTGTCAGTTACCTGACTCCTCCGGTGACGCATGCGGGGCTTTATCGCGGCCTGTCAGACCTCAAGGCGCTGCTGGAGCGATGGCGGGAGCTGCCACCGGACATGCAGGCAGAGCGGTTGCAACTCGCGGGATTGATCCAGACCCAAGGCGGTGCACTGGAGCTGTGCGAAGCCGAGCCGGCCTGGCCTGTCGAATGCTGCGAGACACGTGCAGCGCAGCTGCTCGACGCCATGAGAGAGCTCGAGACGACACTCATCCCCCACGGCTTGCATGTCGTGGGTGCGGCTCCGAGCCGCGAACAACGAGTGGAACTGCTCTCGGCCATGCATGAATCCCTGCAGGGTTCGAAGCCGGTAACCGGGCTGATCGAGGCTTTGGTCGACGGTGGTAATGCGGAGCTCTCGGCGACGCATCCGGAGCTTTCACGCGCAGCCCGGCTGCTGGTAGAAGAAACCGAGATTCCGGCGCTCTCGCGTGCCCTGTCTGCACGGTTCATTCGTCCTGTCGCTGGCGCGGATCTGTTGCGCAACCCATCCGTCTTGCCCACTGGGCGCAACCTTCACGGTTTCGATCCCTTCAAGCTGCCGAGCGCCAGTGCGGTGCATGCAGGCAGCACACAGGCGCAAAAACTGCTGACTCGGTATGAGGAAGATGCCGGCAGCCTGCCGGAGTCCGTGGCGCTGGTGTTGTGGGGCACCGACAATCTCAAGAGCGAAGGTGGGCCGATAGCGCAGGTCCTCGCGCTCGTGGGCGCGCGCCCGAGATTCGATGGCTACGGACGATTGGCCGGGGCTGAACTGGTTCCGCTTGCAGAGCTCGGCCGGCCCCGCATCGATGTGATTGTCACCCTGTCAGGTATCTTCCGGGATCTGCTCCCGCTACAGACCCGCCTTCTGGCGGAAGCCTTCTTCCTCGCCGCACAGGCAGATGAACCGCTTGAAGCCAATTTCGTGCGCAAGCATGCACTGGAATACCAGCAGGCGCATGGTGGCGATCTCGAAACGGCTGCCTTGCGTGTGTTCGGCAATGCCGATGGCGCCTATGGCGCCAACGTCAATCACCTCATCGACAACGGTCGCTGGGACGACGAGGATGAAATTGCGGAGACCTACACGCGCCGCAAGAGTTTTGCCTATGGCCGGAACGGCAAGCCCACCGCCCAGCCGGAACTGCTGGGTGTTGTGCTGTCGCGCGTGGAGCTCGCCTACCAGAATCTGGATTCGGTCGAGCTCGGTGTCACCACCATCGATCAGTACTTCGACACGCTCGGCGGCATCTCTCGTGCGATTGGTCGCGCGCGTGGCAGCGCGCCCGGTGTCTACGTCGGTGACCAGACGAACGGGGAGGGAACGGTCCGTTCCCTTTCCGAGCAGGTTGCCCTCGAAACACGGACCCGGGTACTCAATCCAAAATGGCATGAAGGCATGCTCAAGCATGGCTACGAGGGTGTCCGCCAGATCGAGGCTGCGGTCACCAATACCATGGGCTGGTCCGCCACCACCGGGCAGGTTGCTCCTTGGGTCTACCAGCAGATCACCGAGACTTTTGTTCAGGATCAGGAAATGTATGAGCGTCTAGCTGCGCTCAACCCTCACGCGACCGCCAGGGTCGCCAATCGGCTGCTTGAAGCCAGCCATCGCAAATACTGGGAACCCGACCCGGAAACCCTGGAGGCGCTGCAAAAAGCCAGCGAAGACCTCGAGGATCGTCTGGAGGGTGTCTGCCAGGAGGTCGCCGCATGAATATCGCCACTGTGCCCTTTCCAAAACCCGGACAGACCGGTCGTCGCCCAGACGGTGAAGGCAGCCAGCAGGTTGCTCTCGACATGTCCACCAATATCGGCAAGGCCAAGGTTTTCGCCGTGTACGGGAAGGGGGGTATCGGCAAGAGTACGACCTCATCCAATCTGTCCGTCGCCTTTTCCAAGCTCGGCAAACGCGTGCTGCAGATTGGTTGTGACCCCAAGCATGACTCCACCTTCACGCTCACCAAGAAATTGATGCCTACGGTCATCGATGTGCTGGAGTCCGTGGATTTCCACGCCGAAGAGCTGCGTCCCGAAGATTTTGTCTATCAAGGCTATAACGGCGTCATGTGTGTTGAAGCAGGCGGGCCACCGGCAGGCACCGGTTGCGGCGGGTACGTGGTCGGGCAGACGGTCAAGCTGCTGAAGGAGCATCATCTGCTCGAGGACACGGATGTCGTGATCTTCGATGTGCTCGGCGATGTGGTCTGTGGTGGCTTCGC
>JAURMM010000063.1 GCA_030830685.1 Gammaproteobacteria bacterium | reverse complement strand
TGATTGGCGCAGGGGCCATTGCCGAAGACAGACCACCTGCCTAGAATCCGCCCGCCCGACCCGGCACCAGATTCAGGAGTTCAGATGTCACGCTTTCCGTTTGCAGCGGTAGTTCCCGTAACCGTACTCGCCGCCGCCAGCCTGCTCGGCGGCTGTGCCGGCAACACTATCGCGCCCAGCTACGCAACGACCAACCCCAACCTGCAGGTTGGTGGCGCGAAGCCGGTTGATCTCGCGCCCACACTCGAGAACGCAGGTTCCTTCTGCCTGGAAATCACCGAGAAATGGCACGAGGACGGCAAGACCCCGGACGGCCAGAAGCTCTTTGCCAAGGACACCGCCCGCAAGGTAGTACCCTGCGCCCAGTGAGAGTGTGCGGGGCGGCCCTCGCCGGAATCGAGTCCCTAGGACAAACCCGCCTTCAGCTGTAACTGCCTAGCCAGCGTTCCATGCTGGCAAGACCGTCGCTACCCCACCAGCCCACGCTGCGCCAGTCAAACCGGAGCAGCGTCGGCTCATCCTTGAACAAAGGCACCTCGCGATACTGCGGATACTTCCGGGTCAGAGCGTTTTCTGCGGCTGACCATCCGGCATCCCGGCCGGTGACAACTTTTGCGGTCGCCCGCAGCCGTATCCACCACAAATCGCCCCAGTCATCCGCATAGTGGTCGAGCAGCAACATCACCTCTGGTGAGCGCTGCAGACGCGCCAGCCGACCGAGATCGCCCGCGCGGCCCTTGGGTTTTCCATCTACCGGCGACCAAAGAACCTCGTCCACACGCGCAAACACAATCGGTAGCGCTTCCGGAGCATCGTGAAAATCACGTAGCGCGAGGCGTGCCACGGGCATGCAGTCGAGCACTGCATGCAACACTTCTGACGGGAGTGCTCCCTTGCCCATTCAGCCGACCAGCACGCGCTCGCGCGTGATCACGAAATCCAGTGGCTCGGTCACGAAGTTGCCTTCGTCTGCACGGGTCTCGGCATATTGCGGCGTCAGCGCCGCGGCCCGCATCGCTTCTGTATGCTCGAACCAGGTCAGCGCCAATCCATCGAGCGAGGGCACGCGCCCTTCCCCGTATTCCTCCAGCAAGGTATGGCTTTGCACATAACGCAGCACCTGCGGGATGGATGCGCCCAGCGGCCCATGGTGTTCAATCCAGTAGCGGTGGAACGCCTCCGGTGCCATGTTCGGCAAGCGCAGAACGAGTTCGATGTTCTTGACGCCGGAGGCGGGCATGGGGCCGTCCTTGATCAGCACATCCTCGGTCACAATCTCGCGCCGAGTGGCGGGTTGCATAAGGGACTTATCGTCCTCTCGCACGGCTGCAAGCTCCGGCGTCTCCTGCAGCAATCCAAGGGCCTGTCGATCATCGAACCACAGTTCCTCGCAGCCATCGATGGCCGGTTCTCCGCGTCGGTATCCACCCGCGATGGTCTGCGACTGCACATAACGTCGCAGACCGGGCAGACGGGCGACCAGCGGCGCGTGACGGTCCACCCAGTAGCGTTCGAAGGCCTCCAGATCGAGGCCATTGCGACGCTTGAAGACAGTGATGAGCTTGATCATCGGAAACCTCTCAGGAAAGTGAATTGGCGAGTTCATCCCTGAAATCGGGATGGGCGATACCGATCAGCGCATCCGCCCGGGCCCACAGGTCACGCCCCTTGAGATGGGCCACCCCGAACTCGGTCACTACACAGTCCACCGCAAAGCGGGGCGTGGTCACCGGAGCACCCGCAGCCAGTCGCGCCACGATCTTGGAATGCCGGCCGTCCTCGGTAGTGGCAGGCATCGCGATGATTGAGATGCCACCTGCACTCTGGGCTGCGGCTTCCACGTAGTCCATGCTGCCGCCCACCCCGCTGATGGGCGTGCTGCCCAGGGTTTCACCGTTGCTCTGCCCCTGAAGATCGATTTCGATGGCGGAGTTGATCGAGACGAAACGTGGCAGCGCGGCCAGACTCGCCACATTGTGCGTAACCCTGAGCGGCGCCATGCGGATGCGGTCATCGGTGCCGCAGAAATCGAAGAAGGCCTGGTCGCCTGCGAGTTCACCCACCGTGATGCTGGGGTCATGACGCACCTGTTCAAGGTATGGGCGCAGACCGCTGGTGAGCAGACCGGAGAACAGGTTCGTGCCGCGAATCCCGGCCAGTTGCGCGAGCACCCGATCGGGCACTGCGCCAATACCGAGCTGTACCCAGGCATTCTCCGGTATCAGCCCCATCACATGCTCGACTATCGCCTGGTCACGCGCCTTGGCCGGGGGCGTGCCGTAGTGTGCGAGCGGTGTGGCGGCCTCGGTCGCGAAGTCGATACGCGACAGGGGAATCCGGCTCTCACCGGCAGTGGCCGGCATGTTGCTGTTAAATTCTGCAATCACGAGCCGCGCATCCCGCACGAAATCCAGGTTGCCGCCTACCGAAACACCAAGGCTGACCGTGCCATCCGGCAACGGAGGGGTGGTTTGCACGATCACCGCGTCGGGAACGATGGGACCCTCGCGGCTCACCACCCGATTGAGATCGGCAAGGCGTATCGGCACGAAGCCGACCTTGCGCCGATCGTTTTCCTTGAAGAGTGCTCGCAAGGCGCCGGAGGCCTGCCAGGTCACCAGCCGGAAATGCTCGCCCAAGCCCCGCTTGAGGTAACCGTAGCTGCCGAAACCGAACCCGGAGTAAACATTCAGATCCCGAAAGCGCTCCACCCCCTCGGCAAAGGCCTCGAACAGGCTCACCGGTTCGGCACTGCCGCCGGGCATGATGAGGTTTCCGCTGCGTGGGAGCGCGGCGATGGCGTCATGAGGAGAGACTTTTTTCATGCAGGGACGTCCCGGGCTGATGGTCGTTCAGGAGTCGCAGTGTAGCGAATGCGTAGCAAGGTGGCCCTTGCCGGGGAGCACTCAGAACCACATGCGAAGACCAAGGACCAATCGTGTCTCTTCAACCGCGCGGCGCTGCGCCCGTCTGAAATCCGCGGAATCTCCGAATGCCCACTCCCATTCAATGCCAAGATAGGGGGCGAATTCGCGGTGCGCCTCGTAGCGCAGCCGCAGGCTGAAACGCCCGACAGACAGGCCACTGCCGAGGCCTGTCCGCGGTTCATCCCGGGCCCGGGCCTCGAGATCCAGCCTCGGCTGTAGGATGAGCCGGTTGGTCAGAAGCAGATCGCGATCCATCTGCAAGGCCAGTCCATGGTGCCCCTCGTCGGAAACGAGCGCCGTCAGCTGGGTTTCAAACCACTGGGGGGCCAGCCCCTGCACCCCGAAAGCCATCGATGTGCGCGGGCTCGAGCCCGAGAACTCTTGCCGAATCCCGAGCAGAACATCCCACCAGCGAGAGATTGCGTGGCCCCAGAAAAGCTCCAGGTGGGCTTCGGTCTCATCGCCTGCCGAATGGCTTCCTTCAGTTCGCAGCCAGACACGATTGAGAGGGCCTCCCCACCAGGCCGAGACATCCCACACCGGTGCCCCGCCGTCTGCACCGTCCCGCCATTCAAGTTTTTCCACCAGCAGCAGTGCGCGTAGCGCCTTGCCGTGGGCTGGATGCCCATCCAACCCGGGCGGAAATGCCGCCGCACGCATGGCATCCGTCACCTGTGGGATCGGTGAGCGCGGCAACATCGATGTGGATGGGTGAGGGGGTTCTGTTTGTCGATGTGCAGACGGGTGCTGTCCGGAGGGTGTCGATTCGGAGGAGTGCGCATGCTCATGTGGCGCAGCAGCGACGACACTTGGGAGAAACAGCACCAAGGCGAGGGCGCACTTCCTCACCCTGTCTTACCTTCGTCAACCTCCACCACCCGGAACATGCCCGCCTCCATGTGATAGAGGAGATGGCAGTGATAAGCCCAGCGGCCCAGGGCGTCTGCAGTGACGCGATAGCTGCGGCGAGTACCGGGCGGCATGTCGATGGTGTGCTTCCGCACCTTGAATCGACCATGCTC
>JAURMM010000062.1 GCA_030830685.1 Gammaproteobacteria bacterium | reverse complement strand
ATCGACTGAAATTCGGAAAGGCATGCGAGAGATCCCCTGCGGAATGAAAATGAACGCGCCCGGCGAAGGTACGCAAAGGCTTGCGGGGGCGTCAACGGCCGCGCCGGGCAGCCTCCCACTCCGACGCCCGCACCGGGTGCGTCACGCTGAGGTATGCTCGTGGCCGCGTCCCATGCGGCGCGACATGTAGTGACTGGAGCGCAGTGCGAATGGCCGGGGCAGGCGAATCGATTCTGGTGGTTGATGATGACGCAACGGTGCGTGAGTTGCTTGCGGACTATCTAGGCAGCCACCAATACCAGGTCCTGTGTGCTGCCAACGGCGAGGAGGCGCGCACGCTCCTTGCCGCACATCAGCCGCGCGTGGTGCTGCTCGACATCGGCCTGCCGCTCGAAGACGGCTTGTCGCTCGCGCGTTTCATTCGCGAGCAGTACGACATCGGCATCCTGATGGTCTCCGGCGCGGGCGACACCATCGATCGCATCGTAGGGTTGGAGGTGGGGGCCGACGACTACCTGGCCAAGCCCTTTGACCTGCGCGAGCTGCGCGCCCGCCTCAAAAGCATCCTGCGGCGTTATGCCCGCGAGCCTGTGCCGCAGGCAGCACCTGAAACCCATCAGGTGGTGATGGGCCGGGCCACCCTCGATCTGGACACCCGCCAGCTGCTGGACGCCGGCGGCGAGGAGCTGCCGCTCACGAGCGCAGAGTTCGAACTGCTGAAGACCTTTGCCGAACGCCCCAATCGACCACTGACCAGGGACCAGCTGATGAGTCTCACGCGCAACCGCGAGTGGGATCCACTGGACCGTAGCATCGACATTCGCATCGCGCGCCTGCGTCGGCGAATCGAGCCCGACCCCGACCACCCCAGCGTGCTGAAGACGGTGCGTGGCGTGGGATACATGTTCACCTCTGCGAGGCAAGATTGATGGCACTGCCGATCACATCCAAGGCCGCGGCAATCCTCGGCAACCTGCTGCACCATGAGGCGCACGAAGGGTCCGCCACCGAACAGCTGTTCCTCAAGGCAGCAGTGGCCCTGTCCGGGGCCCAACGCGAATCGGTCTTCAAGGATCTCACCCACAGTCTCGCGGAGCTGCTGGAGGCTGACATCGCGCTCATCGGCGTGTTGCGCCAGAACGCCGCCCCGCCCGAGATCGAAGCCTTGGCACTGTGGGTGGATGGCCATTGGGTGCGCGACTTCCACTATCCATTGGCGGACACGCCCTGTTCCACGGTCATCGGCCGCGAGTTCCGCTTCTATCCGGCTGAGGTCAGCCAGCATTTCACGTCCCCGGACTTCAGAGGGGCGCGGGTGGAAGGTTATGCGGCCTTCCCCCTGACGGGCAGCGATGGCGAGGCGCTGGGGGTGATCGCGGTCATGAGCCATGGGCGACTCCAGCATCCGGAGCGCATCGAGGCCCTGCTGCGGCTGTTCTCCGACCGTGTGGTGGTCGAAATCGAACGCGCCGAGAGCGAGGCGGCCCGGCAGTCTGCAGAGCAAGAGCGCCTCGCACTGGAAGAACAACTGCGCCATGCCCAGCGCATGGAGACGGTTGGGCAGCTTGCAGGCGGCATCGCGCACGATTTCAACAACATCCTCACCGGCCTGCTGGGATATGTGGAAATGGCGAAAGAGCATGTGGAATCGCTGGAGGATGTCCGGCTCAGCCGGTATCTCGACCGCGCGCATCGCTCCGGGCTGCGTGCGCGCAATCTTGTGCAGCAGATGCTGACCTTCAGTCGTGGCCGGCGCGGTCAGCCGCGTCCGGTGCAGATTGCACAGGTCACACGCGACATGATGGGCCTGCTGGAATCCACCTTGCCTTCCTCCATCGAAGTCACGCGCGACATCGCCGAAGAGCTCCCCACTATCGTGCTCGACCCGCTGCATTTCGAGCAGGTCCTGCTCAATCTCTGCATCAACAGTCGCGATGCCATGGAGGGCGTGGGCAAGCTCACCATCGCGGTGTCCCGGCGAGTCTGCGTGGATTGCGTGTGCTGCGCATCCTGCCGGCTGCCGCTGGATGGAACATTTGTCGAGCTTGCGATCACCGACACGGGGCCGGGAATTCCACCGGAGGTGCAGCGACGCATGTTCGAACCCTTCTTCTCCACCAAGGAAACCGGCAAAGGCACCGGCATGGGACTCGCCATCGTGCATGGCATCGTTCACGAGTATGGCGGCCATCTCATCGTGAACAGCGAGCCAGGCGAGGGCACCACGATCAGGGTGTTGCTGCCGTGTGATGACGAACAGCAGGCAAGCACCGTTGCTCGCCCTGCCAAGCCCGGCAGCCAGGCGGACAAGCCGGTATTCGAGGGGCGTGTGCTGTGCGTAGACGACAACGCCGAGGTCGGGGAATTCATGCAGGAACTGCTGGAAGGCTGGGGTCTTGCCGTCACGCGGTATGAGGACTCGGAAGCCGCGCTGGCCAGCTTCGAGGCTGACCCAGCTCCTTACGACTTTGTGCTGCTGGACCAGACCATGCCCAAGGTCACCGGCATCGAGCTGGCCCGGGCGCTGCTCGCGCTACGTCCCGGGTTGCCGGTGTTGCTCTACACTGGTTACAGCGACCAGATCAACGAGGAATCCGTCAGGGCCGCCGGAGTACGGGCACTGCTCAAGAAGCCGCTCGACCTGGCTAACCTGCGCCGTCAGGTTGCCGAACTGTTGCAATATCGCAGCGCAACAATTCCATAACAAACAGCCTCTTCCAGGACATCTCTACGCAACATCCCGTGCGTAGGATGCGCCCCATGGATGACGGGTGACCCGCAGGGTGCGGGACTCACCGACTGCATCAGCCACAAGGCAGAGGAGTCATAGACATGAGCAAGCGACAGGAACTGTTCGCCTCCGTCGGCGTCGGGATTGCAGGCATTGCATCCTGGGCGCTGCTGGTGGCCTTCCTTGCGACCCGGCTCTCATACCCGGGCGCGGTCTGACAGGTGTGCAATCGCGGGGCGGGGACCTCCTCCCCTCCTCCCCCTCGGAAAAACCGCTCCGCGAGCCTCCGGGCCGCGACCTGCAAAGGTTGCGGCTTTTTTTATGCGTGTCTCAGTGGACGCCCAGCAATTTGTGCCACTGGGCGGTGAATTCGAAGCGCAGGCCCAGCCGGTTGAGCGTGTAGACCATGGCAAGCGTCTCCTCCTGATTGCTGCCCGAACCGGACCAACAAGGCTGCAGGTAGTAATTCCACGCCGAGAACCGCTCGTAGTAATCCCGAAGCACCTCCACCGGCTGTCCGGTGTAGACAATCTTGAGCTCTTGGGCGAAATCCATGGCGAGTTCGTCCACCAACCCCTTGGGGGAAACGGTGCACCAATCCCAGGGTGCATTCACACGACGCATGCCGGAGGTCTGGATATTGATGTAGAGGTCGCGCCGGCGACACTCGGCGACCACGCGATCGAAATCCTCATGCTCTGCAGGCTCCCCGCCAGTCAGACAGACCCAGCCCCGTGCACCCACGGCCTTCAAGGCCAGCTCTGCGAGTTCAACCGGGGTGTATTCCGTGCCCCCCTTGAAAGTCAGTGACTCGGGCTGGTCGCAGACCTCCCGGATGGGGCATTTCACTGCGCAGCCCTGGGCCCGGATGAAGAACATGGGCTTGCCCGTGAGGTGGCCCTCGCCCTGAATGCTGTGGAAGAGTTCGCTTATACGCATATAACGCGTTATTTTACGGACGCCTCGCAGACTATTCACCCGAATTCAGGCGCCCTCCAGTTGCATGAACCCCGCTGAACTCCTGCGCCGCCTGGGCGCACGTCTCTCCGAATTCACGGAACGCTGGATCCCGGATGCCTGGGTCATCTGCATGATGCTGACCGCCGTGGCGATGATCATTGCCATGGTGGGCCCTGGCGTTGGACCGGAGCAGGCCGTGTTGGCGTGGGGCCAGGGGGTGTGGAAGCTGCTCACCCTGGGCATGCAGTTCACACTCTCGATGGTCGCCGCCTATGCCTGTGTGGCGTCTCGCCCCGCCTGGCGATTCTTCGACTGGCTCGCAGGTCTGCCCAATCCCGAACGCCCCCTGCAGGCCGTGGTGCTGGCCGGCATCTTTTCCATGCTCACGGGCTATCTGAACTGGGCGTTCTGTCTCGTGTCCTGTGCGCTATTCACGCCCTTCCTCATTCGGCGCAACCCACGCGCGGATGTGCGGGTATTGATTGCCAGTGCTTACCTCGGGCTCGGGACCATCTGGCATGGCGGTTTCTCGGGCTCGGCCCCGCTCATTCTGGCCACCCCCGGCAACCCTCTGGTCACGCCCAGCACACCTGGCGGCACCGCGGTGGTGGAGCGGCTCTATCCCATCAACGAGACGCTCTTCAACAGCTTCAATCTTGGCTATCTGTGTGTGATCTTCGTGGTGGCGCTCGTCACGGTAGTCATCCTGCATCCGCGTCACGGCGCACGCACGCTTTCACCGGAGCAAGCGGAAGCCATCCTGCCTGCTCCACCGCCGGAAGATGCCCCGCCGCGCACGCCAGCAGAGCGGCTCGATCAATTCAGAGGCTGGGTCTGGCTTGCGTTGATTCTGCTGATCTATCCGTTGGCCAACACCATGGCGACCAAGGGCTTCGCGGAGAGCTGGACTATCGATTCCTACAACATCGTGTTCCTGGCGCTTGCGCTCTGCCTGCACGGGCGCCCCACCTCATTCCTGAGGGCTTGCCGGGCGGCCATGGACAGCGCCTGGGGCATCGTCGTGCAGTTTCCGTTCTACGCCGGCATCTTCGGCCTGCTGCAGTTCACGCCGCTGGGTCACTGGCTGGGTGAGTTCTTCGCGCGCGTAGCGAGTACCGAGACCTACCCGCTGGTGGTCTATCTCTATTCAGGCTTCATGAATCTGTTCATCCCCTCAGCAGGCTCGAAATGGCTGATCGAGGCACCGTTCCTGCTGCCTGCCGGCGCTTCCCTCGATGTTTCCGTGGTTACCACCACGCTCGCCTATGCCTACGGAGACTCCACCACCAATCTCATCCAACCCTTCTTCGCTATCCCCATTCTCGCGGTGACCAAGCTGCGCTTCGGCGAGATCGTGGGTTACACCTTCCTGGTAGCGCTGGTGCTGATGCTGGTGAACGTCGGGGCGATGCTGCTGATCCCACCCAATCTCTGATCGGGCTTCGATGCAGCGAGAGTCCTACTCGATACCTTCGAACAACACGCTGGAGAGATAGCGCTCGCCGGCATCCGGCAGGATGACGACGATGGTCTTGCCCGCCATGGCGTCCTCCCGGGACAGGCGCGCAGCGGCGGCGGTCGCCGCGCCGCATGAGATGCCGGCCAGAATCCCCTCCTCTGTGGCCAGGCGCCTCGCATATTCGACGGCTTCTTCATTGCTCACCTGTTCGATGCGATCGACCAGCGAGAGATCGAGAGTCTCTGGAATGAAACCTGCGCCGATGCCCTGAATCTTGTGGGGTGCAGGTTGGAGTGCGGCGCCCGCCCGATGCTGCGACATCACAGGGCTGGTGGCGGGCTCTACCGCTACCGCGAGCACCGACCGGCCACGCGTGTGCTTGAGGTAGCGTGAGATGCCTGTGATGGTGCCACCCGTGCCCACACCAGCCACAATCACATCCACCTGGCCATCGGTGGCGTCCCAGATTTCCGGGCCGGTGGTTTTTTCATGAATCGCGGGGTTGGCAGGGTTCCTGAACTGCTGGGGCATGTAGTAGAGGTTCGGGTCTCGCGCCACCAGTTCCTCGGCCTTGGCGATGGCGCCGGACATGCCCTTCGCGCCTTCTGTGAGCACCAGCCTCGCCCCGAAGGCCTTCAGCACTTTCCGACGCTCCAGACTCATGGTCTCCGGCATGGTGAGCGTGATGGGATAGCCTTTGGCGGCACACACGAAGGCGAGGGCGATACCGGTGTTGCCGCTGGTGGGTTCGACGATCTCCATGCCGGGCTTCAGCAGCCCGCGCTGCTCGGCATCCCAGATCATGGCCGCACCGATGCGGCACTTCACGGAGTAGGCTGGGTTGCGACCTTCAATCTTGGCCAGCACCAGTGCGCGGTCTGCAGCCACTACACGGTTGAGCCGCACGAGTGGCGTGTTGCCGATGGAGAGCGCGTTATCTTCGAAATACTGCATGGCGAGCTCCGGGACGGAATCAGGAAACGGCCGGAGTTTACGCGGATCAAAGGCGGTGGCGCGACTCGCGGCAATGGGCTCGGGGCGCACGTCTGTTAGCCTCCGATTCACCTTTACCTCACTAACATGGGCGCGAGCTTTGGGCGTATCATGGAACACCTTGAAATCCCCACACATTTAACCTGCACCGAGGCCTACAAACACCATGCGTCTGGTTACGCAAAGCTGCAGCTACGTACAGCCTGCCCTCCTGATTCTGCTTACCCTTCTTTCCACCAGCGCCGCCCATGCTGCAGACCCCCTCCAGCTCGGCTGGCTAGAGCGGATACGCCTCCAGCCCTGGGACATGGTGGTGAAGGCCAAGCTCGATACCGGCGCCAAGACGGCTGCCATTCATGCCACCGGCATCGAGTACTTCGACAAGGATGGCAAGGAATGGGTGCGCTTCAAGCTTTCGCTTGACCACCGGGACCCCAAGGCCGAAACCCTGCTCGTGGAAAAACGCCTGGAACGCAAGATCAAGATCAAGCTCCGCGGCAGCGAGAAGACATCGATTCGGCCTAGCGTGAAGATGGAATTCTGTCTGGGTGAGAAGCGCTATCAAGCGTTATTCACACTCACCAACCGCGAGAAGTTCAATTACCCGGTGCTCCTGGGTCGGCGCTTCCTGGCGGAGATTGCGGTGATCGATCCCGCCGCGAAATACAACGCTACACCCACCTGTCCCGCCTCCAGGAAGTAACGGACCGGTCTTCGCAGGAGGTCAGCAGGTGCGTGTTTCGGCTGTTTTTGTCTGGGCCTTCATATTCGCTGCAGTGGGTCTCGGGCTCGTCTATCTCAAGGTGAGCAGACTCGGTATTCCACTGGATCCCTCGGCAGAGGCTACCGTCTGGGATGTGGAGGCCCGCGTTAATTTTCAGGGTCGTGGACTGCCGGCGAAGGTCACCCTCGCGTTGCCTGGCGCGCCACGCGGCTTTGCGGTGCTGGACGAAGACTTCGTTTCGCGCGGCTTCGGGCTTGCGGTCGGCGGAGACGAAAAGGCAGTACCAGAAGCTGTCTGGACAGTGCGCCGGGCTGGCGGCTCGCAAGCCCTGTACTACCACACCAAGGTCTACCCCAAACGCGATCAGTCGCGCGCCATCACCGACGGGCCGCCCCCAACCTTCCCCGAGGTTCCTGAGTACCGGGAGCCTTTGGCATCTGCCGTCAGCGCGTTGCTTGCCCGTGCCCGTGCTGAATCGGCCGATGTGGTGACCTTCACGAGCCTGCTGCTGGCGGCCCTCAACAACTCGGACGATGAGAACGCCAAGGTCATTCGGAAATCTGCCAGCGCCGAGCAATGGCCTCTCCTGCTCACCAAGATCCTGGCCGGTGCGCGCATTCCCAGCCGCATCGTGCACGGCCTGTCACTGGATGGAGAATTCACCGGCCGCGAGCTCATGCCTTGGCTCGAAGTCCATAACGGGGACGAATGGCGGGGCTTCAATCCGCTGACGGGTGAGCCTGGCTACCCGGCCAACTTCCTCGTCTGGAAGTTTGCTGATCGCGAACTGGTGAAAACCAAGGGCGTGAGCAATGTGTCAGTAACCTTCTCGGCGGCCCAGACACCCATGACCCAGCTGGACGTAGCCCAGCGGGTGGATGGCAAGCTGGATACCGGCCTGCTCACGCTGTCTCTGAATGAATTGCCTGTAGCTACCCAGAACGTGTATCGCGTGTTGCTGATGGTGCCATTGGGGGCCTTCGTCATCGTCATCATGCGCATGGTGGTGGGCATCCCGACCTTCGGCACGTTCATGCCGATTCTGGTCGCACTCGCCTTCCGTGAGACCCGGCTTGCGGCCGGCGTGGCCTTGTTTCTCATCGTGGTTTCCGCAGGCCTCTTCATCCGCGGGGCAGTAACTCATCTGCGCCTGCTGCTCGTACCCCGGCTCACGAGTGTGCTGGTCATCGTGATCGCGCTCATGCTGGCGGTGACGCTCATCAGCAATGAGTTGCACATTGAGCAGGGGCTGTCGATTGCGCTGTTCCCGATGGTGATTCTCACCATGACCATCGAGCGCATGTCCATCGTGTGGGAAGAGCGTGGGCCTGCCAATGCCATCAAGGAATTCCTCGGCAGCCTCACCGTTGCCATCTTCGGATACTTTGCGATGACGGAGGAACACCTCGTCTACCTGATGTTCGTGTTCCCTGAATTGCTGCTGGTCGTGCTTTCGCTGTGTCTGGTCTTTGGTGCCTACACCGGCTACCGGCTGAGCGAAATCCTGCGTTTCAAGGATCTGGCCAAGGATTGATGCACGCATGATCGGTACCTGGCTCGCACTGCGCAAACGGGGCATCCTGGGCCTGAACGCGCGCAATCGCGCCTACATCATGAAGCGCAATCCACGGCGGCGTTATCCGCTGGTGGACGACAAGCTCACCACCAAACAGCTCGCCATTGAATCCGGAATCTCGGTACCGGCACTTTATGGTGTGATTGCCACCGAGCATGACCTGTCGGGTCTGGGCGAGATCCTCAAGCCCTACAGTGAATTCGTGATCAAGCCGGCCCGCGGCTCTGGTGGTGCGGGCGTGCTGGTCATCGACGGTCGGCGACGCGAGATGTTCGTCAAGACCGATGGACGAGGCCTGCCCCTGGCGGAGATCGAGTATCAGGCCTCCAATATCCTGAGCGGCATCTACAGTCTGGGCGGCGTGCCCGACAAGGCGATGATCGAGTATCGCGTGCGGGTGGACCCAATTTTCGATCCGGTCAGCTATCAGGGCGTGCCGGACATCCGTCTACTGGTATATCGCGGCGTGCCCACCATGGCGATGGTCCGCTTGCCCACGCGCCAGTCCGACGGCAAGGCCAACCTGCACCAAGGTGCCGTGGGGGTGGGTATCGAGATTGCGACCGGCCTCACCACCGGCGGCGTGTGGCACAGCAGAGCCGTGCCGGAACATCCCGACTACGGTGTGCCGCTCGCCGGCATCCAGATTCCGGCCTGGCCCCGCCTGCTGGAGCTGGGGGCACGATGCTATGAGCTCACTGGCCTCGGTTATCTGGGTGTGGATATCGTGCTTGATCGCACCCACGGGCCTTTGCTGCTAGAATTGAATGCGCGTCCCGGACTCGCCATCCAGATCGCGAACCGCAGCGGACTGAAGCTCCGCCTGGATGCAATCGATGCGCTGGATTCCCTCCCAGAAACCGCGGAGGCGCGTTGCGCCCTTGCGGTAGAGCTCTTCAGGAGTCAGCACAAGGTCTGAACGGTGGGCGGAGCAGGCTCTCAGTCCGCCGACAAACTTGATCCATATCTCCTGACTACGGCGACCACTGCCGTAGACTCCGGCGGACAGCTCATGCGCACCTCAGTACAGGATTCCCGCTTCATGCTTGCTCGGTACCTGCGTCATTCATGCCTGTGGCCGCTGTTGTTGCTCTGTGCAGGTGCACAGGCGAAGGACGCCATGGCGCTCAAGCACTCCGAGCTCGAGCGGCTCGGAGTGGTGGCTGAAGCGGCGGCAGCCGCATCCGAGATCACCCTGCGGGGGCTGCCGGGTCGGGTGGAACTTTCACTCGGTTCCAACATGGCAGTCACCGTACCCTTTGCGGGGCGAGTGCTACAGGTGCTGGTGGACGAAGGGGAAGTGGTCGAAAAGGCTGCCACCCTCGCCATCCTCAGCAGCAAGGACTATGGCACGGCGCGGGCTGAACTGCTGCAGCAGCGAGTGGCCAGGGACCTTGCGCGCAAGCAGGCAGATCGGGATGCGACACTGCTGGCCGAGGGCATCGTATCGGCATCCCGGGCGGAAGCCAGTCGTGCCACCCTCGCGAGTGCGGAAGCCCAGCTCGCCGGGCTGGAAGCGAATCTCGGCGGCCTGCAACCAGACAACAATGACGGCACGGGCTATCGCCTTACCGCCCCCGAGCGTGGCGTGGTGGTGTCGCGTGAAATCAGTACCAGTGAAGCGGTGGAGGCGATGTCCGTTGCCTTTGTGCTGGCCCGGGACACGCGCTGGCGCCTCACGACGCGCGCTCCGCTCGGACTGGCATCCGTACTGGGAGAGGGTGCGCGCCTCGATACGGGGACAGTGGATGCACCTGTCTCCGGGCGTGGCCTGCGAGTCGATGAAGCCACCCAGACCGTCACCGTGCGCGCGACACTGCCGGAAAACAGCGGCCTCGCGCCTGGGCAACGTGTTGCCCTGTCCCTGACCGTACCTGCACCGGCTGGTGCGCTCAGCGTGGCGAGAACTGCCATCGTGCGCAATGCAGAGACTTCCGGTGTTTATGTGATAACCCCGGAGCCGGAAGGTGCCCGCGTGCATTGGGTGGCGGTGAAAGTGCTGGCCGAGGATGCCAAGCGCAGCGTCATCGAGGGTGACATCGAGGCCGGTCAGCAGGTTGTCATCCGGGGAACCAGTGCACTCAAGGCCCTCGGGAGCGAGTGATGCTCAACCGTCTGGTGGCGTTCTCCCTCAGCCAGCGACT
>JAURMM010000009.1 GCA_030830685.1 Gammaproteobacteria bacterium | reverse complement strand
TTCCACAACATTGGCGACAGCCTGGAGGGCGAGCAGCAAAGTCTCTCTCTCAATACTGATTTTCATATTCTTGTATAGGGATAAGTAGTGGTTATAGGGGGGCTTGAGATGGTGAGCAATTTTTTTTGTTCTTTTTAATCAATATGTTGAAATTGAAAAAAGACCGACTTTCTGCCGGATAAGCAGGGCCTGACCTGTGGATTAAATTGATCGAGGCAGACTGCACAGAGGTTTTCCACATCAACTGCTCAGGATTCTTTCCAGGTTCACATAGTCTTCGTTGAGCCTGCTTTCGCTCCGACGGAGCTCTGCAATCTTGCGGCAGGCGTGGATGACCGTTGTGTGGTCCCGGCCCCCAAAGGATTCTCCAATTTCCGGCAGGCTATGATTGGTCAACTCCTTGGCCAAGGCCATGGCCAGCTGACGAGGGCGGGCCACGGAACGGTTCCGACGCTTCGAGACGAGGTCCGAGACCCGCATTTTGTAATATTCGGCCACGGTTTTCTGTATGTTGTCTATCGATATCATCTTGTCCTGAAGCGCGAGCAAATCCTTCAGGGCATCCCGCGCGAAATCGATGCTGATGGCGCTGCCTGAGAAGTGCGCATTGGCTTCCATCCTGTGCAGCGCTCCCTCCAGCTCCCGGATGTTCGAACGGAAGCGCTTGGCTACAAAGAACGCTACTTCATGCGGGACCTCAAGACCAATCCGCTGCGCCTTGCTCATGAGAATGGCCACCCGCGTCTCGAGTTCGGGAGGCTCGATAGCCACAGTGAGACCCCAGCCAAAACGGGATTTCAGGCGCTCCTCCACTCCCGTTACCTCTTTCGGATAACGGTCGCAGGTGAGGACTATCTGCTGTTGGCTTTCCAGCAAAGCATTGAAAGTATGAAAGAATTCTTCTTGTGAGCGCTCCTTGCCAGCGAAGAACTGGATGTCGTCGATGAGCAAGGCATCACAGGTGCGGTACTTGTTCTTGAATTCGTTGATGCTGTTGTGTTGCAGCGCACGCACCATATCGCCCACGAATTTTTCGGAGTGGATGTACTGGACCTTGGCCCCTGGTTTGCGTGCCTGGACGAGGTTGCCGATGGCCTGCATCAAGTGCGTTTTGCCGAGACCCACCCCACCACAGATGAACAGGGGGTTGTAAGCCTTGCCGGGATTCTCGGCGACCTGGAGCGACGCCGCTCTGGCCAGTTGGTTGGATTTGCCCTCCACGAAGCTCTCAAAAGTAAAATCCCCTTTGAGCCCGCGACTGGCTGGGTTGGGGCTGACGACCGGCGCGGTCACCATTACAGGCGCAGCATCAGCACCCCGCGCGGGCTCTGGCAGAACGCCACCAAGGCTGTCAGCCCTTTCCCCGATCGTGAAACTCACGTTCAGCACCCGCTCGTCCAAATCCTGCAGCAATGCCGTGATACGGGCGCCGTATTTGTCCTTCACCCACTCAGCGACAAACCTGTTGGGCGCAACCACCTGCACGCCAGCGTCCGTCTTGCGACTGAGCAACGGCCTGATCCAGGTGTTGTACTGCTGGGGTGTGAGTTCGCGTTCCAGCGTGTGTAGGCACTGCAGCCAGGGGTCTGACATCGGTGGGCTTCTATTGTTTTGTCGCGGGCGAGGGAGAGAGTCTAGCGACCCACCTCAGGGTTATCCACAGGCGTAGAGAATTTATTCACAAGGCGCCAAATTGACAGTGCTATCAGGCACCTACTACCATGCGCGGCTTACACAAGCGGACCCAAGGTCACCACAATGAAACGCACCTACCAGCCCAGCAAACTCAAGCGCGCCCGCACGCATGGATTCCGCGCCCGCATGGCCACCCGCGGTGGCCGTCTTGTCCTCAAAGCCCGTCGGGCCAAAGGCCGCGCCCGCCTGACGCCGGTCTGACGCGATCAGTCGATTCAGCAAGCGCTCCCGACTGTGCGGGGGTAGGGACTACCTCCGCCTGCTCAGGACAGGTCGCAAGACCCGCACTCACTGCTTCAACGTCTACGCCAGTCTTTCCCCTGCCCACACACCGCGCCTCGGCATCACTGTATCCAAACGTAATGTCGCTCGCGCCGTCGATCGGAACCGACTCAAACGCCTGGTGCGTGAATCTTTTCGTCTCCATTTCGATCGTCTCCCCCCTGCCGATGTAGTCGTGCAAATGAATCCTGTTGCGCGCCAGACCAGCAATGCGGAGTTGCTCGAAATGCTTGCCGGAGCCTGGAGAGACCTGTCGTGCCTGTACCCACTCGCCAAACAGCCTGACTGAAACACCACCATGGACCAGACCAGACTCATTGTCCTCATCGCCCTGAGCTTCGTATCACTGATGCTGTGGGAGGCATGGCAGCGGGACTACGGTCCAGTGCCGGCACCTGCTGAACAGGCGAGCACTCAAACGCCAGACACCGCGACACCCGTCAGAGATCTGCCGGACCTCACCGGCGCACCGACCATCTCTGCGCCAGCCATTGCGGATCTTCCTAGCGCTACGCCTATAGCTGGTGTCGTGGAGCCGATCATTGTCGAAACAGACTTGTTGTCTCTCGTGATCAATCCGGTTGGAGGAGTGATCGAACGCGCGGCACTACGTCGCTACCCTGAAGATGGAGAAAATCCAGAGACCTCCTTCAAACTACTTGATACATCCAGCGAACGTTACTTCATCCACCAAAGTGGCCTGAAGGCGAACACCGCAGCCAGCGCTGATCACTATGCAACCTTCAGCGCCCTATCTTCTCACCACGAACTCGCCCCAGGTGAAGACACTCTCGTCGTCACGCTTACGTGGCGCAGTCCGGAAGGAATCGAAGTAGACAAGCAGTACATAGTGCGCCGTGGGAGCTATGAGATTGAGCTTGCTCACAAGGTTCGTAACAACGGTAGCGCTGACTGGACCTATCACCACTACGACCAGTTGCAGCGCAAATTCATCGACACCACCCAGTATTTCATCCACACCTTCACGGGTGCGGCGATATCGACGCCGGAAAAGAGGTACGAGAAATACACGTTTGAAGACCTCACCGAAGAGCCAGTGAAGGTCGAGACCGCCAATGGTTGGGCCGCGATCCTCGAACACTATTTTGTGGGCGCAATCATTCCCGCGAAAGATGTCGCCTACCAGTATTATTCGTCCATCGTTTCCGAAGAGAACTACATCGTCGGGTACTACGGTCCGGCACAGACAGTGCACCCGGGAGAATCCGCAGAAACGACGAGCAGAATCTTCGTTGGACCAAAACTCCAGAAGATGCTCGCAGATGTCGCGCCAGGCCTGGAGTTGACCGTTGACTACGGCATGCTCTGGTTCATCGGAAAGATTCTGTTCTGGATTCTGGATCAATGGCATGGACTGACCGGCAACTGGGGATGGTCGATCATCCTGCTGACCCTTGCTGTGAAACTGATGTTCTATCCACTCTCAGCGGCCGGCTATCGATCCATGGCGAAGATGCGCAAGGTGCAACCACGCCTCGTGGCCTTGCGTGAGCGGCACCAGAATGACCGCGCAGCCCTCAATCAAGCGATGATGGATCTGTACAAGACCGAAAAGATCAATCCACTCGGGGGCTGCCTCCCCATCCTCATCCAGATCCCGGTGTTCATTGCGCTCTACTGGGTCATTCTGGAAAGTGTGGAGTTGCGCCAGGCCCCATGGACGCTCTGGATACAGGACCTTTCGATCAAGGATCCCCTGTTCGTACTGCCTGTGTTGATGACTCTCAGCATGTGGCTGCAGACCAGATTGAACCCTGCCCCTATCGACCCCATCCAGGCTCGGGTCATGCAGATCATGCCGTTCGCCTTTGGTGCCTTTTTCGCCTTTTTCCCCGCTGGGCTGGTGCTTTACTGGTTCGTGAACAACTGCCTTTCCATCGCACAGCAATGGACCGTGACGCGGGCGGAAGAGCGCAAGGCCTGAAACCAGCGCTTGTGGCGGACACGTCGCGCGTGCCAGTCAGCACGATTGCGGCGATGGCGACGCCACCGGGCCCTGGCGCAATCGGCATCGTGCGCCTGTCCGGTCCGGAAAGCGCACGCATCACACGTGATGTGGTTGGGCGAGTACCCTTGGCGCGCTTGGCGACTCTGCTGCCCATGTATCGCGCCAATGGAACGGTCCTCGACCGAGGTCTCGTTCTTTACTTCCCAGGTCCCGCCTCCTACACGGGCGAAGACATGGTGGAGTTCCACACCCATGGCAGCCCCGCGATCCTCGCCGCACTTCTGCAATCCCTCTATGCCCGGGGCGCGAGCCCGGCCCGACCGGGAGAGTTCACTGAACGCGCGTTTCTGAATGGCAAGTTGGATTTGCTGCAGGCAGAGGCTGTGGCAGATCTGATCTCATCCAGCACGGAGCAAGCTCTCAAGGCTGCCAATCTCGCCATGGCGGGGCACTTCTCCCGAGCAGCCGCATCAATTGCTGAACGCCTTGTCGAAGTTCGGGCATTGCTGGAGGCGGGGATCGATTTCAGCGATGAGAGCGCGGTGGAAGACGCACATCATCTGGAATCACTGCACGCGCAAACCACACAAATACAGACCGAGATCAGCGAGCTGCTGCGCAATGCTCGTCACGGCGCACAACTCGCGCGCGGCCAGCGCGTCGTACTTTGCGGTTCACCCAATGCGGGCAAGTCGACCCTCATGAATGCCCTGAGTGGGAATACCCGAGCAATCGTGAGTCCACAACCCGGGACCACGCGAGACGTTCTCACCGCAGAGCTGGATTTGGGCGGCATGCTCATAACACTCATCGATACGGCTGGATTGCACGATGCGGAGGAGGCGATAGAACAGGAGGGAATCCGGCGCGCATGGGAAGCGATTACAGAGGCGGATCTGGTACTACTGGTCTATGACGCGGCAGAAGAAGAAGCGTCGTCGGTCAGCCTGCAACGGATACTGCCGGAAGCCGGTGAGCGCCTCATCCTCGTGAGGAACAAGATAGATCTGGTGGGAGAGCTGCCGGAGCAGAAGCAAAGCGGCGCCGGACCCATCGAGATTGCCATCACAGCCCGCAACGAACAGGGTCTCGATATCCTGCGCGAAAACATGCGCCGCGCTCTGGTGCGGGAAGCCGAGACTGACACGCCGCTACTAGCCAGGGAACGTCACCTCCGCGCGCTTATGGAGGCGGAATCCCTGGTCGGCTTTTCCGACAGGGAGGAATTCGGTGCGGATGTGGTGGAAACCGCAGAGCGCCTGCGTCTGGCACATAGAGCGTTGCGGGAACTGACTGGCGACTTCACCAGCGAAGACCTCCTGGGGGAAATATTCGGGCGGTTTTGCATCGGAAAATAAACCTCTGCGGATGTCTTTATAGTTTCACCAGCGCAAGACCACCGCCGGCCCCGAAGACTGCCGACGAGGCACTTCGAAAGTGCACTGCATCATCGCTGAATAACGCCCATGTCCCTTTATACTGAGCATCCAGCGAACACCTTTTCCGCGCGTGAAACAGTGATTCGACCCAAGCCCCGCGCCGGCGGCAACTTTTCTTCGGGAGAAAATCGATGAAGCTCGCTCTTTATCTGCCAAATTTCCGCGATCAGATCTCGGTGCAGGAACTCGAAGACCTCACCTTGCAGGCTGAGGCCCTGGACTTCGACTCGGTCTGGACTCTGGATCGCATCGTGGTGCCAGAGGCATCGGATCAGCAAAAGCTCCAGTACTCTTTTGGCATGATGGAACAATTCCCGAAAGCCTTGCCTGTTTCCGCCCGTGGTCAATGGTTGCACGGCATGCCGTTGATCCCATGGCTTGCTGCCAAAACCCGCAAACTGCGCATCGGAATGAGCATCATAGACACCCCCTATCGTGCGCCCGGTGTACTGGCCGGCGAGATTGCGACCGTCGATCACCTTTCGAACGGTCGGGTCAATGTCGGTGTCGGATCCGGCTGGATGCCTGAAGAATTTGCCGCTGCCAGCGCCGCGCACATTTTCCCGAAACGACACAAACATGTGCGCGAGACCATCGAGGTGATGCAGGGGATCTGGACCAATGACCTCTTCGAATATCACGGCGAATTTGCCGACTTCGAGCGCTGCGGTTTCGGTGCGAAGCCGATCCAGAGACCGCACCCGCCAATCTACTTCAGCGGCCTGAAAGATCCCAAACGCTCAGCACGACGGATTGCGAAATACAACCTGGCCGGATGGATTGGTATTCAGGATACTCCGGAGGAGATCATTCGCTGGAAAAAAGAAATCCAACACGAGCTGGATGAAATGGGCAGCGGCCGCTCGCTCGAGAACGGTTTCGACATGTGCAGCATGATCTGGTTTGCGATTACCGACGAGCCCACCGACCAGACAAACAATGGCAAGCTGAGCAATCTTCTGGTGGGAACGGCGAAACAAATCACCGACAACCTCAAGCGCTTCAAGGACGCGGGCATGGACATGCCACTGCTCTGGCCTCCTTTCTCGGGTGTGCCGGTGTCGAAGACGCTTGACGACTTGAAGCGCCTAGTCGAGGAGATCATGCCGAAAGTCAACGCCTAGGCAACGTCCTTGCGGGGATAAAGCCTTTCTTCTACCAGCGCACGGTAACCGCATGGCAGTGGAGATCTTGCACGCCAGCATTCCACCACAACGACGACGAACCATGAATCGGCATGGCCGAGTCACGAGTGCGTCACGCCGGTTGGAGGCGGGTCCTCCAAACTCGACTACCATCTGCGCTTACTTCAGAGGGTCTCTGGGATGACTGTCCGCATCGAGATTTCCTGTGGTGAATTGCTGGACAAGATAACCATTCTCGAAATCAAGTCTGAGCGCATCGCGGATCCGGCCAAGCTCAACAATGTACGTGCGGAGTTGGCTGAATTGAGTGCCGTGTGGGAAGAAATCCCCGGCAAGGCGCAGGCCGCCGAGCTTACGACCTTGCGCGCCGAATTGAGGGCGACCAACGAGAAACTGTGGGCAATAGAGGACGACATCCGTGAGCTGGAGCGGCAGCAGCGTTTTGATGAGGCCTTCATCGCATTGGCGCGTAGTGTCTATTTCACCAATGACCGCCGGGCGGCCTTGAAGAAAAAGGTGGACCAGTGTCTTGGGTCACGCTTCTCCGAAGAAAAATCATACAAGCCCTACTGAAGTGGCGTCGCTGCTGTTTCACACTGCGGAAGACCTGCTGGGCGATGCGCTAATCAAGCTTCCGTCAATCCTTGCGCTCAAGCG
>JAURMM010000061.1 GCA_030830685.1 Gammaproteobacteria bacterium | reverse complement strand
CGCCCGCCGCTTGACCCTTCGCGCTTCACACTGCGTGAGGCGCGCTTCGGGTCTGTTCGCCGGTCGGTCCTTCTGCGTGCGGCTTCCGGCTCACCAAGTGGAAGCGGCTGTGCAGCGGGATGCCCTGTAGCGGACATCTGCCTTCGTCCGCGGAAGGGCGACCGGTGTGCAGCCGCAGGAGTGCCGGGATTACGTCCTCGGGCCTGAACTGCCAAGTTTGGCCCGCCCGCCGCTCGACCCTCCGCGCTTCGCACTGCGTGAGGCGCGCTCCGGGTCTGTTCGTCGGTCGGTCCTGCCGCGCGTGGCCCGTGATACGATCAGAAGCGAATGTTGCCATTTCCTGCCATTGATCCCATCGCCTTTTCCGTGGGCCCGGTGGCCGTCCATTGGTACGGACTCGCCTACCTCGTTGGAATTGCCTCAGGCTGGCTGATTCTCGCCCGCCGCGCGGGTCCCGCATGCGTTCTGACTGATGCGGACCAGGTCGGGGACCTCGTGTTCTACGCAGCCTTGGGCGCCGTGCTCGGCGGCCGTATCGGCTACGTGTTGCTCTACAATCCTGCGGAATATTGGCACGAGCCAATGGCACTACTGGCGGTGTGGCGCGGCGGCATGTCTTTTCACGGGGGCGTCATCGGGTTCATCGTTGCGCTCGCGCTCTATGCCCGCCGCAGAGGTCACACTTTCCTCGCGCTGACAGACTTTGTACTGCCTGTGGTGCCCATCGGGCTTTTCTTCGGTCGCGTGGCCAATTTCGTCAACCAGGAATTGTGGGGCGCCCCGAGCAGCGTTGCCTGGGCTGTACTGTTTGCCGACCCTGCGGCAGGCGGCGTGCCGCGGCACCCGTCACAGCTTTACGAGGCCGCGCTGGAGGGGGTGGTGCTGTGGGTGATTCTGCAGTGGCTGTGGGCGCGCGGTGCGCCGCGTGGCAGGATCTCTGGCGCCTTCCTGCTGGGTTACGGAACATTCCGCTCGGCAGTCGAATTCCTGCGTGAACCGGATGCCCACATCGGGTTTCTGTTCGGTGATTGGCTGACCATGGGACAGCTCCTGTCTGCGCCCATGATGCTGGCCGGTACCGTGCTCATCTGGCGTGCGCGATCACAGTTTCCTGAAGCGGGACCAACCTAGCATGCAGACTTATCTTGATCTCGTGCGCCATGTGCGCGACCACGGGGTGCGCAAGGATGACCGTACCGGCACCGGCACTCTCAGTGTTTTCGGCTACCAGATGCGCTTCGACCTGAGGCAGAATTTCCCCCTGCTCACCACCAAGAAACTCCATCTCAAGTCCATCATCCACGAGCTGCTCTGGTTCCTGCGGGGAGGGACCAACACCGCCTACCTGAACGAAAACGGTGTGACCATCTGGGATGAATGGGCGGATGAGGAAGGCAATCTTGGACCGGTATACGGCGCCCAGTGGCGCAGCTGGCATGCCGCCGATGGCCGAGTGATCGACCAGATCAGCGAGGTCATCGAGGGTCTCAGAAGCAATCCGGACTCGCGACGTCATCTCGTCAGTGCCTGGAATGTCGGCGAGATCCCGCAGATGGCGCTTGCACCCTGTCACGTGATGTTCCAGTTCTACGTCGCAAACGGGGAGTTATCCTGCCAGATGTATCAGCGCAGCGCAGATGTCTTTCTCGGCGTGCCCTTCAACATCGCGTCCTACGCCCTGCTGACACTGATGATTGCCCAGGTCTGTGGCCTGCGCCCCGGTGACTTCGTGCATACGCTGGGGGATGCCCATCTATACCTGAATCATCTCGAGCAAGCAGATCTGCAATTGTCGCGCGAGCCTTTTCCGGCGCCCGTGATGCGGCTGAATCCGGCCCGCAAATCCCTGTTCGATTTCCAGTATGCGGACTTCACCCTGGAGGGCTACCAGGCTCATCCTGCGATTCCGGCACCGATTGCGGTATGACGCGGGCTACACGTGCGCAGCTCCGCGCAAGGCAGCCTTGAGATGCGCGTCAATCTCGTGGTCGCCGTCGCTCGCAATGGCGTGATCGGTCGGGAACGAGGGCTGCCCTGGGATCTGCCCGCAGATCTCAAGCGCTTTCGCGCCATCACCCTCGGCCATCCGATCATCATGGGGCGTTTGACCCATGCCTCGATTGGAAGACCGCTCCCGGGACGCAGAAACATCGTCGTGACCACCCATCCACAGGAGATTCATCAGGCCTGCGAGGTTGCTTCATCGCTTGAAGAAGCGCTCACTGTGGTTGGCGATGCGGAAGAAGTGATGATCATAGGCGGTCGCGCGCTGTATGCCGCAGCGTTGCCGCTGGCGTCTCGCCTTTTCCTGACAGAAGTGGATGCAGACGTCAGCGGGGATGTTAGGTTTCCGGAGTATCCGCGCAACGAATGGGTGGAGATCTCACGCGAGACGCACCCACCTGATCAAGATAACGCTCTGCCGTTCAGTTTCGTGATTCTGGAGCGCCGCGCGCCAGCGGGCTGAATCCCGGCGTTCAGAATACGCGCCCGGCGAGTCCAGGTACGCTGAACCGACGACCATCTTCCAGGCATAGCGCTGACAGCGTGCCTCCCCAGACTGCGCCCGTATCCAGGGGGTGGACGCCGAATGCCGCCTCCTGTGGAGCCTCAAGTCGCAAGGTAGACCAGTGGCCGAACACGATGCGCGCTCCACGGCTCGCCCGTGCGGGCTGCATGAACCAGGGCAAGAGATCGCCTGGTGCTGCATCCAGACCTTCCTTGGTTTCAAAGTCCAGCTCACCATCCGGTTGGCAGTAGCGCATGCGTGTGAAGGCGTTGGTGATGTAGCGAAGGCGCTTCTCTCCCGTCAATGAGGCTCGCCAGCGTGCCGGCTTGTTGCCATACATCGCGCACAGGAAATTTTCGGGATGATTTGCGCGCAATACCGCCTCCACTTCACCCGCGTGTGCCAGAGCTTCGCCGATGTTCCACTCGCCCGGCACCCCGGCATGCACCAGGCTGTAGCCGAGTGCCTGATCATGATGGAACAGCGGGCACTGCCTCAGCCACGAGAGGAGCGCATCACAATCAGGGGCCTCCAGAACGTCGTTGAGCGTATCTCCGCGCCGAGGTTTCTGCTCCGGACAGAAGCGCAGCGCCAAAAGATGCAGATCATGATTGCCGAGCACGGTTACCGCGCGTTCGCCCAAGCCCCGCACCAGACGCAACACGCCAAGATTGTCGGGGCCGCGGTTGACCAGATCTCCGGTGAACCAGAGCCGATCGCTCGTGAGGTCGAAGTCGATTTCCTCGAGCAAGGCTTCCAGACTGGTGAGACAGCCTTGGACGTCCCCTATGGCATAGGTCGGCATGCGGCGGCTTCTGTGCGACGGGCAACGCCTCGACGGCGATCAATGCAACACGTGCGGCATGGAGAGACGGAACGGCGCAATGGGCGCCTCGAAGGCCGTCCCTTCGTCGGTTACCATGTGATAGGTGCCCTGCATGGTCCCGAGTGGTGTCTCGAGTACGGCTCCACTGGTATAGCGGAAGGAATCTCCCGGCTCCAGTCGAGGTTGTTCGCCCACGACACCTTCGCCTCTCACTTCCTGGACCTTGCCGGCGGCATCCGTGATTACCCAGTGCCGGGTCAGCAGCTGGGTCGGCAATTCGCCCTCATTACTGATGGTTATCGTGTAGGCGAAGACGTAACGCTTGCGCGCCGGCTCTGATTGCTCGGGGACATAGGCTGTCTCGACAGCTATCCGGATGGGGCCATCGCGCTCCGGGAAGATATTCCTGCTCATGGTATGCGGCTCTCGGGGACCTGTTGGTCAGGGCAATCTAAGGGATGCCCTCATCCACCGTAAAGCATCTGCCGCTCTGCCTGTTGGCGATCCATTCTTCGCAGGCCCAACGCCTCTGCGACATCACCCGCACTTACCTGCTCGACTCCGGCGAGGTCTGCAATCGTTCGCGCCATGCGCAGCAGTCGATGGTAGACCCGGGGCGAAATCCGGAAGCGTGCAAAGGCTTGTTCGAGCAGCGCGGCGGCCTCCCTCCCCAGTGGGGCGTGGGTACTGATACCAGAAGCACCGAGGCGCGCATTCAAGCAGCCCTGTCGTGCAAGTTGCCGCCGCCTCGCCTCCGTCACGCGTGCCGATACTACGGCGCTCGACTCGAGCCGTTCGTCGGCCGCGTGCTGCAGCCAGTCCGTCTCGCGAGGCACTTCGACCTGGATGTCGATGCGATCAAGGAGCGGACCAGACACCCGCTCCAGATAGCGCGCGATGCGCACTGGAGAACACTGGCACCGGCCTGAGAGATCCCCGGCGTAGCCACAGGGACAGGGATTCATCGCCGCGACCAACTGGAAATCCGCAGGGAAAGTCGCTTGGCGCGAGGCCCGGGAAATGGTCACGCATCTGCTCTCCAGTGGCTCTCGCAGGACTTCCAGCACATGCCGACTGAACTCCGGCAGTTCGTCCAGAAACAGCACGCCGAGGTGTGCTAGTGAAACTTCACCGGGACGCGGAACGCTGCCGCCACCGATCAGCGCCGCGGCGGAGGCCGTGTGATGCGGAGACCGGAACGGTGGCTGCCGCCAATCTGTGGTGCCGGCCAGTGAGCCGTTGACTGAACGCACGACGGCCGCCTCCAGCGCAGCCGCAGGGGACAGCGGGGGCAGGAGACCCGGCAGTCGCATGGCCAGCATTGTTTTGCCCGTACCTGGTGGCCCGACCATGAGCAGGTTGTGCCCGCCAGCAGCGGCGATTTCCAGCGCGCGCCGCGCCGCGAACTGACCCCGGACGTCTGCGAGATCAGGATGGTTGGTGGCAGCTGTCGGCAATGGCGGTGTGTGCGGGATCGGTGCCAGCAAGGCCTTGCCTTCAAGATGATCGCAGACTTCACGCAGGTTGGTAGGCGCATGAGCCAGCAGATCCTCGCAAAGTGAGATTTCCTGCGCATTGCCGGACGCGCAGAAGATCGCACGCCCGGCACCGTGCGCGGCGAGCGCGGCCGCCAGGATCCCTTTGACTGGTCGGAGCGCCCCGGTCAGTGCCAACTCCGCGAGGTACTCGGAGGCGGGCAGGACGTCGGCACGAATCTGGCCCGAAGCGGCCAGGATGCTGAGGGCAATCGCGAGGTCGAAGCGGGTTCCTTCCTTCGGCAAATCGGCAGGCGCCAGATTGATGGTGATGCGGCGGCAAGGAAACTCGAAACCTGCATTCAGGATGGCGGACCGGACGCGTTCCTTGCTTTCGCGCACGGCTGCCTCGGCGAGCCCAACCATGTTCAAGGCGGGAAGGCCTGGCGTCAGGTGTGTTTCGATTACGACGAGCGGTGCGGCGAGGCCCAGCTGGGCTCGCGCATAGGCAACGGCTAGTGACATTCGGAATCCTTTCCTTGCAGGCCATCCTGGCCATCACGATCGAGATTACGCCCCTTTACCCTCTGTGGCGCGGTCTTCCAGCCCGGAGAAGATCCCGCTCAGTTGCTGGCCGCAGCCTCCATCTCGCTGACCAGCGCCTCCAGGCGGTCGAGCTTTTCCCGCGTCCGGGCCAGGAGCGCGGCCTGGGCATCAAACTCCTCACGGGTCACGAGATTCATGCGCGCAAGGGCACCCTCCATGAAAACCTTGATGCTTTGGCGCAGTTCTTCTTGTGCGAGTCCTGCTGAGGCTGGCAACAGCGCCAGCAGCTGTTCTGCGAATTGATTGAGATTGAGACGATTCATGGCGCGATTAGACTTGAGGGAATGGGTTCGAGTCCAGTGGACAGGCGCGTTGTCTGGCGTCTCCACCTGGATGGCGGCGCAGGCCGAGCGCACAAAAATGGTGCTTCCAATAGAGATTGGTCCGGCGACGCACCAGATCGCAGCGTATGCTTGAAATCAGAGTGGGACTCTATTTGTCAGGCGCGGCGATGCAGTCGCGTAAATGCAGTGGTGAGCCCGGGCGTTCATTGACGTGAGAGCGACTTGGCATTTCTGGCATGCATGCTGCAGGCAGGAAGGTGCGTATGCACGGCGGCACCGGGGAAAATCTGGCGCTTGGTCCGCAGTGCCGGGATTGACGCGAAAAATTCAGGGCGCCAGGCGCCCGGTTTGTCGTAAAGTCCCGCCCAAGTCGCCAGCCTGCGCTGGACCTGCCCTGCCTCGGGCTGTGTCGTGGCGAAAGAGCTCAAGGCGGGTAACCCACAGCGATTTTGAACTGGGAGTCGAATGATGAAACTTGTGACAGCGATCATTAAGCCCTTCAAGCTGGACGATGCCCGTGAGGCTCTGTCCGAAATCGGCGTTCAAGGCCTGACAGTGACCGAGGTCAAGGGCTTCGGTCGGCAGAAGGGGCACACCGAGCTCTACAGGGGCGCCGAGTATGTGGTCGACTTCTTGCCGAAGTCCAAGCTGGAGGTGGCGGTTTCCGATGACAAGCTCGATGAAGTCATCGAAGCTATCGCGAAGGCCACCAACACCGGCAAAATCGGTGACGGCAAGATCTTCGTGACGGAGCTCATCAACGTGATCCGTATCCGCACCGGCGAGACCGGCACCGACGCGATCTGACGGGCGAAAGTCAGCATTTGGAGAACACCGGACACCGGGCGGACGAGAGCGAACGGTAGACCCGCTCTCGCTCCCCGGATGTCTTGCTCTGAACTCAGAGCGCCTTGTGGGCACCGTCGCAGAAGGGTGGCTTGGCGGTACGCTTGCATCCGCAGAGCCAAACTGTCTTTTTCTCCTCCAGCTTGAACGCCAAGGGTGAAAACTCGGAGCCCTTGTGTGCCCCGTCGCAAAAAGGTTGTCGGGCCGATTTTCCGCACGAACACCAGTAGTACTGGCCAGCCTCCAGATCGAGTTTGATGGGGGTTTTTTGCGGGCAGAGAGGTTCGCTCATGGTGATCGCTCCGGTTGAGGCGGTGGTGGGTCCGGGGCAGGTGCCCGGCATCATCGTGCGGCCCTACAATAAAGATCCGAACCGAGGCCCACAACGCGCATCATGTCCGACGTCTCCCTCATCCCTCTCCGGGTTCCCGGTGCGGTGCTCTGCGCCGTCACGGGTTTCCCGGTCAGTCACAGCCGTTCGCCCTTCATCCATCGGGCCTTCGCCGAACAGTTCGGTCTTGCCCTGCAGTATGAGCGGGTTGAAGCAAGGCCTGGCCAGCTCCCGCATACGCTGGAACAGCTGCAGGAACTTGGATGCAGAGGCGTCAACGTCACGGTCCCGCTGAAGGAAGAGGCTGCAGCGCTTGCCGCTCAGGTGTCTCCGGCGGTTCAGGCCACCGGGGCCTCGAACACACTGTGGTGGAATGCCCAAGGCGCACTGTGCGCTGACAACACGGATGGAACTGGACTGGTTCGGGACCTGACCCTCAACTGGGGCTTGTCTCTGAAAGGGCTGCGTCTGGCCATCCTGGGTGCCGGGGGGGCCGCTGCGGGGGTGATCCCTCCGTTGTTTGCGGCGGGTGTCACCGCGATCGTGCTGCTCAACCGCAGCCAGGCGCGAGCGGAAGCCCTGATTGAGCGCTTCCAGGCCTTGGGCACAATCAGCACGCTGCAGCCGGAGGGGGCGACGGTACCGGCCGATCTCATCATCAATGCAACCTCGGCCGGCTTGAGCGGCGAAGCGCCGGTCTTCCCTCCGGCACTCCTGAGCCCCCAGACCCATTGCTACGACATGTTCTATACGTCGACTTTGACGCCTTTCCTGGCTGCCTGTCAGACCTTGGCCAGCTGCAACAGGCTGCGCGATGGCATGGGCATGCTGGTCGAACAGGCGGCCGCAGCCTTCGCACTCTGGCACGGTCTGGAGCCCGAGACCTCCCCGGTGCTCACCGCACTCCGTGCGCGCTGAGTTGTTGCACGAAAGAGTATCTGAGCCGTGTCTAAAGCGTTGACTTGGACAGACTTTTACGGGTGTTTATGCACATCTGATACTGCGCTGCGATAATTTTCCAAGGTTACCTTCCTGAGTACATCAAGGGCTTTCAAGAAAGCTTCTAACTTATTGTTCGAAATAACTAAAGATAGAGATTGGTGAATATTTCGCCGATCCAGACCGAGGCCCCGTGAGACAAGGAGATACGCGTTTTACCCGACGGTGTTCAACAGAGTTATCCACAGAATCTGTGGACAATCACCAAGGTGTGCAAGAGTCACTGGCCGAGTGTGGCCAGTCCGATGAATTGCTGGACGGAAACGTTTTCCGGCCGGTCGGTAAGGGCGATCCTGAGTTCACTGAGCGTTTCCGGTGCGAAGCGTCGGGCCAGGGTCTGGCGTAACATCTTGCGCCGGTGCAGGAACGCCTCTGCCACGATCTTTTCGAGAATCTCGAAGCTGCAAGGCGGCTCGGCCAAGGGTCGCAACATGACCACCGAGGACTCCACCCGGGGCGGTGGAGCAAATGCAGTAGGCGGGACCTCGAGCACCACGGCAGCCTCGCAAAAAGCCTGGGTCATGACCGCCAGTCGGCCGTAATCCGCGGTGCCAGGGTGGGCCACCAGACGGTCGGCCACCTCCTGCTGCAACATGAAGCACATGTCCTTGATGCCGTGACCAAGCTTCAGAAGACGGAGCATCAAGGGGGTGGAGATGTTGTAGGGCAGGTTGCCCACGATGCGCAGCCGTGCGCCGGGCGCGGCGAGCTTGAGGAAGTCAAAATTGAGCGCATCGCCCTCGTGCACCTCCAGGCGCGACTCGGCGCCGAAGTGACGCCGTAGCTCCCGCACCAGGTCGCGGTCGATTTCGACGGCTTCGACATGCGCTCCTCGCTGCAGCAACGCGGTGGTCAACGCGCCGCGACCGGGGCCTATTTCAACGATGGTTTCGCCCGGGGCTGGGCCAATGCACCGGACGATATCCTCGATGACTTGCGCATCGATCAGAAAATGCTGGCCGAAACGTTTGCGCGCGCCGGCCCCGGGATCTGCGGGGAACAGACTCACGCTGACCGGGTGTATCGATTGCGCGCCATTTCCACCGCCAGCCGCAGGGCGGCCTCGAAGCTGCCGGGCTGGGCGTGTCCGGTGCCGGCCAGATCGAGCGCGGTACCATGATCCACGGAAGTGCGGATGAAAGGCAGGCCCAACGTCACGTTGACCGCCTCTCCAAAACCTAAGGCCTTGAGTACCGGCAGACCCTGGTCGTGAAACATGCTGACGTAGGCGTCATATCGTTCCCTCAGCCGCGGTGTGAAGGCAGTGTCTGCCGGTAGGGGGCCTTCGAGCCGCATGCCTTCGGCGCGCAGAACCTCAATCGCGGGCGCAACGACCTCAATGTCCTCCCGACCCAGATACCCACCCTCTCCGGCATGTGGATTCAGGCCGCAGATACCGATGCATGGCCGCGCGATGCCGTAATCTGCCACCAGTGCGTGGTGGACCTGACGAATCACATGTGTGAGAAGAGGTTGGGAAATTGTCTTTGGAACCGCTGCGAGCGGCAGGTGGGTGGTGGCAAGCGCCACCCGGAGCTTGCCCGAAACCAGCATCATCACTGGTGTCACGCCGCCGGAATGCAGCGCGAGATACTCGGTATGCCCAGTGAAGGTGTAGCCCGCAGCATTGATGGCGCTTTTCTGCACCGGCCCTGTTACCAGCGCCGCAAACTCCCCGGAAAGGCAGCCCGCGATCGCTCTGTCGAGTGTGTCGAGCACATAGCGCGCATTGCCAGAATCTACCGTGCCGGCGCCCCGGTTGTGGCAACCATGGATCGCAAGCAGGCTGCGCGCGACGTGAGCATCTGGCGTGTAGGTCGCCAACGCACCGGATACACCAAGCACAGCGGCGCGTTCTGCCATGAGCTCCGAATCTGCGATGAAGACCAGCTCTACGTCTGGATCGGGGGACCTGAGTCCCAGGGCGAGATCCGGACCGATGCCCGCTGGTTCACCAAGCGTGACGGCAATCCGCAACGGCGTGCGTTGCTCAGTCTTCGACACGGATTTCGACGTAAGCCTCATCGCGCAGGCGACGCTGCCACTCCTGATAGGCCTCCTCCCGCTTGCGAGCCAGAATGGCCTCGCGGGCCTTGGCGCGCCGGACCTCGTCGGTGCCGTCGTAACTTCTGCGATCGAGCACCTGCAGGATGTGCCAGCCGAATTCACTGCGGAAAGGCTCGCTCAGCTGGTTGATCTCGGTCGCGTTCATGACCTCTTCAAACTCAGGCACCATCTGGCCGGGACTGGTCCATCCCAGATCGCCCCCTTGCAAGGCTGATCCACGATCATCCGAGTGGGTGCGTGCGATGCTGGCAAAATCATCACCGCTTTCGAGGCGCAGCCGCAGCTGTGACAGGCGTTCGATGGCTGCACCCTCATCGACCAGCTCATTGGGTGTGATGAGGATGTGGCGCACCTTGGTCTGTTCGACCATCACCTGCTTTCCACCCCGAACCTCAAGCAGCTTGACGATGTGGTATCCGTTGGAGCTCTTGATGAGGTTGCTGTGGCCGCCCACTTCGAGTTTGCGGACGGCGTCCACGAACACACTCGGGGTCTCGGCGAGTTTGCGCCAGCCGAGATCGCCTTTCTCCAGTGCATCCGAAGCATCGGACATGTTCAGCGCCACGTCGCCGAAGTCCGCACCCTCCTGCAGCCGTGACCAGGCCAGCTCAGCCTTGCCTGACGCCGCCCGTCTGTCCGCATCGTCCGCGTAGGTGGGTATCTCGATGAGAATGTGCGCGATGTGGTATTCGTCATCGGTCGTCGTACCATCGCCGATGGTCTTCAATTCGTTCGCGATCTCGCGGTCGGTGACCTGGATCCGGCTGTCCACTTCCTCGCGGCGCAACTTGGAGATCAGGATTTCCTGCCGGATATCCTCACGGAAGCGGTCGAAGTCGTAATTCTCCGAGCGCAGGATCGCCTTGAACTGCTCGATATCGAGGTTGTTGCGCTTGGCGATGTCGCCGATGGCCATGTCCAGGTTTTCTTCCGTCACCTGGACTCCTATTTGAACCGCCAACTGCGCCTGGATCTTCTCGAGGATGAGGCGATCCATGATCTGGCGTTCCAGTACCTCGGTCGGGGGCATTTGCGCCCCCTTTTCCCGGAGTTCTCCGCGTACGCGATCCATCATAGAGTCGAGTTCGCTGCGCATGACGACGTCGTCATCGACCACGGCGATGATCCTGTCGAGCTCGTCTGCGCTCAGCCATCCAACAGGGCAGAGCAGAGTGACCAGAACACAGATCAGGATAAGGTGACGCTTCACTGGCAAATCAACACCACGCTCAAGTGCGGACAATACTTCCGGTTTTAATCTGAACGGAACCTTAGCGGGGCATCCCGCGTCGGGGTGGCTCGTTCTTGGCTGCCACTGAGGTAGAGGGAACCGTGGAAACGGGATTCTAAACCCAAATGGTGAAGGGGAGTTACTGCCCCTCAGAAGAATGGCTCATATCCCGGGATGCTGCGGCGGAGGAAGGAGGATGCTGCTCGGCCAACGCCGGCGAGCCCCTTGAGTTCAGCCTGCATGAAAATGGCATTGTCAAATTCGCCTTCCACGTTACGGATGTAACGGCGGCTGAGGAGGCGGATGCCCCAGCAGCAACTTTCATACTCGATGCCGCCAACCACTTCCAGAGCCTGCTGCGTTTGCAGCGAGTAGGCCCAGCGCGCAATGAGACTGAGGTTCTCGGTCATCGGAAGGCGGAAAGAGATGTCTGTCTGCTCCACGTCGGTGAGGGCTCGTCTTTGCCGGTATCCCAGGTTGACTACCGCGCCTTCTTCGGATGCGTAGCGCATGGCAAAAGCGGACTTGTTGGTCTGCGACTGGTCCGGGTCCCACTGCAGAGTGACACGCGCGGTCAGATTGCGAGTGAGGTTGGTGATGACTTCGCCAACGATCTCCGATGTCCCACTTTCCTGAACGACGGTACCCGGGAGGAGCAAGAACGGATCATCTATTCCCCGGGCAAGCAGATCTTCGGGAGAAAAGGGTGGCAGGGTGATTTCCCGATCACGGAAGTAATAAACCTGGCCTATGCTGGTGCGGAAGAGTTCGCGCCCCGAGTCGAGGCTGAAGTTCCTCGAGGTGATGGCAACCGTGAGCTGATTGGCATCGCCTACCCTGTCATGACCCGAGAAACGGTTTTCCCTGAACAGGTTGATGAAGGAGAAATCAAAGTAGCCAGAATCAAAGACAGGCGTATCATCCTGGCCGACCTTCGGTACGAGCAAGTAGTACACCCTTGGCTCGAAGGTTTGCAGCACTCCATTGCCCATGAAGTCGATATGCCGCTCGAATGACAACTGGCTGTCGAGACTGAACATGGGCACGGCCCGGCTTTCACTGTCGGCATACTCTCCCGCGTTATCGAGCATGTAGCCGGTGTAGCGGACTCCCAGTGCCGGCTTTATGTAAGCCCAAGGCGCGATGAACGGCAATGACACTGTCGGATCAACCGCAACCCGAGTACCCGTGACGCTATTCTGTCTGTCGAAATAAGTGACTTCGCTCAGTGCGTGAAAATGGGGGCGCAGATGGCGTTCCATGAAGTTGGTCTGGGCAATCACCTGCGGCAGTCGCTTGTAAGGACCGGATGCCCCTGACGAGTAGGAGTCGTCCACGGTTTGATAGCTTTGAAGCAGGCCAAAAACGGACCATCCATCGCCGTGATAAGTAGTGGCAAGCCGGCGATCGAGAAACCGCAAGCTGGTCATGCTCAGGCTTCCGCCGAAATCTTCAAGGTATCCTGCGTCGGAGACGTTCTGGATCAGACCGTCGATGGACCCTCGGTTGTCCGCATACTTTTGTTGATGGATCAGGGTGAACGATGACCGGTCCTCGCCGTTCTCGAGATCATCTCCGGGCAGGAAGCTGAAATCCACTTCGCTGTAAAAATCAGCTCCCTTGTATCGATATTCACCCGTCATCATTTCCCCACGGTCGGAAATGATCCGTGGCGTGAGAGTAGCGTCCCGGTTCGGTGCAATGTTCACATAGTAGGGAATCCGGAAGTCGAACCCGGATTCGCTGCTGCTGCCGGCAGTTGGCGCGAGGAATCCCGATTTGCGCTTGTCGCTGAGCGGGAAGCTCATGTACGGGAGGTAGAACACGGGCACACCCTTGACCCTGATGAGGGTGTTCGTGGCATAGCCGCGATCTGCATCATGGTCCAGCTTGAGCTTCGACGCTGAGAACTTCCATGTTTCTGCCGCGCGTGGGCAGGTTGTGTAATCAACGTCCTTCAGACGCGTAACGTTGCTGAGCCCATCGTTGCGGATGAGTCCGGCCTTGCCACGCCCCTGGCGATCGGTCAGCCAGTAACTGCCGTCACTCAGTCGGGTCTGTTCGTCTGCGAGATTGAACAGCGCGTGCTCGCCGAGCCACAGGAAGCTGTCTTGCCAAAGATAGGCATCACCTTCAGCGCGGCCGGTTTCCGTCATCTGGTCGAAGGAAATCTCCTCGGCACGGATGGCTGCCTTGTCCTTGACCAGTTCCGCATGTCCGAAGAACTCGGTCACATCATTGTCCACCACACGGGCCGAATCCGAGCGCACTTCCGTCGCGCCCTTGGCCGTGTCTATGCTGGAAAATTCCGGGCGCACGGGCATGCTGCGATCCACCGGGCACAGCCACCAGTATTCCTCCTTGGAGCGTTCACGTGTGGCAGCAGGAGCTACCACCGCGTGCAACGCGATCAGGGCAATGATCGTTATTCTTGTAAGCATGGGGTCCGATGCGACGCATCGTCAGCGTGCGCGTAAAATCGCACATGTCGCGTGGCGCTTCAACCGACGCGAAAGGCGCACTACGGTGCTTGGTACGACCTAGTTCAGGTGCGTTCTGCGCAGAATTCCGGCGAGATGGGCCGTGATTCCCTCAAGCAGTGCGAGATCATCCCGTGCCGCGAGCAGTCCGATCTTGTCAATGATTTGCAGTGGCAGGTGCTCCGCGATTCGCCACACCACCTGCGCATTGTCCAGGGACGACAGACCGTGATGATCAACACTTGCATCTGCATGCTCAAGCATGTTCTGAAGTAAAGCTCTCAACTCCGTGAACTCGGAGTCTGGTGCGAGTCTGGCCACGTCTCCTCGCCATAGAATCTCGCCGTACAACAGCCCCTGCTCCCCTCGTTGCGTGGACTCGAGGTCAAAGCGCTCACCCCCCTGCACGAGGATATTCAATAATCCGTTGTGACCTTGGCTCCAGTCGATGATGCTCGCCGAAGTGCCGATGGAGTAGGGCGTTGCCGACCCACCGGCTTCACGCCCCTCTTGAATAGGTACGACTCCAAAACATTCGCCACTGCGCGTGCAGTTGCGCACCAGTTCGAGGTAACGGGGCTCGAAGATCTGCAACGCAAGCGTGCCACCGGGGAAAAGCACGGTGTGCAGAGGAAAGAGTGGAATTCGCGAGCGTGCGCCGCTCATGGCCCCCCCGCTGCCCTGTCGGCCAGCAGCCGCAGGAGGCGGTGGTGGAGGCCGCCGAAATCACCGTTGCTCATGATGAGCACGTGGCAACCCGGGGCACAGCGTGCGAGCAGCGCTTCCAGCAGGGTATCGGGACTGGCATGAAGCTCGCCGCGTCCGAGCAGCGAGTGTCGCAAGGGGGTTGTGTCCCACCCGAGGTCGGCGGGCATCAACAGCAGCGCCTGATCAGCCGCTGCCAGCGAGGGACCGAGAGAGTCACGGTGCACCCCCATGCGCATGGTGTTGGAGCGCGGTTCCAGCACAGCCACGATCGGCGCTTTGCCGACGCGTTCACGCAGGGCGGCAAGCGTGGCTGCGACCGCGGTCGGGTGGTGGGCGAAATCGTCGTAGACCGTGATCCCTTCGAGCTCCCCCACAATCTCGAGGCGTCTCCTGGTATTGCGGAACTCCGCCAACGCCGTGCACGCCTGCTCCGGACGCATCCCCGCATGGCAGGCCGCTGCGATGGCGGCGATTGCGTTCAATGCGTTATGTCTCCCCGGCGCGGCCTCCGGCAACGCAATCCTCCATTCCCCGGCCGACAGCCTGTCCGTCGTGCGCACTCGGCGCTCAGGCCGGTCCACCTCCTCGAGCAGACGCCAGTCCGCCTCCTTCGCGGCGCCGAAGCTCTGCGACTCACTCCACAAGCCTCGCGCGAGAACCGGGGGGATGTTCACCTCGTCCGCGTTCCACAGAATCCGACCCCTGCGCGGCACGGTCCGCACGAGATGATGAAACTGGGTCTGAATGGCCGCGAGGTCCGGAAAGATATCCGCATGGTCGAATTCGAGGTTGTTGATCACCAGCGTATCCGGCCGGTAGTGCACGAACTTCGAGCGCTTGTCGAAGAACGCGGTATCGTATTCATCGGCCTCGATGACGAAGTACCGGCCAGTGCCGAGGCGTGCAGGCACACCGAAGTTTCCGGGAATCCCGCCAATCAGAAAACCGGGGCACAGGCCTCCGGCCTCCAGCAGATGAGCCAGCATGCTGCTGGTGGTGGTCTTGCCGTGGGTACCGGCAACCGCCAGCACGTGTCGGGTTTGCAACACATTCTGTGCGAGCCAGGCGGGACCTGAGGTATAGGGGATGTGCGCATCCAGCACGGCTTCTACAAGGGGATTGCCCCGACTGAGGGCGTTGCCGATCACGACGAGATCCGGTTTGTCGGCAAGGTGGTCCGGGTGCCAGCCTTGGCGGATGGAAATCCCTGCCGCCTCCAGGAAGTCACTCATCGGCGGATAGACATTACTGTCTGACCCGCTCACCTGATGACCGAGTTCCCGTGCAAGCTGCGCCACCCCGGCCATGAAGGTGCCGCAGATCCCCGCGATATGGATATGCATGGGACTCGCGTGAGGGCCCTGGACTTGCGCGCTCAGACCGTCGTCTGTTCCGCTGCCGCCGTCGGCGCGTATTTGCGTTGCACGTAGTCATCGAGGATGGCCCGGAACTCCTGCGCGATATGTTCGCCGCGCAGGGTGGTGACCTTTTCTCCATCGATGAACACCGGCGCTGAGGGCGCTTCACCGGTACCCGGCAGGCTGATCCCGATGTTGGCGTGCTTGCTTTCGCCGGGACCATTGACCACGCAACCCATCACGGCCAAGGACATGTCTTCCACACCTGGATATTGCTCGCGCCAGATCGGCATTTGCGTGCGTACGTAAGCCTGAATGTCCTGCGCAAGTTCCTGGAACACCGTACTCGTCGTACGCCCGCATCCAGGGCAAGCAGTGACCAGTGGCGTGAAGGAGCGCAAACCCATGGTCTGCAGGATCTCCTGGGCCACCACCACCTCCTGCGCGCGCTCGCCACCGGGCTCCGGTGTCAGCGACACACGGATGGTATCGCCGATGCCCTGCTGTAACAGGATCCCCATGCCGGCTGTCGAGGCGACGATTCCCTTGGAGCCCATGCCAGCTTCAGTAAGCCCGAGATGCAAGGCGTAGTCGCAGCGCGCGGCGAGTTCTGCATAGACGGCGATGAGATCCTGCACGCCGCTCACTTTGCAGGAGAGCACTATTTTGTCCCGGGGTAGTCCGATTTCTTCGGCCTTCGCGGCGCTGATGAGTGCCGATTCGATGAGGGCTGCGCGCGTGATCTCGTCGGCGCTCAGCGGATTGGCGCTGCGCGCGTTGTCATCCATCATCTTCACGACCAGTGCCTGATCGAGGCTGCCCCAGTTCACGCCGATGCGCACCGGCTTGTTGCGTGCGATAGCGACCTCGATCATTGCGGCGAACTGGGAGTCCTTCTTGCGTCCGAAGCCGACATTGCCGGGATTGATGCGGTATTTGGCGAGCGCTTCCGCGCACGAGGGGTATTTCGTGAGCAGCAGATGTCCGTTGTAGTGGAAGTCACCGATCAGGGGCACTCGGCAACCGACTGCGTCCAGCCGATCCCTGATCCGCGCTACCTGCTCAGCTGCTTCCTCGGTGTTAACCGTGATGCGAACCAGTTCAGAACCGGCTGCAGCCAGCTGCTGAATCTGCTTGGCGGTGGCGGCTGCATCGGCGGTGTCCGTATTGGTCATGGACTGGACCACGATGGGATGGTCTCCGCCTATGGTGACACTGCCGACGCGGACATCGACACTGTGGCGACGGTGATAGAGGGGATGCACGTTCATGCTGCTGGAATCCGTTGCTGGGGGCGGGGAATCGGATATGGGACCGACGGCGCGATTCTAGCCCAGCCCGCGAGACCCCTCCACCGGCACCCGCCTCCCTCATTGGGCGGCAGGACGCTCCAGTCTGTAACCGTGCTGATAAATCGATGAAAGCTTCCATCCTGATTCAGGGGTTATTTCGAGCTTGCCCCGAATCCGGCTGACATGGGTATCCACGGTGCGCGTGTTCACATCCGGATTGCGGCCCCAGACGCTCTCGAGGATGTGGGCCCGCGACAGCACCCGACCGATATTCCGGAACAGGAACACGATCAACTCATATTCTTTCTGTGTCACTTCCACCCGCAGGCCGTCCCGGTAGATGCTGTGATTGGCGAGGTCAATGAGGTAGGGCGGCACGGCGATTTGCGTAACACCGTCGTCCACCGGGCTGGTCCGCCGCGCCACCGCCTTGATGCGGGCAAGGAGTTCACGCTGCTTGGCAGGTTTGACCACATAGTCATCCGCGCCCTGCTGCAGGGCGCGCACGATGTCGTCTTCGTCATCGCGTGCCGTCAGAAAAAGCACGGGGATGGGCCAGTCAAAATTTTCCCTGACCCAGGCCAGGACCTGGAAGCCATCCATCTCAGGCACCATCCAGTCGAGGATCAGCATATCGAAACTGTCATGACGGATGTTGCGCACGAAAAGCTTGCCCGACCTGAAATGCTCGCAGGTATGCCCTGCGCCTTTCAGCCATTCCAGAAATAGGTTGGCCTGGTCCTGATCATCTTCCAGCAGCGCGATTCTCATGCCGGAGCTCCTGTGGGTGGGAATGGGGAAAGGGCGGCTGCTTCCTGCGCTGACCGCACCGGACTCGAGGCTATAATAAGTCGGCGCCCGGCGCACCTGTGGCCGCGCGCCAGCGTAGTTTCGGACCTGGAAGTTCAAAGGGAGCGACAGCAAGCATGAGCAAGATCAGGAAAACCGACGAGGAATGGCGTGCGCAGCTCGACCCCCTCGAGTATGCGGTGTGTCGTGAACACGGCACGGAGCGGCCATTCACCGGCGAATTCAACCACTGCGACAAAACCGGCGAGTTCGTCTGCAAGTGTTGTGGTGCGCGGCTGTTTGATTCCAGACACAAGTACGACTCCGGCAGCGGCTGGCCGAGCTTCTGGCAGCCGGCAGAGCCTCAAAATATAGAGACCCGCTCGGATCACACTCATGGCATGGTCCGGGTGGAAGTCCTGTGTGCCCAGTGCGAGGCGCATCTTGGTCACGTATTTCCAGATGGACCTCAACCCACCGGGATGCGCTACTGCATCAATTCGGTGTCGCTTGCGCTGCATGAACGCGAGGACTGACCGGCTTGAACGATGCTCTGGACGCGCTGATCGCCGGCTGTGAGGTGCAAGTGCATGCCGAGGGCCTGAAATGTCCTCTGCCTTTGCTCAAGACCAAGAAGGCGCTCTCACCCCTGGCACCCGGGGCCGCCGTTTACCTGCGCGCGACTGACCCGAATTCCATGCGCGACCTCCTGGCGTTTGCCAGTGAGGCGGGCCATGAAGTCCTGCATGCAGGCGAGGAGGGCGGAATGTTCCAGTTCGTCTTCCGCAAGGGCGCCGGCGCCGCCTGACGCAGCCAGTCTTCAGGCGCGGGGCAGGGTGACGCCGGTCTGGGCCTGGTACTTGCCGCCCCGGTCCTTGTAAGACACTTCGCAGTGCTCGTCCGATTCCAGAAAAATGACCTGCGCCACCCCTTCGTTGGCATAGATCTTTGCCGGGAGCGTTGTGGTATTGGAGAACTCGAGTGTCACATGTCCCTCCCACTCAGGCTCCAGTGGGGTGACATTCACGATGATCCCGCAGCGCGCGTACGTCGATTTGCCGAGGCAGATGGTGAGCACGTTGCGCGGGATGCGGAAATACTCAACCGTGCGGGCCAGCGCAAAAGAGTTTGGAGGAATGATGCAGACGTCTGCGTTCACGTCCACGAAGCTTGCGGGGTCAAAGTTCTTGGGGTCGACAACGGCAGAGTTGATGTTGGTGAAGACCTTGAACTCCGGTGCACAGCGGATATCGTAGCCGTAGCTCGAGGTGCCGAAGCTGATCACACGCTGACCATTCACAGCCCGGATCTGATCCGGTTCGAATGGCTCGATCATGCGATGTTCCTGCACCATCCGGCGAATCCAGCGATCAGCTTTGACGGACATCAGACAGGCCCCCTGCGTGTGTTTCAGCTGTTCTTCTGGATGACGATGTTCGGGAACTTTGCGCTGTAATCCCGTCCGCGCAAGGCGAGCTTGGCGGCAACGCGTCGTGCGATGTCCCTGTAGGCAGTGGTTGCCGCACTGTCTGGATCCGTCTCGACCGTTGGGCGACCGGCGTCCACACCCTCCCGGATTCTGATATCCAGAGGCAAGGAGCCGAGCAGATCAACGCCATACTGGGCAGCCATGCTCGCGCCACCTCCACTGCCGAAGATGTGTTCGGCATGGCCGCAGTTGGAACACACATGAACGCTCATGTTCTCGATGACGCCGAGCACTGGCACGTCCACCTTCTCGAACATCTTGAGGCCCTTGCGGGCATCGAGCAGCGCGATGTCCTGCGGCGTCGTCACGATGACTGCGCCGCTCAGCGGAACCTTCTGGCACAGCGTGAGCTGAATATCGCCGGTACCCGGGGGCAGATCGATTACCAGGTAATCCACATCCCGCCAGTTGGTCTCACGCAGCAGTTGTTCGAGTGCGCTGGTGGCCATGGGGCCACGCCAGATCATGGGGGTGTCCTCTTCTATGAGGTGCCCGATCGAGATGGACTGGATACCGTAACTCTCCTTGGGCTCCATGGATTTGCCGTCACGGGAATCGGGACGCCCCGGGCATCCCAGCATGCGCGGCTGGCTTGGCCCGTAGATGTCTGCATCGAGTAATCCGACAGTCGCGCCCTCGTCGCGCAGCGCAAGCGCCAGATTGACCGCCGTGGTGGACTTGCCGACGCCGCCTTTGCCGGACGCAACCGCGATGGTGTTCCGCACGCCGGGGAGGGTTTTCACACCCTTCTGCACCGCCCGGGCCGTGATTCTGGTCTCGATGATGATGTTGACCGGGAGTCCGTCACAAACGGGCGTCACTGCTGCGATCAGGGCCTGCTTCAGGATCTCACCATAACGTTTGAGCGGGAAACCGGCCTCGAGGCTAAGGGTGATGCCCGTGGCGTCCACTGTCACGTCCTTGAGCATGCCCGCGCTCACCACATCCGTACCCAGGTATGGGTCTGTAAAGGTTTTGAGTGCGGTCTCGATCCGGGCTTTGTCGACGCTCATGCAGGGTCCTCCGTTGGGGCGTGCGGATTGTACACAAGCAGGCGCGTGGCTGCCCCTGCCGCCGCACCATTCATGGCATCACCGGGGGCTCGGTGCTAACGTACGCACTCAACCCCGCGTCGGCCGCGGGCATTACCCTGCAAGATTATCCGGATACCCCATGAGTACCGCGCATCGCCGCATCCTTGTCACCAGTGCGCTTCCTTATGCGAACGGACCGATCCACATCGGCCACCTGGTGGAATATCTCCAGACCGACATCTGGGTGCGCTTCCAGAAGCTTCGCGGCCACGAGTGCCACTATGTGTGCGCAGATGACGCCCACGGCACGCCGATCATGTTGCGCGCCGAGCAGGAAGGCATTGCGCCGGAGGAACTCATCCGCCGTATCGGCGGCGAGCACCAGGCCGACTTCGCCGCTTTCGGTGTTGCCTTCGACAACTATCACTCCACGCACTCGCCCGAAAATCGCGCGATTGCCACGCTCATCTACGAACGTTTGCGCGACGCAGGGCACATCACCCGTCGCTCGATCCATCAGGCGTTTGACCCGGTCAAACAGATGTTTCTGCCGGATCGCTTTATCAAGGGCACCTGCCCCCGTTGCGGTGCCGGGGATCAATACGGCGACAACTGCGAGGCCTGCGGTGCTACCTATGCGCCGACCGACCTGGTCGATCCGCGTTCGGTGCTTACCGGGGTGGCGCCGGAACAACGCGAATCGGAGCATCTGTTCTTCCGCCTGGGCAACTTTGAAAGCATGTTGAAAGAGTGGCTTGCCAGCAGTGACTTGCAGCCCGGTGTAGTCAACAAGCTTCAGGAATGGTTCGAAGCCGGCCTTCAGGATTGGGATATCTCGCGGGATGCGCCCTATTTCGGCTTCGAGATCCCGGATGCTCCCGGTAAGTACTTCTATGTCTGGCTTGACGCTCCCATCGGCTATTTCGCGAGCTTCCGGCACCTGTGCGACCGCACGGGCATCGATTTTGACAGCTTCTGTGCCGCTGACAGCACCACCGAGATGTACCACTTCATCGGCAAGGACATCACGTATTTCCACACGCTGTTCTGGCCAGCCATGCTGAAGGGGGCGGGCTTCCGCATACCGAGCAATGTCTTCGTGCATGGCTTCCTGACTGTAGATGGTCAGAAGATGTCGAAGTCTCGTGGCACCTTCATTACTGCGCGGACCTATCTCGACCATCTTCACCCCGAGTACCTGCGCTACTACTTTGCGGCCAAGCTCGGAGCCGGGATCGATGACATCGATCTCAACCTCGAGGACTTCCAGCATCGCGTGAACGCCGACCTGGTCGGCAAGGTAGTGAACATCGCCAGCCGCTGTGCTGGTTTCGTCACCCGAAATTTCGCAGGCGCGCTGGCCGCCCGTGGAGATGATCCGGCACTGGTGTCGGCCTTGCAGGCCGCAGGTGCCGGGATCGCGCAAGCGTACGAGGCACGCGAATTCGGCCGTGCGATGCGCGAAATCATGGCGTTGGCGGACCGCGTCAACCAGTACATCGACCACCGCAAACCCTGGGTGCTGGCAAAGCAGGAGGACGCGGCCAGCGAACTGCACGCTGTGTGTTCCACGGGTATCGAATTGTTCCGCCTCCTGATGATCTACCTCAAACCCGTGTTGCCGTTCATGGCGCGCGAGGCGGAGGAGTTCCTTGACTGTGGCGAACTGCGCTGGAATGACCATCAGACCCTGCTTGGCGCGCATGTCGTCAAGCCTTTCAAGCCTCTCCTGAACCGTATAGACCCTGCAAAAGTAACCGCCATGATTGAAGATTCCAGAAGCGCTCCGCCCGCACCTGCAACCAAGACTTCAAGTGCCCCTACTGCTGCGTCTTCCGCGGCAAAGCCTGCGTCCGACGTCGCCGATACGCCGGCGCAAATCTCCATCGAAGAATTCGGGAAAATCGATTTACGCGTTGCGCGGATTGCTGCTGCCAACGCAGTCGAAGGGGCCGACAAGCTCGTACAGCTCACGCTCGATCTGGGGACTGAGACCCGTCAGGTCTTCGCCGGCATCAAGGCCGCGTACGCGCCTGAAGCGCTGGTCGGAAAGCATGTGGTGATGGTTGCCAATCTGGCACCCCGCAAGATGCGTTTCGGAGTCTCTGAGGGCATGGTGCTCGCGGCCAGCGGTGACGGCCCCGGCATTTTCCTCATCTCGCCTGAAGCTGGCGCGGAAGCTGGCATGCGGGTCAAGTAGCAAGGGCAGGCGCCGCGCGCATGCGGAATCCTGAAGCCCTGCTCGAGGTGCTCCCTCACAGCCAGTGCCAGGCATGCGGCTACTTGGGATGCGCACCCTTTGCGCGAGCACTGGCCGAGGGAGCTGCAAATGAGGACGGCTGCGAGCCGGGCGGCAGCCTCGTGCGTAGCCGTCTGTCGCGGCGAACAGGCGTCTCGGCGCCACTCTCGGCATGGGAGGCCTTGGTGCCGCTGCCGCCGCCAAGCACGGCCCGGATCAAGCCGGAGGAATGCATCGGCTGCGCCAAATGCCTGGACGCCTGTCCGGTTGATGCGATCCTGGGTGCGCCGCGCCAGCTCCATGTGGTGATTGATCAGGACTGCACCGGCTGCGGCCTGTGTCTGCCGCCCTGTCCCGTGGACTGCATTGAGCTCATCCCGGTCACCCCCATGGACTGGCCGGTGGCCGATAGCGAGGCTGCGCTGCGTATCGCCGCGTCGGGACACGCGGATTGCGTGGCGTGCGGCGCTTGCCGTCCGGTCTGTCCTGAATCCCTGGACCCTGAGGCCCTCTACCTTGCTGTGCGTGAGGCGGACTGGGAGCCCGGCCCATCAGCCAGTCTTGCGCGCTGTACCCTGTGCGGGCAGTGTGAGCCGGTGTGTCCAAGCAAGATTCCCCTCGCTGCCTGGTTCCGCCAAGGCCAGGAGATCGCACGGGCCGTGGGGCAATGGGAGCATGCTGCCAGCATGGCTCGCGAACATCATGATCGACGTGTGCGCCGGCTGGCTGCGCCCGCGACGGAGCGGCTCCCGCCTTTGCCTGCGCTGGATGCCCTCGATCTGACTGCAGCCCGCGAAGAAATCGACCAGACGTTGACCCGCTTGGCTGCAACGTCGTCGCCGCGCGCAATGGAGTGAACATGGATCGTCGCCGCGTCGCAACCCTTTTCAAGGCACTTTCAGCAGGCAATCCGGCGCCCGAGACCGAACTCAAATATGGCAATTCCTACCAGCTGCTGGTGGCGGTTACCCTGTCCGCGCAGGCCACGGATGCGAGCGTAAACAGGGCCACCGAAGCACTTTTCCGGCAAGTGAAAACCCCCGCTGACATGCAGGCGCTGGGGGAAGAGGGGCTCAGGAAGCACATCAGGACCATCGGCCTCTTCAATACGAAGGCGCGCAATATCATGGAGACCTCCCGTCTGCTGGTTGCCGAGCATGGCGGCAAGGTTCCGGGGGTGCGCGAGGCTCTCGAGGCGCTACCCGGGGTCGGCAGAAAAACCGCGAATGTGGTTCTGAACGTTGCCTTCGGCCAACCGACCATGGCCGTGGACACCCACATTTTCCGAGTTGCCAACCGTACGGGACTTGCTCCGGGGCGCACACCCTTGCAGGTGGAGCAGGGCTTGCTCGCGGCGATTCCTGCGCGCTTTCTGCAGCACGCACATCACTGGCTCATTCTCCACGGACGCTATGTCTGCACTGCCCGCAAGCCGCAGTGTCCAACCTGCCCGATTGCCCGTTGGTGTGATTGGGCCCAAGCGGCCGGTGCCTGAACAGGACTTTGACTGATGTTTGCAGGTAACCGCGAAGACAGCCGTCGCTTTTTTCTGGCCTGTTGGCAAAAACGGCAGTCGGGAGCCGCGCTGGAGCCGCTCGAGCGGCTTGTGATCCAGGTGATTGAGGCGCATCCGGAGTATCACGATGCCGTCAAGGCAGCCGATCTGCCCAAGGCTGGGCCGGAGCCGGTCCACAATCCTTTCCTGCATATGGGCTTGCACATTGCCCTCATCGAGCAATTGCAAACTGACCGACCGGTCGGGATCAGGCTCGAGCACCAGCGGCTTTGCCAGGCGGAGCGGGATCCGCATCGCGTGGAGCACCGCATGATGCAGGTACTTTTCGAGATTCTGCACGAAGCACAGGCGCGCGGCGCGATGCCCGACGAGCAGGTCTATCTCACACGCCTCAAACAAATTGCCATCATATGACCGGAACTGCCCGGGTCACCCACACCGGGGCGCGGGGCCAGTCCGTAGAGTCGCCGGCGTTGGCTTTGCTGGAGGACGTAAACCGGGATCTCGCAAGTTCGTTCGATCTGGATGAGACGCTCCAGCGGACCATGGACCGCGTGATGCAGCATCTGCACGTGGAGGCTGCTTCAATCTTCTTGCAGGACGAACAGGACCATACCTTGGTCTGCCAGCGCTCCACCGGTCCGGTGGACGTTACCGGCACACGCGTTGGCCCAGGGGAAGGTATCGTCGGTCTGGTAGTTGCGACCGGGCAGGCGATCATGGTTGAGGACGCTCAGCACCACCCCGGATTTGCGCCTCAGGTAGACACCCGGAGCGGCCTCATCACCCGTTCCCTGCTCTGTGTTCCCCTCCAGACCCGCGGCACATGCCTCGGTGCCCTCGAGCTCATCAACCGCCTCGGCGATGATGGGCCGTTCACCCCGGCGGATCTCGATCTTGCCTCGGCAGTGGCCGCGGCTGCTGCGCTCGCCATCCAGAACATGCGCATGGTTCGCGAACTGCTCGAACAGGAGCGCGTGCGCAAGGAGATAGAGCTTGCCCGGGATATCCAGCTGAGTCTCTTGCCTGCGCCCAATCCAGGGCTAGCGGTAACTGGCTTCAATCTGCCAGCCCGTCGGGTCTCGGGCGACTTCTACGATTTTCAGCGCCGCCCCGATGGCAGAGTCCATGTCAGCGTCGCTGATGTGGCCGGCAAAGGCATGGATGCGGCGTTGCTCATGACTCGCACCATCAGTTTGTTGCGATGTCTCTCCAAGGCAGTGCCAGATCCCTCCTCGCTGCTGGAACAGATCAACGCCGAGTTGTACGAAACTGTTTCCAGAGGCCTGTTCGTGACGCTCCTGGCCGGCATTCTCGATCCCGACACGGGTGAGCTCGTGTATGCCAATGCAGGTCATCATCCGCCCCTGTTGCGCTTGGGCCCCGGTCGTTACGAGTGCCTTTCGGTCCAGGCCCCACCGCTGGGAGTGCTGCCGGTTCTCGGCGTGCCCAACCAGCGTCTCTCGCTTGCCCGAGGGCCTTGCTATTTCTATACCGACGGCGTCACTGAAGCGCGTGACGGAAGCGGTGCGCCCTTGGGGGTGGGAGGGCTGCTGGATTTGCTCGAACAGGTGGAACCCTTGCCCCTGTCCGAGCGGCTACCGACGCTCGTAGAGGCGCTGCGGGTGCAACAGCGGCGCTTTCATGATGATCTCACTCTTCTGGGGCTCGCACCTGAGGTATTTGATGAGCCCCTGCTGGCGCTCGAGTTCCAGGCGGAACCGCGTCGCCTCAAGACTTTACGTCGCGAGTTGAGCCTGGCGCTGCATGCACAAAAGCTCTCGGCGAAGGGCCGTGAATCTTTCATCGTGGCGGTGAATGAGGCTTGCATGAACATCATGCAACACGCGTATGGGCACTCCCGGCCCGGCATGATCAACCTCGATCTGCGTCGGATCGGGGACCGTCTGGATCTGCTCATCGTCGACCATGCACCCCCGGTAGACCATCAAAGAATCGGGCCGCGCGATCTCGCGGATCTGCGTCCCGGCGGGTTGGGCACACATTTCATCCAATCAGCAGTCGATGAGTGGCAATATGGCCATCTCGCGGAAGCCCGCGGCAACACGCTGCGTATGCGCAAGAAACTGGAGGAGGATTGATGGAGTTCAATCTGATCACGAAGGAAGGCTTCTCGGTGGTCGAGCTGAGCGGTGACGTCGATCTGTCCTGCTCGGCGGCCGCACGGGAAACGATCTTGCGGAGCCTCGCCTCTGGCCAACCGACCCTGGTCGACCTATCGGCGGTGACCTATATCGACAGCTCAGGCGTTGCGAGTCTGGTGGAGGGATACCAAGTGGCCCGGCGCAAGCACCTGGAATTCGGATTGCTCAAGGTCAGTGAGGCAGTGCGGAGCGTGCTGGAATTGGCCCATCTCGACCGGGTTTTCAAAATTCACGACTCGCTGGAGGACCGCCTCGCCCAGGGTTGAAGGGCATGGCCGCTCGGGCTCCCGCGCCCATCACATGACGGCGACGTAAGCCATCTTGATGCCGGCGAGCTCGATGATGTCACCATGCTTGAGCCCGTAGGTTTGAACCCCTATCGGCTTGCCGTTGACGATGGGAAAGTTGTTGTTGCGCCCGTCTCCCTCGATGTGGGTCAGAAAATAGCCCTGGGTGCGCCGCGAAATCACCGCCACCTGCACGCCAGGCTTGCCGAGCGTGACCAGCGCCTTGGTGAGTTCCAGTTCCTTGCCCGCGATGGGGCCATTGAGGACCTGCAGCTTGCCAAGTGGCATGCCGCCTGCAACGGGTGCGGGACGCGGAGAGCCAGCATTGAGCTGGGATCCCGTGGTCGACAGGCCAGCACCCTTGGCCGCCGCAGCGGCAGCGGTAGCGCTGCTCGGGCGGATGACCATGGTTTTCTCGAAATCTTCGTCGTCTGCACTGGCATGCTCGTTGACGTATTTGAGCTCGTGCTTGCCGATGCCGATTACGTCCCCGTCACGCAGAGCATGCTTCTTGATGATCTTGCCGTTGACGTAAGTGCCGTTGGTGCTCCCCAGATCCTCCAGGAACGAGTCATCAAGGATGGTGATCACCAGCGCATGGCGGCCGCTGACCGCTAGGTTGTCGATGCGGATGTCGTTATCCGTCTTGCGGCCGATCGTCATCCGCTCCTTGTTGAGCTGGAATTCGCCCTGAACCTCGCCATTCAGGCTGAGTAGGAGTTTGCCCATTGAATGCGTCCTGTCGGCTGCCTCGCGACCAGAGGCTTGGTAGTTCGGACCTGGACCCGCTGCCGTCAGTCCTCACAGACGAGGGGGCGGGCGAGCACCACGGAAACGTTGTCCCTGCCCCCACCTGCGTTTGCAAGTTCAACCAGTTCCTGCGCTGCGGTCTGTAGATTAGCACCATACCTGTCGAGGGTTAAATGTATATCTTCAGCGCTGACCATGTCGGTCAGACCATCGGAGCAGACCAGGAAGATGTCGTTCGGCAGGGTCTCCAGTTGCTGCACATCGACGTTGACCTGCATGTCGATGCCGAGCGCCCGCGTAACCAGATTCCTCGGCGTCGTGGCTTGCGCCTCTTCCGGTGTGAAGAAACCTTTGTCGACGAGCTCCTGGAACAGGGAATGGTCGGTAGTGACCTGGCGGAGCGCGCCCGCGCGCAGGCAATACACGCGTGAATCACCGACATGGGCTACGGTAGCCCGTCCAGGCGCAAACAGAACGGCTGCGATGGTTGTTCCCATCCCTCGGCATTGCGGGATCTGCGCCGCTGTCTCGTAAATGTGGAGATTGGCGCTTTCGATCGCCGCGCGGAGCAGTGAGACCTCGTCCGCGCCCATTTCCAGATACTCAGGCCCGCTGAGTGCGGCGCGAACATCGTCCAACACCACCTTGGCCGCGATCGCGCTGGCGACTTCGCCGGCTTTGTATCCGCCCATGCCATCGGCGACCAGAATGAGCCCGCTTTGCGGATCGGTGACCGCGCTGTCCTCATTGTTCGCTCGCTTCAGCCCGGTGTCCGAGACGTTCGCGAGTTCCAGTTCCACGGTCTTAGCCATGCAGGTTCCCGCGTAGGGTTCGGCCGCGCCGGGGGGCCATACCCGGGACGAAGTCATTACTGTGAGCAGAATTCTGCAACCCGTGCCGCGACGTCCTTGCGGCGCTGCGCCAGTTCGCTGTCAGGCAGGATGATCTTGTTGCCATCTTTGTCCCGGGTATAGAGGTAGGCGGAATATTCGAGCTCCACCTGCTCGAGGCTTGCAGCATCGCATTGCTCCCTGCGCTTTGCTTTTTCGGTTTCCGCTTGCGCGCGCGAGACTTCCCGGTCTTCGCGTTCGCTGGCGTACTCATCGAGCATGCGCTGGGTGCGTTCAAGCCGGGCGGCCTCCTGCATTGCGGCTTCTCGCGACCCGCCTTGACGCACTTCGAGCTTTTTTGCCCTTGGACTCTGGGGCCGGTCGCTGTAGTGCACGCCACCCGTTTCGTCTTCCCATCGATAGACCTCAGCCGCCTGCAAGCCATGGGTCAGTCCGCTGGACATCACTATGAACCAGAGCGTCAGTCTTGGCAGAGAGATGCCGGCACCCATGACGATTCCTGTCCTGCGAGTGCCACAGATTACAGGAAGGTGCACTCGGGAGCGACGATTCAGGCGCCGCCAAGCCTGTCCGTGGGAATCGTGTCCGCCGTTCACCGAACCACCCGGCGAGCCGGCGCAGGCCGTGATGGGAATATTTCCGGTCTCAGGGCCGACTACGGCTGACGATTCTCACGACCCCGCCAGCAATTGGTCCCAAACGTCTGCCCTCGCTCAGGAAGATGCGTCGCGTGGGGCGGAAGGAGCTGGACCCGGGATTCATGGGCAGGCGTCGGCCCTCTGCCGAGAATGCATCCCGCGACAGGGAGGTCGCAACGTGTACAGGTGTCAGGGATGACGCTTGTGGACAGGGTTCAGGGATGAACCCGGTGGGCTGGATGGCCGGCGGGAGGCCGGCCATCCGCTCTTTTCCACCCACGGCAGAACTGGCGGGGGCGGGGTTTGCGGCTGCTCAGCGCTCGAGATGTTGCAGCTTGCCAGCAACGCCTTTCCATTCTTCCGCGTCTGCCGGGGGATCCTTCATCTCGTTGATGACGGGCCACTCCTTTGCGAGCTCTGCATTGAGCGCAAGGAAATGGTTTTCTTCCTCGGTCAGATCGTCCTCCGATTTGATTGCCTCAGCCGGGCACTCTGGTTCGCAGAGGGTGCAATCGATGCACTCGTCAGGATCGATTACCAGCATGTTCGGGCCTTCATGGAAGCAATCGACCGGGCAGACTTCCACGCAGTCGGTGTATTTGCACTTGATACAGTTTTCGGTCACTACAAAAGTCATGGTGGCGGCGCCTGGTTTAAAACGGCCGCATTATAGCCACAGCACCGGGTGTGCCCAACATTCCCTGCCGTATGGAGACACACCAGGTCGGTCTCCCAGGATGCCCGTCAGGTGCCGATCGAACGCTGCAACTCGTAGAGCAGCGCCAGCGCTTCCCGGGGCGTCAGGGCGTCGGGATCCAGACTGGCAAGCCGTGCCAATACAGGATGCGGAACCGGCTGGGGCAGGGGCAGCTGGGGTGTATGCGCCTGCAGGCCTTCAAGGTAGTGATGATTCAAGACGGCCAGCTTGTGGCGTGCGGCATCCACAACCTCGCGCGGCACCCCTGCGAGAAGAGCGACCGCAAGGCCGAAACTCTGGTTGGCCGGCCCCTCCCGCACGGCGTGGGTGAAGACCACCTGTTCACCATGCTCGACGGCCTCAACACGCACGTTGGCCACCCCCTCCACTGCGGCGGCAATCGCCGTGAGTTCAAAATAATGCGTGGCAAACAATGTCAGGCTGCGATTATGGATCGCCAGATGCTCGGCTGCGGCCCAGGCCAGCGACATGCCATCAAACGTGCTGGTGCCGCGCCCGATTTCATCGATCAACACGAGGCTGCGGGACGTGGCGTGACGGAGAATGTGGGCAATCTCCGTCATCTCGACCATGAAAGTGCTTTGCCCGCGGGACAGCTGATCGTGGGCCCCGATGCGCGAGAAGATCCGTTCCAGCGGACCAAAGCGCGCAGCAGCGGCAGGAACGTGGCTTCCGCAGTGGGCGAGGATCGCAATCAATGCCGTCTGGCGCATGTAGGTCGACTTGCCCCCCATGTTGGGGCCAGTGATGACCAGCATCCGCCGGTCCTCATCCAGTTCCAGATCGTTGGCCACAAAGTTGCCACTGCCGAAGCGCTCCACGAGGGGATGCCTTCCTTGGTGGATGACGAGGCCAGGTTCGTCCGTGAAGACGGGCGCCGCCCAGTGGAGTGACTCCGCGCGTTCGGCAAAACACGCCAGCACATCGACTTCCGCCAGCGCTGCCGCTGCCAACTGGAATGCGGTCACACGCCCGGACAACTGCTCCAGCAACGCTTCATAAAGCCTTTTTTCGCGCGTGAGTGATTCCTCGTTTGCGCCCAGCACCCGGTGCTCGAACTGTTTGAGCTCAGGCGTGATGTAGCGCTCCACGCCTTTCAGTGTTTGCCGACGGTGATAGTCGGGCGGGACTTCATCCCCCCGTGCGCGACTGAGCTCGATGTAGTAGCCGTGCACCCGGTTGTAGCCCACCTTCAGGCCGGGGATGCCGGTACGCGCTCTTTCCCGTTGCTCGAGGTCGAGCAGGTACTGTTCGCCGTCCTCCGCCATCCCTCGGGCTGCATCGAGCTCGGCGTCGTAGCCGGGCGCGAAGATCCCGCCTTCCCGCACCAGAAGCGGTGGTTGTGCAACCAGCGCTGATTCCAGCAAGGCACATTCGGCGGCAAAATCCCCGAGCATCCCGCCGAGCACCTGGAGTGCGGGAGAGTCGAGACCCGCGATGATCGCGCGCAAGCCGGGCATCGCCCGCAGTGTGTCGCGCAGCTGCCCCAGCTCACGGGGACGCGCACTGCGAAGTGCGATGCGGGTGGCAATTCTTTCCAGGTCGCAGATCACGCGCAGTTCATCCCGCAAGCGCAGTGCCAACGGAGAGCTGAGCAGGACCGCTACGCAGTCCAGTCTGCGCACAATCCGGCTGTGGTCCTGCAAGGGCGTGACCAGCCAGCGGCGCAGAAGTCGGCCGCCCATGCTGGTGACCGTGGTATCGAGCAGTGAAACGAGGGTGCCTGTTCCCTCATCGATGGTGCTTTCCACCAACTCCAGATGCCTGCGCGTGGCCGGATCAATCTGCAGGATGTCTCCCCGCTGCTCGAACTCCAGCGCGCGCAGATGTGGCAGCACACCGCAGTGCATTTCTTCGGCGTAGGCAAGCACGCTCGCCGCGGCGCCGATGGCGGGACTGTCGGGCGCCAGAATGCAGTCGGGATCGCTGATGTCGAGGCGCTTGCAGGCAGCGGGAGTGGTGGCGAAATGCGCGGCGGGGCGGGCCCGCTGGACGGGTGCGCCCTGACCTGCCACCGCGTCTGGCGCATCGTCCGGATACAGCAGTTCTGCGGGTCGCAGCCTTGCGAGTTCTGTTTCCACTGCTGCGGATGATTCGACCTCCATGGCATGAAAGCGCCCACTGGCGAGCTCCAGCCAGGCAAGACCGTGGCGCCCGGCGCGTGGATTGACCGCTACCAGCAATGCATCGCGGCGCTCGTTGAGCAGGCTGTCTTCGACCAACGTGCCAGGGGTCAGGATCCGCGTCACCTTGCGCTCGACGGGTCCCCGGCTGGTTGCGGGGTCTCCAATCTGTTCACAAATCACGACTGATTCACCGAGCCGAAGCAGACGGGCGAGGTAGTTGTCCACCGCATGCGCCGGAACGCCCGCCATGGGAATCCGTTCCCCACCTGATTCCCCTCGACTGGTCAGCACGATATCGAGCAGCTTTGCGGCGCGTTTCGCGTCATCGAAAAACAGCTCGTAGAAGTCTCCCATACGGTAGAACAGCAACAGGCCAGGATGCTCGGCCTTGATTCGCAGATACTGCTGCATCACCGGAGTATGGGAAGCAAGGCTCGTGGACATCGGTTTCTTGAGTGCCAGGCGGCCGGAATTGCTCAGGGTTGTGGCGGTTGCAGCGGGGTCGCGACAGCGGCTTCCGGATCCGTCGCTAGCAAGGACTCCAGGGCTGACGAGAGTTCCGCGCCACGTCTGGCCAGCGGATCTCCGGCGTCCACCGCATCG
>JAURMM010000060.1 GCA_030830685.1 Gammaproteobacteria bacterium | reverse complement strand
CGGGCGCGCCATGATCGGCGAGGCCTGTCGCGCGGTGGGCCGCGATCCGGCCAGTGTCAACCTGCAGATTTTCTACCTTGGCGCAGTGACGGCAGACGATGTGGCCAAAGACCGGGACAGGGGCGCGATTCGTGGTGTGCTACCGCTGCCCTCCGAGGGAAGGGACAAGGTGCTACCGGTTCTGGACAGCTACGCGAAGTTGCTGGGGCACTGATTACGGCCGGCTCAGCGCAGGCGCGCGGTGGCTTTGCGCCACCACCGGGGGCCAGGTCGGCGGTGCGCCATGCTGAGGAAGAGGCGCAGCGTGACATCAATCTTTCCGCCGTGGGCCTCGATTACCTCGGCTATCCTGGACAACAGCGCCTCGCGCTCGGGCACCGCAAGTCGCTGCAGTTGCGCATCGCTTCTTCTCGCGGCGACATAAGTCTGCGCGTTGCATTCGATGGTCCAGTCCCGGGTGATCTCGCGATACCCCCTGTAATCGCAGGACTCCGCAAACTGGGCACGCAAGAAACGCGCATCACCGGCTGGGCGTTCAGGCACGGCGGCGTCGAAGATTGCATCAACCGCGCTCCCGCAGGCTGACTTGCCGGGCAGTTTCTGCTTGTGGAAGACGGCGAGCACACCGCCGGGCGCAAGGAGCTCTGCGGTCTTGGTGAAGCGCAGATCGTGACGCACCCAGTGCAGTGAGCGGGCAGCAATGATCAGATCAAAGCGCTGCCGCCCGGGGTTCCAGTCATCAAAGGTACTCTGCACAAAGCGGACATGCGGATAATCGCGACAGGCTTGCCGCGCAGACTCGATCAGCGCTGAACCAGGTTCCAGACAGACCATCGGCAAGCCCAGAGGTGCGAAGAGTGCCGTGGCCTCACCGGCGCCACTGCCAATCTCGAGCACGCGAGGGCGCCACTCCCGGCCCCCGGAATCCAGAATCAGGTTGACCACTTCTGCCGGGTAGGCAAAAGCCTGCCGACCAAATCCGGCTGCCACTTCCTCGAAGTAGTGCGCGCGCTGTCCTTCGGTGAAAGTCATGCCGGGGGGGCCGGAGGCTCAGACGATCAACACAGTCGAACCCGTAGTCTTGCGTGCCTCGAGATCGATGTGTGCCTGCGCCGCCTCGCGCAACGGATAGGTCTGATTGATCGCAATCTTCACGATCCCGCGCTTCACTACGTCAAACAGTGCATTGGCGCAGTCGACGAGTTCCTGGCGCGTGGCGGTATAGGAAAAGAGCGTCGGCCGGGTGACGAAGAGCGAGCCCTTGGCCGAGAGCTCACCCAGATCAAGAGGTGGTACCTTGCCCGAAGCTTGGCCGTACAACACCATCATGCCGCGCAGTGCGAGGCAGTCCAGCGATTTCGCAAAAGTGTCCTTGCCCACTGAGTCGTAAACCACGGGCAGCTTCGCGCCGCCGGTGAGCTCCATCACACGCGCGTGGAAATCCTCGCGGGTGTAGACGATGGGATGGTCGCAGCCGTTCGCGCGTGCGAGCTCCGCCTTGGCATCCGAGCCCACCGTGCCGATGACCGTGGCACCCAGATGTTTCGCCCACTGGCAGAGAATGAGGCCCACCCCTCCTGCCGCTGCGTGCACAAGGATGGTGTCACCCTTCTTCACGGGATAAGTGCGGCGCAGGAGATATTCGGCCGTCATGCCTTGCAGCATCATCGCCGCCGCCTGCTGATCGGTCACGCCCTCCGGAATCTTCACCGCCCGATCCGCCGGCATGTTGCGCGCCTCGGCATACGCACCGAGCGGCCCTGTGGCATAGGCCACGCGATCGCCGACCTGAAGTTCGGTCACTCCGGCACCGACAGCGGCGACCACGCCCGCTGCTTCAAAGCCCGGGGTGAGCGGCAAAGGTGCCGGATACAGGCCGGTACGAAAATACACATCGATGTAGTTGAGACCGACGGCCGTGTGGCGCACCTGGATCTCGCCTGCGGCCGGTGGCGGCAGATCGACGGACTCCCAGCGCAGGGTTTCCGGGCCGCCGGTTTGATGAACACGTATCGCGTGAGTCATGGGTTTCGTCCTGTTCAGAGTCGGGCTTCAAGAATCATGTTCGTGGAGGTATCCAGCGCGCGGCGCACATGACGGAAACCGGCGGTGCGGATAATTTCGGTCAGGCGCTTTTCTCCAGCCTGGGCACCAAGGCCCGCCCGCCCTTCCTGGCTCAGGGAAGCCGGTACGCATACCAGCGTGGAAAACGCGAGATAGGCACGGCTCACGGGATTCATGTTGTCGGCAAGCGTGTCGCCCGCCTGTGGCTCCACAATCATCCAGGTGCCGTCCGGCGCCAGGCGCTCGGCAACACTGCGTGCTACGCCGACCGGGTCGCCCATGTCGTGCAGGCAATCGAAAAAGGTAATGAGATCGTACTGATCACCGGGAAAGGACAAGGCCGAGCCCTGCTCGAAGCGCACGTTGGAGAGGCCCTCACCCTGAGCGATTTCTGCCGCGTGGGCCACCGAAGGCGCGTGGAAGTCCACACCCACAAACCGGGAGGCAGGGAATGCCTTGGCCATCAGGCGGGTGGTGAGCGCATGTCCGCACCCCACATCGGCCACTTTCGCGCCCTGCTGCAGTCTCTCGACCACGCCGTCCAGCGCAGGCAGCCACTGGCCAATGAGACTGGTGCGATAAGCAGGGCCATAGAAGCGCGCCGTTCCGCAAAAGAGACAACTGCTGTGCTCGCCCCACGGCACACCCGTGCCAGTCCGGAATGCTTCAGCCACCCGTGGCTCGATGCCATAGAGATCGGCGATCCCCCAGTAGGCTCCGGCCATTGCCACCGGACTTTCCGGATTGGCCAGGATCATCGCCTGTTCCGGGCTGAGCGAGAACTCTTCAGTCGCGGGGTCGTAGTCGATGTAACGCGAAACCGCCTGGGCGTGCAGCCACTCCCGCACATAGCGCTCATGCAGGCCCATCTTTGCGGCAAATACGGTTGAGGTGGCCGGACCGTGTTCAACCAATCCCTGATAGAGGCCCAGCCGGTCGCCGAGCAGTACCAGTGCGCCGCTGGCGGCCGCACCGATTTCATCGAGCATGCGGAACGCGAGCGTCTTGACCTTCGCCATATCGAGTGACATGCGATCCTCCTCCGGTGGATCCTGCAGCGTGCGAGCAGGTGTGCGATGGGATCAGGGCGCGATGCGCTCCCAGATCAGCATCTGCACCTGCTTCACACCGTCCCGGCCCCGGATGGGCGGAGTCTTGAGGGTGAGTATGCGGCCCTCGAGTGCGTAGTAGCGCAACTGCTCCGAGCCCGGCCAGCTCGGGGCCGAGGCGCCGGTGACCGTATGCGTGACGGTGCCCGCAGCCTCGTCGATGCGGTAAGTGCCCCAATAGCTCGTGAAGCTCATGAAGGCTTCACGAAACTCGGCATCAGCACACTCCTCCGGATTGCGCGAGGAAAACCGCGATCTGCTTGTGCTCATGAGCTGGGCCGACATGTTGCCATGTGCGTCGTACATGATTTGGCCCAGCACTTTCTCGCCCAGCGGCGAGGGTACACGGCGACCGTCTTCGGTGAGGGCGCAGGCATCCTGCAGATGCCAGGTGCCGATGAAGGATTGGCTGATCATGAATATCCTCGTTCAGGAATCTTGAAGAAAACGCAGCGCGCTCTCGCGACCGGCTGCGACATTGGCTCGATGCTCCTCGAAGTTGAGCAGGGAGAGCAGGCTCTCACCGGCCTGCAAGCGGGCGATGGTCGCCCGTTCACGCGCCTCAATCTGCTCGGCCGCCGGCAGCAGGGTGGCAAGTTCGGCTTCGCTGGCCACAATGATGCCGTCATCATCGCCGAACACGATATCACCGGGCTTCACACTCACCCCACCACACTCCAGCGGAACCTGGGTCGGGAACAGGCGGGTGATGGTGCCTGCCAGCGGCGTGGCACCCCGGGCATAGACAGGGATGGCGAGCGTGCGCAGGGTCACCGTATCGCGCACCAGTCCATCAACCACGATCCCGGCCAGGCCACGCCGCTGCGCTTCCATGCTGAACAGCTCGCCCAATACCGCGCGTGCACTGCCAAGGGTGTTGATGATGAGCACGTCCCCCGGCTGGGCTTCGGCGAGCGCAACCATGACGGTCAGAAAATCCTCGCGACAGAAAAGCGTATGGGCGCGGCCGATCATCTTTCTGCCGGCGACGAGCGGGCGCAGACCGCGGTCCATCAGGCGCACGGTCTTGTCCGCGTCTGCCAGATGGGATGTTTCCACCGCAGCCAGACGCCGCGAGATTTCCTGCCATTGCATGCGCGGTTTCCCAAAAAAGAACGGATGTCGAGTGTAAACCAGCCCCTCGCCCTTGGGGCAGGCCGCCGGCTCGGCTAGAGTCGGGGTTTGGCAATCGGACCGGTCTCCTGCTCGTGCAGCACACACCCGCAATCCAGGATCTGGTCCTCATCGGCGGCGGTCACGCGCATCTTTCCGTGTTGCGACGCTTTGCGATGCGGCCACTGCCGGGGGTGCGTCTGACGCTGGTCAGCAGAACCAGCCAGTCACCCTACTCGGGCATGCTCCCCGGCTTCATCGCGGGTCATTACACGGCCCGCGCGATGCACTTCGATCTGCGGGCACTTGCACACCAGGTGGGATGCCGCTTCATCCTGGCCGAAGTCATTGGTCTCGACCCCATCGCGGGCCGTGTGCAGCTCGCCGATCGTTCTGACCTGGAGTTCGATCTGCTGTCGCTCAACACCGGCTCCACGCCTGCCCTGCCGGCAAGTCTCCTCGACGATACCCGATTCACGCCCGTCAAACCCATCGATGCCTTCGCACGTCGCTGGCAGGCCATCGAGCACCGGGTGCTTTCCAACATGGGCGCCTGCCACATCGCTGTCATTGGCGGGGGCGCAGGGGGCGTTGAGCTCGTGCTTGCCATGCAGCACCGTCTGCAGGCAGCCCGACGGGCACGAGGGGCGCCCGCGGACACTCTGGCCTTCACCCTGCTTTGCGCCGAGGACAGTCTGCTCCCCGGGCACAACAGGGCGACTCGGGCGGCATTCGTCCGGATCCTCGCTGACCGGGGCATCACCGTGCAGACGTCGGCTCGCGTGGAAGTGGTGGACAGCGGGCGGGTGCATACGGCAGACGATCGTTCCTTCTGCTTCGATGAGATCCTGTGGGTGACGTCTGCGGAACCCGCTTCCTGGTTCCGCGATTCCGGCTTGCGTACGGATGACCATGGCTATGTCCAGGTCGGGACCGACCTGCGCTCCATTTCCCACCCGGGCGTTTTTGCTGCCGGGGATTGTGCCTCGATTGTGGGCCACCCGCGTCCGAAGGCTGGTGTCCACGCCGTTCGCCAAGGTGCCTGGCTGGCAGAAAATCTGCAGCGGGTGTTGAAGGGCGAGCCCTTACGTCATGAGATTCCGCAACGACAGGCCTTGGCCATTCTCGCCACCGGCCCACGCCATGCCGTGGCCACGCGCGGCCGCTGGTCGGTGCAGGGGCGCTGGGTGTGGCGTTGGAAAGATCTCATCGATCGGCGTTTCATGCGCAAGTTCCAGTCTCTGCCCACGCCCATGGCCGCAGTCGAGCATCCAGCCCCGATCGCCCTGCAAGAGGAACTTTCAGCCTTGGGTCCGCTGGAGGGACGCTGCGGAGGCTGTGGTGCCAAGGTCGCAGCGCAAACGCTGCGCAGTGCCCTCAGTGCGCTGACGGGAAGCGGTGCGGACGTCCCCATGGAGGATGCAGCCGTGTCCGAGTTTCCTGCCGGGCAGGTGGCCGTGCAGTCCATGGATGGATTCCGCAGTTTCGTCGACGATCCTTGGCTGTTCGGCCAGATCACCGCCGCGCATGCCCTGTCTGATCTGCATGCCATGGGTGCCACACCGCACAGCGCACTCGCCTACGTGACCTTGCCGGTCAATGGTGAGTCGCTCACCCGACGCGATCTCACACAACTGCTGGCAGGGGCACAGACTGTACTGCGGGCGTCCGGTGCCGCGCTTGTAGGCGGACATACGGCGGAGAGCGTCGAGATGTCACTGGCATTCAGCGTGACCGGCTTCGCCCCGCGGGAAGGTTTGCGTCCCAAACGTGCGCCGCATGCCGGCGATGTGCTCATCCTCACGAAGGCGCTTGGCACGGGGGTGCTGATGGCGGCCCACATGCAGGGTCGTTCCTTCAGCCCCTGGATCGACGCCGCTTTACTCTCCATGCGTGCAGATAACGGCCGTGCCGCGCGCGTACTCAGCACGTACACCGTGCATGCGCTCACGGACGTGACCGGCTTCGGACTCGCCGGCCATCTCGGCGAGATGCTGGAAGACAGCGGCTTGGTGGCGGAAGTGGATCTGTCCGCGCTGCCCATCCTCGAAGGTGCCCTCGAAATGCTGACAGCGGGCATACGCAGCACCCTGCACGCGCGGAACGCGCAGCTACCAGCGTCGATCGTGCTGCGGGATAACACGCCAGAACCTGCGCGATACGACTTGTTGTTCGATCCCCAGACCTCAGGGGGCCTGCTGGCCGCGCTGCCTGCCCATGAGGGATCCGCCTGCGTCCGGGCCTTGCAGGAAGCGGGCTGCGTCGCGGCGATCATCGGCGCTGTCCGCGCGCGTTGAATACACCTTGTGCACGAAGAAGCATGCTGTTGCGATGACACGCCGGGGACTTCTATAGTCTCCGGAGGCTTTCGCGGGCCGGTCGCCCGTGCCGTCACCCAGTCACCCGGAAGAGGATCTCATGAGCCTGCAAAACCAACTCGATACCTTGCTCGCACGCACCGTGGATAGCGGAGACCTGCCCAATCTGGTCTGCGTCATCGGCTCACGCGAGGGAACCTTGTACGAAGGCGCGTTCGGTGCCCGCGCGCTCGGTGGCAGCGCGCCCATGACACCGGACACCGTGGTGTGGCTCGCCTCCATGACCAAGGCTATTACGACCACGGGCGTGATGCAGCTTGTGGAGCAGGGCCGGCTGTCGCTGGATGCGCCCGCCTCCGAAGTCGTGCCCCAGCTTGCGGACACCCCGGTCCTGACGGGCTTCGATGCCAGCGGCAAACCCCAACTGCGCGCGCCAAAACGGGCAATCACGCTGCGGGATCTGCTCACGCATTCTTCCGGCCTTGGCTATGAATTCTCGAGCGCCGCCATTGCGAAATACATCGAAGCCACCGGCATGCCGAGTATCCTCGGCTGCGCCAAAGGCGCACTGGCGGCGCCTTTGCTGTTCGATCCGGGTGAGCGGTGGGAATACGGCATCGGCATTGACTGGGGCGGTCAAATGCTCGAAGCAGTGAGTGGCCAGACCTTGGGCGCCTATCTCACAGAGAATCTGTTCAAGCCACTGTCCATGCACAGCACGGGCTTCCAGTTGAGCCCTGCCATGCAGGCGCGCGTGAGCGGTTTCCATGCCCGCAGCCCCGAGGGCGCGCTGTCCACCATGCCGTTTGCCATGCCGACTGAACCGGAGTTCGAGATGGGAGGTGGCGCGCTCTACGGCACGGCACAGGACTATGTGCGTTTCATGCGCATGCTGCTCAACGGAGGAATCCTCGAGGGCCAGCGTGTTCTGCAGGAAGCCACCGTCAAGGAGATGCTGCGCGACCAGTGTCCGAACCTCGCCTGCGGGCATGTAGGAACGGTGGCACCCGCGCTGCTGCACGATGCCTGTTTCTTCCCGCCCGAGGACTGCGGCTGGGGCCTGAGCTTCCTCATCAATCGCAAGGATATCCCGGGTGGTCGTGCGGCGGGCAGCGCGGCCTGGGCCGGTCTGTCGAATGTCTATTACTGGCTGGATCCCATCCGCAATGTCAGTGTGATGATAGGCACCCAGATACTGCCCTTCTTCGACACGAAGATGGTGCCCTTCCTCAAGGATTTCGAGCGCGAGGTCTACGCCGCAATCTGAGACAGATGCATCTGCCCCGGCGCAACTGCCGTCGGGGCAGGTCGGTCGACCGCCCCACCCACCGTTTCGCAGGCCCCGCTCGTGAATCCTCTGCTGCTCGTCATTCTCCTCAATACCCTGATCGTGGGGTTAGCGGTGCTCATCCACTACGAAGTGCTCTACCGGATGGCACGCCGCATGCCGACTCTGGATGTTCCCCATCGTTACCGGGTGCTGGTGGGTGTGTGCGTGATCATGGCGGTCCACATCGTCGAAATTTGGCTGTTCGCCGGGACGTACTTCGGGCTCATCCAACTGGATGACATGGGCGATCTGGAAGGACTGAACCGCAAGCTCTCGCTGCTTGAATGCAGTTACTTCTCCCTCATCACCTTCACCACGGTAGGCTATGGGGATATCCATCCTACCGGCTATCTGCGCTACCTGAGCGGGCTCGAGTCGCTGACCGGCTTCGTGCTCATCACCTGGTCGGCGTCCTTCCTGTTCCTCGAGATGCAGAAATACTGGCCGAATCAGGAGCCGCGCTGAAGTCGCCGCTGGTCCGACCAGCTGCGCTGGATTCAGAACTGGTATGGCAGGGCCAGAGAGAACCCCAGGTCGCCCGCATCCTCGGTGATTCCCGCCGAGAGATTGAGCGATAGGAACAGCCTGCGGCTCAAGAGGATTCCGGTTCCGAGGTTGAAATTGCCGACGGTAAGAGAGTCACCCTCGAAACTGTCACCCGTGATAGCCCTGAAGCGAGGGGCTTCGATGAAGGCGAGAGACACGCCGGTATCCACTGAAATCTCGGGCGTGGCCGCAAGAGACAAGCCAAGATCGAAACCTCTCGCATCACCCGGCTCCACACGCCCGCCGGGGATACCGGGTTCGTCCAGGCTCGAACTCCAGGAAACCCCGCCAAAAAGCACGACGGGATCGAACTGCTTCACAGCCGACAAGGAGGCTTCCCAGCTCCTGAAACCCGTTCCAATGGGCGGACGGGTGACAGAGGCATCACCGTTGTCGTGCTTGTAGCCGAAACGCGCGACGAAGGAGGGCAGGTGCTTCCCCTGGTTGTTGAGGCGTTTGCTCAGGGCCAGATTCAGATCACCCACGCCTTCGTTGTTGCCACTGGCAAAGTCGCGCCACACCCAAGGGACTCGGGCGCTGGCCGCCAGACCAAACGGCAGGCCCGCCTCTACGCCAAGTCCCAGCAGATAGGAGTCCTGCGCATCCTGGCCGCCGCCTGAGTGCGACCAGTTCATGCTGGGAGTGACCCGAATCATGCCCGGTGGCAGCAGCACCAGGCCTTTCGACACCAACGCTTGCTCGATCGCCGTGGTACCACGTGACTTCAGTTTGGGAGGCACGGGCGGCGGCGCTTTCTTGTCCAGCGCAATCACCACCGGAGCTTCACCGGAACCCGCACGCGCCAGAGCCTTCTCGAGCGCCTTCACGCGCTCCTGCAGTTGGGTATTGAGCGTTTTCTGGGCCGCGAGTTGCCGACGCAGCAGGTCGACTTCGTCGGGGGCCTCCGCCTGCGTCGCCGGGGCTTGTCCCGCTTCATTCGCAAGTGCGACCGCAGAGGCCAGTCCGAGCACCAGGAAAAGGATTGCAGGTGGAAATCGCCGTCCAGAATTCATTGTGGTGCACCAGAGATGACGAAGGCCATGCCGCCCAGCCAGAGACGTTCGAATCGCACTTTCGACACACGCCGGTTACCAAAGGCCGGATCGGCCAGCAGGACGTGGTCATCCTGCACGCCGTTGAATACCACATAGTGGTTGTAGCCATGCGCATCGATGGGGACGATGGGCGCGTGCAACACCGCAAGTTCCTCGAGACCGAGGCCTTTGTACGCACCCCCTCCGTACCCACGCGCCACCACGAAATTCCGCATATCGAGCAACGTGAAGCCGCCCTGGGCCCGAACCTTCTCCGGTTTCGTGCCTTCCAGCATGGCCGCAGCCACCTCCTGTTCACTGACCGGGTCATGAAACCCGTAGGTCAATACGGTCGCCAGCGTGGCCGCCGCACAACTCGTCTCCCATTTCTGCATGACCACCCCGGCTTCCCTGATTTCCTTGAGTGAAGTGATGTCGAGCATTACTTCATCGGCAGGCGAGGCGCCCGAACAGAGAACCAGCAGGAGCGTGAACATGACGCAACCCCAGCCCTGATGTTTTGGATAGGCGTTCCGCGGAGAGAGCATGGGTGTGAGTGTACTTCGAGGGTGTGCCCGATGTGCATGGATCGCCCAAGTTGATCCCGATCACGGCGCACTAAGAAAAGTTAACGACGCGTGGTGCATTCTCCATTCCGAGGTCTATGCTGTCCTCGCTGCCTCCCCGTCGGGCGGGCCCCGGACAATGAATCGAACAAGGAGATCACCATGAAAAAAACTGCTACTGCCATGCTGATGGCGCTTTCGCTCGTCTCTCTCTCTGCCGCGGCTGAGCCGATGCAGATGAGTGATACCGAAATGGCGAGAATCGTCGCCGGTAAGCAGGCCATGACGCTGTGGACGGATGGCATCTATTACATGCTACGGCCGACCCGGCAGGGTGCGCCGTCACCGACCGAGTTCCCCACGGCCGGCACGTGGACCGATACGGGGACCACCTGCACATCGGGTCGCAACTGCTCCTCACTGTGGCAGAGCAACCCGGGCTGGATAGAGTACAGCGGCATCTGATCTGATGAAGCACGCGGGGATTTCCGGATCCCCGCGTTGCGGGCTTGATGCATGCCGCCAGAATTCATGCCAGCCAGGCTGATCCGCAAACCCTCCCATATCCCCGCAATCTGTCGCGCACTTGGCGCATGAACACTACGCGACACAGCTCAAGGGGGCGCCGCTGCCCGCGCCGTCCCACTGAGCGGCACGGGCTTCTGGGGCGCGCCTCTCAGGCGGCAGAGCTTGCCGGTTCGCGCGCCGCCTCCAGCGTGAAGCCCGGGTAGCCAGCCGCCGCAATCTCCGCAATCTTGGCGAAGTACTGCGGCCCGCCCACGTGCACCGCGAACTGCCGGTGCTTGCCCGGGATGTTGGCGCCGGTGTACCAGGAATCGGTCTGCTCGAAGAGCGTCATACGCGCGAAGTCCGCCACTTCCTTGCCCCAGGCAACATCCACACCCGGCGCGGGTTCGATGGCCCCCAGCCCTTTGCTGCGCAGATGAAGGATGCAGTCCCGAATCCAGTCGCTCTCCAGCTCCGCACCCAGCGGCATGTTGAACAGCACGCCCGGCGACTCCGGTCCGTGGATCATGAACAGGTTGGGGAAACGGGGAATGGTCAGCCCGAGATAGGAATTGAAGCGACCTTTCCAGCATTCGTTGAGCGCGACGCCGCCGCGGCCACGCGGATTGAGTCTTTGCAGGGTGCCGGTGATTGCATCAAAGCCCGTGGCCAGCACCAGCATGTCGAGCGGGTGATCGCCGGAGCGCGTACGCACGCCTCCAGCATGAAACTCGACAATCGGATCCTCGCGCAGATCCACCAACGTGACGTTGTCGCGGTTATAGGTCTCGTAGTAGCCCTCATCAAGGATCTGGCGCTTGGTGCCGACAAGATAATCCGGCAGCAGTTTCCGCGCAATTTCGGGATCCTTCACGGTGCTGCGGATCTTGTCCCGGATGAATTCGGACAAGGTCTCGTTGGAGAATTTGTCAGTGAAGAGGTCGCAGTAGGTATCGATCACGATATTGAAACCACCGACCTGCCAGAATTTTTCGTAGACCTCCCTGCGCTGCTCCGGCGTATGCTCCGCTGCGCGCGTCGTTGACGCGATGAAGGGTGACCCGAACGGTGTGACTCGCATCCGCCGCTTCACTTCCGGCCACGTAGCCCTCGCCTCAGCGATGAACGCGGGATCTACCGGTCGATTGCCAGCAGGCACGGTGTACTGGGGCGTTCTTTGCAGCACGGTCAAGTGTTTGCATTGCCGCGCGATGATCGGAATCGACTGCACACCGGATGAACCGGTGCCGAGCACCGCCACGCGCTTGCCAGCGAACTCCACCTCGCGATCCTGCGGCCAACGCCCGGTGTGGTAGCACTCGCCAGCGAATGTCTCGATGCCGGGGATGTTCGGCATGTTGGTCGAAGACAACGCACCGCTTGCGCAGATAATGAAGTGTGCCTCGATGGTCGTGCCTTTGCTGGTCTCAACGCGCCAGCGCTGGTTAGCATCAGACCAGCTCGCAGCGGTAATTCGCATACCGAGCTCGATATCGCGCCGCAGATCCATGCGATCCGCCACGAAGTTCAGATACCTGAGAACCGTCGCCTGGTCCGGCTGACGTTCCGGCCAATCGAACTCGTTCATGAGTTCGTCGCTGAAGGTGTAGCAATAGTAGGGAGCGACAGGAAAATCGACGCGGGCACCCGGATAGCGATTCCAGTTCCAGGTGCCACCGACATTGTGCGCTTCGTCATAGACATGTGCGCGCAGGCCGTGAGCACGGAGCGTATGCAAGGCATACATCCCGCTGAAACCGGCACCGATCACGATGACATCAAGATCCCGACAGTCGTCATGGAAGGCAGAAATGGAGGCCACACTGGACATAATTTCACTCCCCGAAGATATTATTTTCGTACGGGTCATGGCAGCGCGCCCGCGACGACATCTCCACGCCCGGATCCTCTGACGGCAAAAAATTACTCCGGATTTGCGGCTACGTCATGGGGGTCAGTGATATCTGATACGAGGTACTGCAGCGCAGCATGCCCGGCTTCTATCCACAGCCCGAATGGATGTCTCTGGTCAGACGTGGCGTGCGCGCGCCCTGACCACCAGCACGATACCGCCCAAGACTATGCCACTGGCGAGCACCAACCGCAGCGACAAGGCTTCGCCGAGCAGCACCACACCTGCGAGCGCCGCCAGCACCGGAACTGCCACCTGCACTGCCGCCGCAGTGGTGGTGGGCAACGCAGGTAACACCCGATACCACACGATATAGCCGAGGCCCGAAGTCACGCCGCCG
>JAURMM010000059.1 GCA_030830685.1 Gammaproteobacteria bacterium | reverse complement strand
GCCGGCAACGTGCTGGCCACGGTCCAGTCCAGCGACCGCATCAAGTGCATCACAGTGCGCACCACGGCCTTCGACCCCGTCGCGGCGACCGGCGGCTCCGCCGCAGTTGAACAAGTGGCGGCGGGTCCGGATGCCGGGCTTTCCTCGTTCAAGGGTGAGGAGCTGACCAAGTCCGCGCGACCCGAACTCGCAGCCGCCAAGATCGTGGTCTCCGGCGGCCGCGGGGTGGGCAGTTCCGAGAACTTCGCACTCATCGAGCAGCTCGCGGACCAGTTGGGTGCTGCGGTGGGTGCCTCCCGCGCTGCCGTGGACGCGGGCTACGTCCCCAATGACTATCAGGTCGGGCAGACCGGCAAGGTGGTGGCGCCGCAGCTTTACGTGGCAGTCGGAATCTCGGGCGCTATTCAGCACCTGGCGGGCATGAAGGACAGTAAGGTGATCGTCGCCATCAACAAGGACGAGGAAGCGCCTATCTTCCAGGTCGCCGATTACGGCCTGGTGGGAGACCTGTTCAAGGAAGTCCCGGCGCTGGTCGCCGAGCTTTCGAAGTAAGTGCCTGGGCGGAGCCGAGCCTGAGAGAAGGAGAGCGGATGGAACGCGAAGCCATGGAGTTCGATGTGGTGATCGTGGGAGGCGGGCCGTCCGGGCTGGCCTCGGCGATTCGCCTGAAGCAGCTCGCCGCACAGCATGATGTCGAGCTCTCCGTCTGCCTGATCGAGAAAGGCTCCGAGATCGGCGCCCACATCCTGTCGGGTGCGGTGCTGGAACCGCGGGCTCTGAACGAGCTGATCCCGGATTGGAAAGAGAAGGGCGCACCGCTCAATACGCCGGTGACAGAGGACAGCTTCCGCTTCCTTACCGCGACCAAGGCGTGGACTCTCCCGACACCGCCACAGATGCAGAATCACGGCAATTACATCGTGAGTCTGGGCAATGTGTGCCGGTGGCTGGCGCAACAGGCCGAAGGCCTCGGCGTGGACATCTATCCCGGCTTTGCAGCCGCCGAAATTCTCTATCACGAAGACGGCTCGGTGAAGGGTGTTGCGACCGGTGACATGGGCCGTACGCGTGAAGGTGAGGAGGGCCCCAACTTCGCGCCCGGCATGGAACTGCATGCCCGACAGACCATCTTTGCCGAAGGCTGCCGCGGGTCGCTCACCAAGACACTGTTCGAGCGCTTCGGCTTGCGCCAGGGCGTGGAGCCCCAGGTCTATGGCCTCGGCGTAAAGGAACTCTGGGAAGTCGACCCTGCCAAGCATCACCCCGGTCGGGTGACCCACACCGTTGGCTGGCCAGTGGACGCGGCGACTTATGGGGGCTCCTGGCTCTATCACCTGGAAGGCAACCTCGTTTCGGTGGGCTATGTTGTTGGTCTCAATTACCAGAATCCCTACCTGAGCCCGTTCGAGGAGATGCAGCGGTTCAAAACCCATCCGTCGATCCGCGATCTCTTCGTGGGCGGGCGGCGCGTGTCCTATGGTGCGCGTGCGATCAGCGCGGGCGGTTTCCAGTCCATTCCCAAGCTGACCTTCCCCGGGGGACTGCTGGTGGGCGATACCGCAGGCTTCCTCAACCTGCCGAAGATCAAGGGCAGTCATACCGCAATGAAGTCCGGCATGACGGCGGCGGAATCGGTGTTCGAGCTGTTGCGTGCCGGAGAACACGCGAGCCGGGAGGCGGTTGATTATCCGCACCGTCTGAAGAACACCTGGCTGTGGGATGAGCTCTACCGGGTTCGCAACATCAAACCCTCCTTCCATTGGGGGTTGTGGGGTGCGATGGCTTACTCGGCCCTCGACACCTATGTGTTCCGGGGCAAGGCGCCGTGGACGCTGCACCATACGCCGGATCACACCAGCCTGAAGCCTGCCGCCCAGTGCGCGCCCATCGACTATCCCAAGCCGGATGGTGAGATCACCTTCGACCGCCTCTCCTCGGTGTTCCTGTCGAACACCAACCATGAAGAAGATCAGCCCTGCCATCTCACGCTGAAGGATCCGGGTGTTCCCTCACGCCTTAATCTCGCGCTCTACGATGGTCCGGAGCAGCGCTACTGCCCGGCGGGGGTTTATGAATATCTGGAGGGCGAAGGCGGCAAGCAGTTGCGAATCAACGCCCAGAATTGCGTGCATTGCAAAACCTGCGACATCAAGGATCCTTCGCAGAACATCAATTGGGTGACGCCCGAGGGTGGCGGCGGCCCCAATTACCCCAACATGTAGCGCTGGGAGAGTCGCCATGCCGAAGGTCGTATTTGTCTCTCCAAACGGCGCGCGCCGGGAAATCGGGATTCCCGAGGGCTGGACGCTCATGGAAGGCGCGGTCCAGAACAACGTGCAGGAGGTTGCCGCCGAGTGTGGTGGCGGTTGCGCTTGTGCGACCTGCCATGTGTTCATCGAGCCGGCCTGGATCAGCAAGCTGCCCGCACCGGCGGCGGCTGAGCAGGACCTGTTGGACTGCACGGCAGTCCCCCGTCAGGAGAACTCCCGCCTGAGTTGCCAGGTCAAGCTCACCCCGGAGCTCGAGGGCCTGGTGGTGATGCTGCCCGAGCGCCAGACCTGACCTCCCGCACGCGTTCCTCATGACCCGCCATGTGATCATCGGGGCCGGCCAGGCGGGCCTGCAGATCGCGGAAAGCCTGCGTAAGGAAGGTTTCACCGGCGAGATTGTGCTGTTTGGTGACGAAGCCTCGGCACCCTATCAGCGACCGCCACTATCCAAGAAGTATCTGCTCGGCGAAGTCACCGCCGACCGCCTGCTGTTTCGCGCATCCGATCACTACACCCGCCTTGCCGTTGACCTGCGACTCTCCACCCACGTGAAAGCGATCGATCCTGCTGCCAGGACGCTTGCGTTGTCCGACGGGACCCGGCTCGGGTGGGACCGTCTGGCACTGGCGACGGGCGCGCGCGTGCGCCGGCTCGAGGTGCCTGGTGCCGAGGATTCCCGGGTGCATGTGTTGCGCGGACTGGAAGACGCCGAGTCCCTGCGTCTTGGTCTGGAACAGGCCGCCCGCGTGGTGGTGATTGGGGGGGGCTTCATCGGCCTAGAAGTTGCCGCGATAGCCCGCAAGCTGGGTCGGGAAGTGACGGTGATCGAGGCGCAGTCCCGTGTACTGCCCCGCGTGGTGGCACCGCTGGTCTCCGCCTTCTTTCATGAACTGCACAGTAACCACGGCGTGCGCATTCTGCTGGACCAGCAAGTGGCAACGCTCACCCGCAGTGCCGAAGCCCTGACCGTGGAAACCGTGGACGGTATACGCGTGCCTGCAGATCTGGTGGTGGTCGGCATCGGTGTGTTGCCCAACACCGAGCTGGCAGAAGCCGCGGGCCTCGCCTGTGAGGCCGGGATCCTGGTGGATGAATTTGCGCGCACGAGTCACCCGGCCATCGTTGCCGCCGGAGACTGTACGCGTCATTGCAACCTGCTGTTCACCGCCCCCCACCGGCTGGAATCGGTCCAGAACGCAGTGGATCAGGCCAAGGTCGCAGCGGCCACCATGCTGGATGCACCAGTGCCCTATGCCCAGGTGCCGTGGTTCTGGTCTGACCAGTACGACGTCAAGCTGCAGATGGTCGGAATCTCAACAGGCCACGATTCGCTGGTTGTGCGCGGAGTCCCCGGTCCCGACGGTTTTTCTGTATTTTACTGGTCGGGTGACCGCATTATTGCGGTCGACTCGATCAATAAGCCCGCCGAACACATGGCGGCACGCAAGCTCATCGCCGCCGGCGGCAAATGCGTGCGCGAGCAGCTCGCGGACCCCTCCATCGATTTGAAGACCTTCATCCAGTAACCACCAGCCAGAAACGCCATGCCAAAAGTCACT
>JAURMM010000058.1 GCA_030830685.1 Gammaproteobacteria bacterium | reverse complement strand
GGGCTTGACACCCGTGGCAGCGCCCAACAGTGTGGGGACACACGGAGGAAGGATTTTCAGATGCAGCTGCCGTCCTTGATTGAAGTCGAAGCCGCCGCGGCGGTGATCCGCCCGTGGGTCCCGCCAACCCCACAATACGCCTGGCCGCTGCTCTCGGCCCGCGTCGGCTGTGAAGTCTGGGTCAAGCATGAGAATCACACCGCTATCGGGGCCTTCAAGGTCCGGGGCGGCTTCTACTACCTGCACCGCCTCCGCACCCAGTCGCGGGCAGTGGCCGGACTCATCGGTGCCACGCGCGGCAACCATGGGCAGAGCCTTGCACTGGCAGGGCGGGAGCATGGCGTGCCCGTGAGTATCGTGGTGCCGCACGGCAACAGCCGCGAGAAGAACGCGGCAATGCGTGCCTTTGGCGCCACGCTCATCGAGCACGGCGAAGACTATGAAGCCGCCCGTCTGCACGCATTTGATCTTGCCGCAAGCCGACATCTGGAATTTGTCCCTTCTTTCCATCGGGACCTGGTCTGTGGCGTGGCGACCTATGCGCTGGAGTTCCTGCGCAGCGCGCCCGCCCTGCACACCGTTTACTGCGCAATCGGCATGGGCTCCGGGATCTGCGGCCTGGTGCTGGTGCGGGATGCGCTGGGGCTTGAAACGGAGATCGTGGGCGTAGTGGCGCAAGGTGCGCCGGCGTACGCCTTTTCATTCGCACGGGGCACGGTGGTCAGCACCGACAGTGCGCAAACCCTTGCCGATGGTGTGGCCTGTCGGGTGCCGGATCCGGAGGCCTTTGCCATCATCAGGCGCGGTGTGTCGCGCATCCTCACCGTGAGCGATGATGAAATTGCGGACGCCATGCGCGCCTGTTACACGGACATGCACCAGGTGGCGGAAGGCGCCGGTGCCATTGCGCTCGCGGGCCTGCTGCGCGAAAGAGACCGGCATCAGGGCCGTCGTGCGGGCGTGATTCTGAGCGGCGGCAATATCGATATCGATGCCTACCAGAAGATTCTGGCGCGCTGAACTGCGGGCTCCCCGCGCGGGGACTGGGAGTTGACGGGCCGTCGGCCAGCTGCCACCTTCCTTTGCCCCTTCCCCGGTACAGATGCCATGCAGGAACACGGTCACAAGAAAGCGAAATCCCAGGTGCACATCGAGGCGCTGACGGATCCCCGGTGGCCCCGTCTGCCGCGCTGGCTGGTGGCCATGGACGACACCGATAATCTGCAGAGCAGGGGCACCGGTTACCGCGCACGCCACATGGCGCAGCAGCTGCAGCTGGCCGGCCTCGCACGGCTGTTGGGTGTCACACGCCACCAGTTGTTCGTCAGCCCCGAAATCCCGTACACCTCCCACAACAGCGCGGCCTGCCTGTGTTTCAATTTTGCGGAAGAAGATCTGGCTGCAGTGCGCGAGTTCTGCCGCGAATACCTCACCCGGGAAAGCGCGGAGGGCTCGGATGCAGGGTTGTGCATCGCGCGCGAGTCCGCCGTGCGCCCGGTCGTCACCGAATTCGGCCGCCGCGCCAAGCGCGAAGTCCTGCAGATTCCGGAAGCCCATGCACTGGCCGCGGCGGAAGGCATTTTTCTCGAAGGCCTCACCGGAACCCGGCAAGGAGTCATAGGGGCCCTGTCTGCCGTTGGCCTGCACCGGGCGCGCGACGATGGGCGCTTTCTGTGGATGCGTGGCGTGCGAGACTTGCAGCCGGGAACCTATTTGCTGAATTTTCTGCGCAGTGCGACCGATATCGAACGCTTCGAGACTCTTGCCGGCCGGGAGGTGGTGGCCGATGATGCCACCATCTCATTCACGGACTGGGCCCGACCGGTTTTCCGGCACGGCCGCGCCGTCCTTCTTTTGGAGCCGGAAGATGACCTACCGTCCCCCCTTCGTTGGCGCGTTGCTGCCAAGGATGTCATCAAGCAGTTCTGAGCCTGCGGCGCCTCTCACGCGCGAGTCGGCTGAATGGTTGATGCTCATCGGCCTCGGCCTGCTCGCGGTCATCCTGCGCGCCAGTGTCAATCTGCCCTTGAAGCTGCCGGGACATCACGGTCTGGAATGGATGGCCATCCTCATGTTCGCGCGCGTGATGAGCGATGCGCCGCGTGCGGCAACAGTGGTGGCTGGCTCTGCTGCCGCATTTGCCTGGCTGCCCGTGTGGGGTTTCCACGCCGGCGGCATGGAGTGGGGTTTCCTGCTCTCGGGCTTGGTGGTCGATGGTGGCTGGCGGTTGCTGCGCGCCCGCGCGACTGTCGCCCTGGCGCTCCTCGCGGCCGCCGCGCATGGCATCAAGCCGCTCTTCAAGTACGCACTGGTGCTGGCAACCGGCGCCCAGTCCGGTTCCATCGAATCAGGTTTGGCTTACCCGCTCGTCTGCCATCTTCTCTATGGCGTGGTGGGTGGCGTGGTGGGCGTGATGGCGGGCAAGGCCCTGCGCGAGGTGCGTTCCTGATCACGCAGCCCTGCCTGCTCAGCGCAGGGTGATCCGAATCCCGCCATAGACGAAGCGACCTGCCTGTGGCAGGCCATAGGATTCCGCGTAGTCGGCATCGAAGAGATTGTCGGCGCCCACATAGAGACCGATCTTCCGCCCGGGGAGGTCGTAGCGCAGATTCAGATCCACAATCGTGTAGTCATCCAGTTCTCGCCGCATGCGCGGGCTGCCCCTCGAGTAGTGCATCTGATCGGCAACGTGCTGCAGTGATGCGAACAGTTTCAATCGTGCCGAGAGATCGTACTGGGCCGAGGCGGCCACAGTGTTCTCGGGCGTGTATTGCTGCTCCTTGCGGTCGGTCCCTGCGGACTCATCGCGGCTTGCAAGGTGGGTGTAGGCCAGATCGAGGCGCAGACGTGGCACGGCCACCGTACTCGCGGTGAGCTCCACGCCCTTGAATGCGGTTTCCTCGAGGTTCTCGAACAACCCGGAGAACACATCCCGCTGGATCAGCCCGCTCACGTCCTGGGTGAAGAAAGTCACTTCATAACTGCTGTGCAGCCAGGGCGCGTGGCGCAGGCCCACCTCGTACAGGTCGGCGACTTCAAACCCGAGGTCCGGGTTGCCTGAGGCGGGTTCATACAGCTGCACGATGCTCGCAGGTCGGACCTTGCGTGCCTGGGTCGCCTTCAGGCGCAGCCCCTGACGCAACTGATAAGTGGCACCAAGATTCCAGCTCATCTCGGCCGAGATGTCGCCGCCATCGTTCGACTGCCAGTGTTGCCCCACACCGGCTACCAGACCCAGATTCGTGAGCGGCTCCGCGGACAGCTCGAGCGCAGCATTCACGATTTCAGCCTGACGATCCTCTTCCACCAGACGCTCGCTGAAGGAATAGCCCGGAACGCGCACCACACGATTGTTGCCACCGCCGCTACCATCACCGCCCCCTGTGCCGTCTCCTCCGGTATTGCATACACGGACTGGCAGCGGTTCGGCCACGGGTTCGGCGGCCGCGGTTGCGAGAGCTGATGGCACGGCGGCAGACACGGATGCGCGGCTGGTTTCCCCGGCGGTGTTTTGTGATGGTGTGGTTTCCTGCCCGGTCTTGAGATCGAGCGGGATCAACCGGGCCGCGAGCGTGGCCTCCGGCGGCAAAGCAAGTTCGCCGGAATTGAGATAGACGTGGTCATTGAAGTCATTGTTGCCAGAGCATTTGGCATCCGCGAGCGAAGTGTCCGGTGCCAGAGGGCCTGTCCAGGGCGAGGGGCTGGGAAAGCAGATCTCCATTCCGCCGTAGGAAGTGCCGGCGACGTTGCCGGAAGAGGTCGGCTGGAAAAAATCCTGTACTGTGAAGGCACTGCCGCTGATGGGCGTGAAGCGCCAGGTGGCCGTTTCGCCCACCGTCAGGGGATTGTTGCCCGTACCTGCACGCTGCAGCGCGAGCAGGTAATCGTAGGAATACCCATCGATGACGGAGACAGAGGGCCCCACGTTGTTGCGCGTGAAGCTCGCGTCGCTGTCGCCCAGTGCATCGAAACGAATCCTGTCCAGCGCGTCATCGCCTGCATTGAGGAACAGGCGACGCAGATAGGCGTCGCTGCCGAAGACTGTCGCT
>JAURMM010000057.1 GCA_030830685.1 Gammaproteobacteria bacterium | reverse complement strand
GGGTGGCGCGGACAGGCCCACGCCGGTCGGGAATTCCCAGAGCTTGTCACCCGTGTCAGCGCGATAGGCGAGGAGAACACCATCAGCACGTCCTTGGAATACAAGATTGCCCGCGGTGGTCAGGGTCCCGGGATTCCACACCCCGGGTTGCTTCACTTCCCACACCTTCTTCTGCTTGACCGGATCCCACGCCATCAAGGCGCTGGCATCAATGGTGAGCGGCATGTCATCGCGCAGAAGGTCGACACCGGGATCGAACTGGAATTCGGGAGAGCGCCACTTGCCCGGCGTGAAGCCCTTGTCGGAGAACAACGCCGGAACGTCCATGATCGGAATGTAGGTGAGGCCCGTGCCGGGGTTGTAGGACATGGCATGCCAGTTGTGCACGCCAAAGGCACTGGGGTTGATGAGCTCTTCACCGTCCTCGTAACGCGCCCCTTCGGCCTCCACCGGGCGTCCAGTCTTGGGGTCCACATGCGTTGCCCAATTGACGCTGGGCAAAAGTTTCTCGGCTGAAACTAGCTTGCCGGTCGTGCGGTCGATTACATAAAAAAAGCCGTTCTTCGGTGCATGCAGCAATGCTTTGACCGGTTTCTGTTCGATGGTGAGATCGGCCAGCACCATATCCATGTTCGAGTTGTAGTCCCAGGTTTCACCGGGGACTGTCTGGTAATGCCACTGGTACTCACCTGTGTCAGCGTCAAGGGCGACTATTGAACAGAGAAAGAGGTTGTCCCCGCCCCCGGGACTGCGAATCCTGCGATTCCACGGTGAGCCATTGCCGGTACCGATATAGATCCGGTTGAACTCCGGATCGTAGGTCAGACCATTCCACACGGTGCCACCGCCGCCGTGCTCCCACCATTTCCCATTCCACGTCTTGGCCGCCATTTCCATGGCCTTGTCCTCGAATCCATCAGCCGGATTGCCCGGCACTGTCCAGAAACGCCAGGCCTGCTTGCCGGTCTCGGCGTCATAGGCTGTCACATAGCCACGCAGGGCACCCCACTCGGTGCCTCCGTTGCCGATGATGATCTTGTCCTTGAAGGCGCGCGGCGCGCCGTTGACGAAATAGGCCTTGTCCGGATTGATGGTCAGCGTGCTCCAGACTTCCTTGCCGCTCTTCGCATCGATGGCAATGAGCCGGCCATCGGCAGTGGCGACGTATACCTTGTCCTTCCAGTAGGCGACGCCACGGTTGGTGTCCCACATCACACGCAGTCTGTCGCCCGCGGCCTCGATCACTTTCGGGTCAAAGATCCACAGTGTCTTGCGGGTCTTGAGATCGACCGCCATCACCACGCTGTAGCTGCCGGTGAAATACATCACCCCGTCCACCACCAGCGGCGTGGCCAACAGGGATTTGTGCGCGTTGAGATCAAGGAACCAGTCGAGCTTCAGCTTGGCGGCGTTGTCGGCCGAGATCTGTTTGAGGGGACTGTGCCGCCGTTCGCTGTAGGTGCGACCGTAGGACAGCCAGTTGTCTCCTGTGGATTCATCGGCAATGGCTGCACCATCCACCGTTGTCGCTGCCTGCACTGGCAGCCCACCCAGGGCGCTGAAAAGCGCGGCCACCAGGGCCGTCTTCCTGATCATCGATATTCTCCCCTCTTGCTTTTTTCTGGCACGGCGGCGTTGCCGCACGGCCAGGTTTTCAATTCACGGCCACCCCGATCAATGCGCTGTGCAGCCACCACACGAACGCGAGATAGAGCACAAGGCCTGCGACCACGGAAATACCATCGAACAGCGCCGCGCGGGGCCCTGCGACGGGAATCGGAGCTTCCCTGCGCTTGCAGGAAATGCGCACAGCGACCGCCCAGGCGAGCAATCCGCCAAACAGGATCACGTCTGCCAGCGCACCGTTGACGAGCAGATGGGCAAGCGCCCAGGCCTTGGTGGCAACCAGCATGGGATGCTTCAGTCTGGCCTTGATGTGGCCTGCCGGCAGTTGTGAGGCGACGACCAGGGGAAACACCGGAAGCAGAAAGGCAAAGGCAATGTGGCGCAAAAAGGCGGGTGGTTGGTAGAGAGCCACGGGTGCTGCACGTGTGAGGTCGTAACCCTGCACCAGCAACAGGAAACCGGCGAGGCTCGCCAGCGAGTAAAGCCCCTTCCAGGGCAATTCACCGAGGTTGGCGACCATGGCGTCGCGCCAGGGTCGATTGAAAACGGAGATCGAATGCACACCCAGAAAAACAGCAAGGCCTGCAAGAAAAATGATCACGTTCGACTTTGCTCCGTGCTGGTCTTGTCGAGGCCCTAAGTTGCCAGAACTCGCGCGCCTCGACCAGCAGGAAAAACGCTTCCGTGGGTGTCTTTTCCCCTCAGATTCGGCTGCGTTTCGAAGTGCGGTGCAACATTGGAATTCCGCACATCAGAATGCGCCGCAACCCGTGTCACTGTATTCCTCGGCGCCCAGAAGCTTCCGCAACCAGGGATGCTGCCAGTGCCTGACCATCCCACCAAAACGACAGATGTCGAGCACCTCCAGGCGAATCTCCATCCGTCGATGAAGTGGTAGCTTGATGCTGATGGGTTGCCCGGTCGCAGCTTCGATGAGGGTCATGCGGCAGAAATCTTCATTGCGTTGTTTGTCATGCTCGACAGACTCGCAGACGGCGGGATTCTCGATGCTTGCCCCGCCGAGCCAGACCTCGTGATTGCCTCGCCCGAGCGACCACAGAGCGAACAGGTCAGCCCACGGCGCGTTCCAGTGTGCGCGCAGCGGCTCCGTATGGCGTAGCTCGGAGGACGACAGCATGCTGCCCCATTCGCGCATGTGGAATTCCTTGGGGAGCAGGATGCGTGGGTAGACGAAATCCACCACCATGGGCGGGTAATTGGAGAAGCGATGCATGTCGATGGGGTCGAAGCGCAGCCGCACGCGCGCGGGCCGGTCGAAACGCAGTGGGTCTCCGGTCTGGGACAGGGACCAAGGAATGAAATCAGGTCCGCACTTGCGCATGAGCTCCGCATGCGCAGGGTCCGCCGCCGGATCCTGCTCCATGCCTCGCATCACGTGATAGAGCGCGCAGTCGTCCTGCTCGAAGACGCTGGGGTGCAGGGGCTCCCAGTTTTCCCAGATGAGGTAATCACGCAGCTGTCGGGCGCCAAGGACTGCGGTGACCAGCAGGATGAGCAGCAGGATAAGGCGCCACATTGAATCGAGACTGCCACAGACTGCGCGGTCCTGCCAGTACAACTACGGAACGGGAACTCAGATGAGGCCGCGCGCGCGCAACTCGTCCTTCAGATAGGCGTAATAAATAGGTGCGGCGATGAGGCCTGTGATCCCGAAGGCCGCCTCCATGATCAACATGGCGATGAGCAACTCCCACGCCCTGGCCCGGATGTGGCTGCCGATGATGCGGGCATTCAGAAAGTATTCGAGCTTGTGAATCACCACGAGGAAGATCAGTGACCCCAGAGCCACCAGCAGGGATTCGCTGAAGCTCACCGTCACGATCACGGTGTTCGAGATCAGATTGCCGATGATCGGCAACAGACCGGCGATGAAGGTGATGATGATCAGTGTCTTGGTGAACGGCAGATCCACCCCGAAGGCCGGCAGCACGAACGCGAGGTAGATGCCCGTGAACAGACTGTTGATGGCCGAAATCCAGAACTGTGCAAACACCACCCGTTTGAAGGCGAGCCCCAGCCGCAGCGCGCGATGGGCGAAGGCGGCGGTCAGCGGTCCCTTCGCGCGAAGGGGAATGGTGGACTCCAGCGACAGCAGGGCCCCGATCACCATACCGAGCAGAATATGGGCAAAGCCGCGCCCCAGCCCTGCGCCAGCGTTCTGGAAGGCACTGGCATGCTCCCGCAGCCAGTCGACGACCGTTGCGCGGAGCTGCTCCGTATCGGCAGGCACGTGCTCGAGCACCCAGCCTGGCAGGCGTGCGCGCGAGGAATCAATGATCTCTGCCATGCGCTGGATGAGTGCGGGAATATTTTCCTCGCTGCCGCGCAGGAAACCGACCAGCCAGAGTACCGCCAGCGTGAAGAGCGCCAGAACCCCGGCCGCAATGAGAGTCACAGCCAGAAGACGCGGCCCGCCCCGGCCAAGCGCGGGGATGCGCAGCGGCCGCACCAGAGCATTGACCAGCGAGTAGACCAACAGACCGGCCAGCATGGCGGGCAGGAGTCCCAGATACAGCAGCCATATCAGTCCAAGACCAAACAGTCCCCACGCCAGATTCTGGTGTCGAAGATCGCGTGTATCAGTCATGAATGGTGCTGCCGGCATCCTCGCAAGGGGCGCCCAAGATACCCATCGCGGCGTCCTCCTGCCACTGCAGCTGCCAGCCTGCCTCATCGGGACCGGCGAGCGCCTCGGCGCAGACGAACAGGTCACCCACTGCCACCAGCCTGTCCCCCGCGTATATGAAAGGCAGTGCGGAACGTCGCCAGGGCGGAACGCGCAGCGACTGCAATACATGCTTGACGGTAGTGTGGTGCCCTCGCCCGGGCAGGCGGCAACGCTCGCCCCCCTTGCGACTGCGCACAGTCAGGCCGTCGCGGGACAATGACTGCCTGAGTCCCTCGCCGACCACAGGCACGGCAGACAGTCTGCCACCCGGAAGAGACAACACCTGCACGGGATCCCAGCGCAGCGAAAACCGGATCACCTCGGTACGAGGGGCGAGATGCAGTGCCTGCTGCCAACGGCGCAGGCAAGCTCCGCCCCAGGTGACTTCCGGCACTCGATCCGGGGCCGCGGTCAGTACCACGTTGACGATTTCTCCCAGGCGACGGGCGTCTGGCGGCACGAATCCACGCGCCCGAATCCAGTGCCTGAGCACGCTGCTCCGCAACGGTACTGCCAAGGATTGAAGACCTGCCACAGACAAGGCCCCCTCTGGCGTCATCAACGCCTGCAGGGACTGTTCTGCGCAGGCCTCGAGCGCGGCCTGGGTTTCACCCTGCCACTGCGCTGTGCGCGCGAGCACAGCCCCTGCCGCCGGCCAGTGCCTGCGCAGACGCGGCAGGATCTCTGTGCGCAGGAAACTGCGCGCGCGCGCTGGATCGACGTTCATGGGATCCTGAATCCAGACCAGATCCTGCGTACGGGTGAACACCTCGATGTCTGCCGCCGACAATTCCAGCATGGGCCTGAGAAGCCAGCCCCCACCCAAGCGGCGCCGCGGGGCAATTCCACGCAGACCTGCAGGTCCGCTGCCACGCAGCGCAGCGAGCAGGAAGCTCTCAGCCTGGTCATCCTGGTGATGTGCGGTCAGTAGCAAATCATCGGTTTCCAGCATGCCGGCAAAGGCGCTATAGCGTGCCTCACGGGCCCAGGCTTCCAGGCTTTCACCGGACTCGGGTGCATCCGTCAAGGTCAGCTCAATAAAGGGAAGGCTACGGGCGCTGGCCTGCTGCGCGCAGTGTGTGGCCCAGATCGCGCTACCTGCTTGCAGTTGATGGTCTACATGCACGGCGATGAGCGGGCATGGCAGGCGCAGACGCTGTGCGGCGAGCGCGTGCAGCAGCGCAGAGGAATCGCGCCCGCCACTGAACGCGACAAAAAGCCGGCGCGGTGGCGCCAAGCCTTCCATCAGACCAAACAGGGAATGAAGCAGCGCCTCTTCGAAATCGACGCTGCGTGGGCGCACGGAGTTGTGCCTCGCTTACTTTTCGGTGAATTCGCCGAAACGATTGAGTCGATGGTGGCGCTGCTGCACCAGGGCATCAGGGTCAAGTGCGAGCAGGGCATCCAGTGATTCATGCAGCACCTTGCCTACGCGCTCCGCGGTGAGTGCATAGTCACGATGTGCCCCGCCGAGAGGCTCCTCGATCACCTCGTCCACCAGCCCAAGTCGCTTGAGGCGATCCGAGGTGATGCCCATGGCCTCCGCGGCGTCTGCTGCACGCTCTGCACTCTTCCACAGAATGGATGCACAGCCCTCGGGTGAGATCACGGCATAGGTCGCGTACTGGAGCATGAAGACGCGATCCGCGACACCAATCGCAAGCGCGCCGCCTGAGCCACCCTCGCCGATGACAGTCGCGATGATGGGTACGCGCAGATTGGCCATCACGAGCAGGTTGTGGGCAATTGCCTCACTCTGGCCGCGTTCTTCGGCATCGATGCCCGGATAAGCACCCGGGGTATCGATGAAGGTCAGGACCGGCAGACGGAAACGCTCGGCCATCTGCATGATGCGCAATGCCTTGCGGTAACCTTCGGGCTTCGGCATACCGAAGTTGCGCTTGAGATTTTCGCGGGTATTGCGGCCCTTCTGATGGCCAATGAACGCAACGCCCCGGCCATGGAAGCGACCGATGCCACTGACAATCGCCCGATCGTCGCCAAACACCCGATCACCATGCAGCTCCTCGATGTCTTCCAGCAGCAGACCGGCATAATCGAGCGTGAAAGGGCGCTGCGGGTGGCGCGCCAGCTTGGAGATCTGCCACGGCGTGAGCCCGCCGAAGATTTGGCGAGACAGCTCGCGCGCACGTTCCTCCAGACGGCTGATTTCCTCCGAGATGTTCAGCTCGGAGTCGTTGCCCACCTTGCGTAAAGCCTCGATCTTCGCTTCCAGCTCGGCAATCGGCTGCTCGAAGTCGAGAAACTGGTAGTTGACGGTGCTCTGTTCGCTGGTAGAAGCCTCGGCCATGGTGACTTGGAATCTCTTGCTGAATGTTATGGATGCGTCGCCGTTCAGTATTCAAAGCGGATCGCTTCGTCCCCGACCTGGCTGCGCAATTGATCGAGCAGGCCCTCGGTGGCCTGCACACGCCATTCATCGGCCAGGCGCAGACGGGCCAGGGCGCCGGGCGCCCGGTACTCAACCGCCACCGGGCAGTTCCCCCGCCCCCAGGCACGTAGCGCAGTCTGCAGGGTCTCGGTCAGGCCGTCGAGTGCCGGACCTTGCAGGGAGATGACCAGGGCACGGGCATGCCGCTGCCGGATCTCATCCATCCCGAAGATAGCCTGAGCATTCAGGGCAGGCTCGCCACTGAAGTCGTCCATGGCGGCCTCGCCTTCGATGATCACCAGCCGGTCTGCGGCGAGCTTGTCTATCGACGCCTCGAGTACCTCATTGTAAACCGTCACCTCCGCCCGTGCGGTACCGTCGTCGAGGCTCAGGATCGCCATGCGGCCGCGCCGGCTCTTGGTGAAGCGCAGCGCAACGATGAGCCCGGCCGCGCGACGCCGTCCGGGCTTCAGCTCCACCAGGCGCGAGACCGAGAGCGCCCGGAGTTCGGGGAGGTAACGGTCGATAGGATGTCCACTCAGGTACAGGCCGAGCGTCTCCTTCTCCCAGCCAAGAAGCTGCGGCTGGGGCCATTCCTCGCAGGCCAGCGCCGCGGACCAGATGGCCGGGTCCACCGTCGCGCCCGCTTCTCCACCGACACTGCCTCCGAACAGGTCGCTCTGCCCGAGGGCTGCAGCGCGCGCGGCCTGCTCTGCGGCCTGCATGGCCTGTTCGAGCACGGTCATCAGGCCGCGGCGCCGCGCGCCCAGACAGTCCAACGCGCCGGCCTTGATCAAAGCTTCGAGCACCCGACGGTTCAGCTTGCGCGCATCATTGCGCCGACACAGTTCAAACAGATCACGATAGGGTCCGCAAGCTTCGCGCTCGTCCACGAGTGCACTCAGCGCAGCCTCCCCCACGCCCTTGATGGCCCCCAGCCCGTAGCGGATCGTCCGGTCATCCGCCACCGTGAAACGGTAGGCACAGCTGTTCAGATTCGGCGGCTCGACCACGATCCCGATTTGCCGGCATTCGTCGATGAGTCGCACAACCTTGTCGGTGGTGTCCATGTCGGCCGACAGCACCGCGGCCATGAACGCCGCAGGATGGTGGGCCTTCAGCCAGGCCGTCTGGTAGGCCACGAGGGCGTAGGCTGCCGAGTGCGACTTGTTGAAACCGTAACCCGCGAACTTCTCCATCAAGTCGAAAATTTGCGCGGACAGTTCCTGATCGATGCCGCGTGCGCTGGCGCCATCCACGAAGGTCTGGCGCTGCTTGGCCATCTCCTCGGGTTTTTTCTTGCCCATGGCACGACGCAGGAGGTCCGCCGCGCCCAACGAATACCCCGCCAGTACCTGCGCTATCTGCATCACCTGCTCCTGGTACAGGATGACGCCATAGGTCGGCTTCAGAATATCTTCGAGATCCGGATGAGGGTACTTCACCACTGCGCGACCGTGTTTGCGGTCGATGAAGTCATCCACCATGCCGGACTGCAGCGGGCCCGGCCGGAACAGGGCGACCAGCGCAATCATGTCCTCGAAGGTGTCCGGCTTGAGGCGCTTGATGAGTTCCTTCATGCCGCGTGATTCGAGCTGGAAGACCGCCGTGGTCTGTGCCTGTTGCACCAGTGCATAGGTTGCCTGGTCGTGCAACGGCAGTTGCTCGACCACCAACGGCGGCTCACCCAGCGCCACGCGCCCTGCATTCATCTCCTTCACCGTCCAGTCGATGATGGTGAGGGTGCGCAAGCCGAGGAAATCGAACTTGACGAGACCCACGGCCTCGACATCACTCATGTCGAACTGGGACACCGCCGTGTCACTACCCTGCTCGCAGTAAAGCGGCATGAAATCCGTGAGCGGACGCGGCGCAATCACGATGCCGCCGGCATGCTTGCCGGCGTTGCGGGAGATTCCCTCAAGCGCCAGACCGAGGTCGATGATCGCGCGCACGTCCTCTTCCTCGCGATAACGGGTCTTGAGCTGCGGCTCCTCATCCAGCGCCCGCTGCAAGGTCATGTTCGGATCGAAGGGCACCAGCTTGGCGAGTTGATCGACGAACCCGTAAGGGTGGCCAAGTACCCGTCCGACGTCGCGCAATACGGCCTTGGCGGCCAAGGTGCCGTAGGTGATGATCTGCGAGACCTTGTCACGTCCGTAGCGCTGGTTGACGTAATCGATCACCTCGTCGCGCCTGTCCATGCAGAAATCGACGTCAAAATCGGGCATGGAAACCCGTTCCGGATTGAGGAAACGTTCGAACAGCAGGTCGTAGTCCAGCGGATCGAGTTCGGTGATGCCGAGCACATAGGCCACCAGCGAACCTGCGCCCGAGCCACGCCCGGGTCCTACCGGGATGTCTGCCCGCTTGGCCCACTGGATGAAATCGGCCACGATGAGAAAGTAGCTGGCGAAGCCCATCTTGGTGATGACATCGAGCTCGAAGGCGAGACGCTCCTCATACACGCTCTCTTCACGCACTGGCGCACGCGGATCGCGTGGAGCCTCCAGACGCCGAACCAGCCCTGCACGGGCTCCTTCCGCCAGCAGGGCATCGACGGTCATGCCTTCGGGCACGGGAAAATTGGGCAGATGGTACTGCCCAAAGCCGAGTTCGAGATTGCAGCGGCGCGCAATCTCGACCGAGTTGGCGAGCGCATCGGGCAAATCGGCGAACAGCTCCTGCATCTCTTCCGCCGTGCGCAGATGCTGATGGGGCGTGAAGTTCCGCGGTCTGCGTGGATCCGCGAGGGTGCGCCCCTCGTGAATGCAGACCCTGGCCTCATGGGCGTCGAAATCACTGGCTGCAATGAACCGCGCGTCGTTGGTCGCCACCAGCGGCAGTTTGAGCTCATCCGCAAGGCGCACGGCTTCGTGGACGTAACGCTCCTCACCGGCGCGCCCCGTGCGCGCGACTTCCACGTAAAAGCGATCCTCGAACAACGCTGCCCACTCTGCTGCCGCAACCAGTGCCCGCTCCCGTTGCCCTTCCATCAGCAGCTGGCCGAGCTCTCCGGCGATACCGGCAGACAAGGCAATCAGGCGGGAACTGTGATCAGTGAACCACTCAAAGGCGACGTGGGGCACACCCTGCACCTGTCCTTCGCGGTAGCTGCGGGTCAACAGTACGGAGAGTTGGCGAAAACCCTCTCGGTCCATGCACAGCAATACCAGCTTCGAGCGCTGCGCCGCGTCCCCGCCGCGGTTCACCCAGACCTCTGCACCCAGCAAAGGCTTCAGTCCCGCCTGCTCGGCCTCGCGGTAGAACTTCACCGCCGCAAAGGTGTTGCTTTGATCAGTGACGGCCACCGCCGGCATCCCTGCCTCCTTGATGCGGCTCACGAGTTCAGGGATGCCGATCAGCCCATCCACCAGCGAATACTCTGTATGCAGGTGGAGGTGGACGAAATTCGCGCTACCCATCACTGCGCCCCACACGGGACCGCGCGCACGGCCGCCACTGGCGCAAAGCTCAAGCGATGCACCGGGCTTGCGCCGTGCTCCGCCAGTGCCGCGAGGTGCTCCCGGGTGGGATATCCCTTGTGCTGCGCAAAGCCATACATCGGCCACTCCTCGGCCAGCATGTTCATGAGGCGATCACGCGTGACCTTGGCGAGAATTGAGGCTGCGCTGATGGCGGGCTCCGTTGCATCGCCTTTCACGATCGCACGCGCGGCGCAGGGCAGCTTCGGACAGGTGTTGCCGTCCACCAGCACCAGTTCGGGGGTCGCGGGCAAGGCAGCCACTGCGCGCTGCATGGCTAGCAGCGTCGCCTGGTAGATATTGAGGGCATCAATCTCTGCCACCGTGGCGAGACCCACACCATGCGCCTGTGCCTCGACCTTGATGACTTCGAACAAAGCCTCACGACGGGACGCCGAGAGTTTCTTGGAATCCGCAAGACCGGAAATGGGTCGCTGCGGGTTGAGGATCACGGCAGCAGCCACGACCGGCCCCGCCAAGGGGCCCCGCCCGGCTTCATCCACTCCTGCAGT
>JAURMM010000056.1 GCA_030830685.1 Gammaproteobacteria bacterium | reverse complement strand
TTGAGTACCCTCGGGCTTCGCTGGTCACAGGTGCAATGGCTGGTGGCCGCGCTGGGTGTGGGCCTCGGCTTCGGGTTGCAGGAGATTTTTGCCAATTTCATCTCTGGCCTCATTCTGCTCTTCGAGCGACCCATCCGGGTTGGCGACTTCGTAACCATCGGCGAACTCAGCGGACGGGTGATTCGTATCCGGATCCGCGCCACTACCCTGCGCGACGTGGACAACAAGGAACTCATCGTACCCAACAAGAATTTCATCACTGAGCGCTTTTCGAACTGGACCTTGTCTGATCAGGTCACGCGCATCGTGATCAGTGTTGGTATCGCCTATGGAAGTGACGTCGAACGGGCAATGGGCATACTGCTCGAAGCGGGGCGAAGTCACCCGAATGTGATGAAAAACCCTGAACCCAGCGTCTTTCTGACGGGTTTCGGGGACAGTTCGCTCAATCTGGAATTGATGGTGTTCGCTGATGAAGTTTCTGCGCGACTGGATGTGCGCAATGACCTGAATATGAGCGTGTTGCGGCAATTCTCAGAGGCTGGAATCGAGATACCTTTCCCCCAGCGGGAGGTTCATCTGCGCACCGGGATCGCGGGCGGAACCTGAGATTCTCCAACGTTTCCAGCAGAATCGGTCCTGCCGGGCAAGGTGCCAAGCAGGACCGGGCTGCTCAGCCGGTCACTTCAACCGGGGCCTGCCGGGTGTCCGTAGCGCGGCCGTTGACCGCACCGTCATAGACAAACTCCGGTGCATCCAGATCGATGGCCGGAATCACATCCTTCTCCGACCAATAGTCCTGCGTATGCATCCATTCCGGTTTGTTGCCGCGCTTGGGCAGCAGATGCATGTCGCGCATGAGGTAACCCGGGTTGAAGTCCTGCGGATCCATCCACTGCATGATAGGCATGTCCTGATCCTCCGGACGCAGTCCCACGCTGATCTGCTTCACGCCTTTGGCATCCATGTGCTTCAGCACACGGCAAACGAAATCAGCGAGGATATCCACCCGCAGGGTCCAGCTCGCCCGGAAGTAACCGAAGATCCACAGCATGTTGGGCACGCCAGTGAACATCATGCCGTGATAGGTCACGGTGTCCGCCCAATCAACCTTGCGTCCATCCACCTCGAAGGCGATATCACCCATCACGCACAGATTGAAGCCTGTGGCGGTAATGATGATGTCCGCCTCGAGTTCACGACCTGATTTGAGCAGGATCCCCTTGGCCGTAAAGCGTTCTATCTCGTCAGTCACCACGCTGGCCTTGCCGGCGTTGATGCCCTCGAACAGGTCTCCTTCGGGAACGAATGCAATCCGTTGCTGCCAGGGGCGATAGCGTGGCGTGAAATGGGTGTCGACATCGAAGTCAGGTTTCAGACAGGCGCGGACTCCGGCCAGCAGCTCCTCGGTCAGCTTTTCGGCATCCTCGAACGAACGTCGGGTGAGTTCGCGCTGATCAGCGATGAACTTCTTGCGGACGATTTCGTGGATCCACTCCTCATCGATCTCGAGGCTGCGCAGCGTGTCTGCGAGCTCATTGCGATTCATGCCGGGGATGAAGTAGGTGGGCGAACGTTGCAGCAAGGTCACGTGCTCGCAGTCTCCGGCGATTGCGGGTACCACGGTCGCCGCGGTGGCACCGGAACCGATGCAGACGACCTTCTTGCCCTTGTAGTCGAGGTCTTTCGGCCAGGTCTGGGGATGGACTATCTGCCCCTTGAAATCCGACATGCCCTCCCAGGCGGGCGTGTAACCTTCCGAATGACGGTAATAGCCTTGGCACATCCACAGGAAGGAGGTGGTGAAAGTGAGGTCTGCCTCATCTGCCGTGCGTCGGGCATGCACGGTCCAGAGCTTGTTCTCGCTGGACCAGCTGGCCGACAGGATGCGGTGGCCGTAGCGGATATGCTGGTCGAGACGATTTTCCTCGATCACCTCGCCCATGTAGGTCCGAATTGCCTCAGCGCTTGCAATCGGTGGTCCTACCCAAGGCTTGAAACGGTAGCCAAAAGTATAGAGGTCGCTGTCTGAGCGCACGCCCGGATACTTGTGCATCAGCCACGTCCCGCCAAAGCTCTCGAGCGCTTCGATAACCACGAAGCGCTTTTCCGGGCATTGCTTGGTGAGATGGTAGGCACCGCCGACGCCTGATACTCCGGCACCCACGATCAACACATCATAGTGCTCCGGCTGAGGGCCGGGTGCCGGGCTCGCGTTGCTGGATACAGCCATGAAGAATCCTCCTTGGATACACGTGATCAGTTATCTGTTTGTGTGATGGTCGGGCTTGATGTGGATCAACGTGCTAACGGGCGCCCAGGCTGAGCACGCAGGCCGCCGGCGAGAGCCGTTTCTCTCTCAGGTCCGGCGAGGCAGGGGAAAGTCCCGCTGATACTGCCAGCCCTGCTGCAGCATCAGCAGTCGATGGCGGCGGCCCGGAGTGTCGAGGTCCAGAGAGTGATACCCGGCATCTTCCTCGTAGACCGCGCAGTGTCCCCCATCGAGTTTCGCCAGACGCGGCAGGAAACGCTGGATTTCATGAGCGCACAAGTGGTGATTGAGCGCTGTTGCTGATTGAAATTCCAGGAAGCGAAGCAGCGAGACGTAAGTCGGGCCGGGAAGGTTCATGTCACCACTGGCCTGAAGCGCGAGGGCTTGAGCAGGAGTCGTCCAGCAGTGTTCGACGATCTCCGATTGGTCGATGTTTACCGTGGCCTCCGGGGCGGTCTCCGCGAGGAAGAACCAGGTCGCGAAGCGTTTCGGCAAGGTGGCTGGCGTGGTCCAGTGAGCAAAGGGCAACAGCACCTCCGTGTCCAGTACAAGCCCGGCCTCTTCCCGGGCCTCACGCACCGCTGCGCGAGCGGCAAGCATAACCTCGCCCCGTTCGCCACTCTGGACGCATCCAATCGAATCTGTTTCGTCGACCCGGCCACCCGGAAATACCCACGCGCCTCCATGAAAGGCAATTTTCTCATTGCGCTTGACCAGCAGCACTTCGAGTTCCGCTGCTGATTGGCGCACAACGGCGACGGAGGCTGAGGGGCGGGCCGGGGCGGGTGTGTCACTCATATTCCGAGTATAGGAGGGCAGTCCGACGGTGCCCATAGGTGGTGACCGGTGCCTGCCCTTGCATCTCGGAGATCCGCCTTCTGGACGGGACCCGCCGGGGTCGGGTGTCCCGGGGGCGCTTGCGCAACAGGATGGACAGCACTCGACAACTCTCTGCATAGTGCGGGGGATGGCCAAGCCGCGGACGAGAACCCGACCCTCATGGCACTGCTGACCGATTACCGCACCTACTCGGATGCCCAGCTGCACTGCACCAGCGAAGCCCTGTGGGCGTTGTTTGATGGGGACCGGGCGCACATGAACATTGCTCACGAATGTGTCGATCGCCATGCCGGAACCGGACGTACCGCGATCATCGTCGCTCGGGCGGATGGTAAGGAAGAGTGTATCGACTACGCGGCGCTCGCCGGGGACTCGGCGCGCTTTGCGCACCTGCTGCAGTCGCGTGGTGTGGCGCCCGGCGACCGGATAGCGGTGATGCTGGAGCCGTCCCGGGCCTTTTACGTCTGCCTCTTTGGCGCCATGAAGCTCGGTGCGGTAGCCGTTCCCCTGTTTACCCTTTTCGGTCCGGATGCACTGCGGGTGCGTTTGCAGGACTGCACGGCGCGCCTGCTCGTCACAAACGCCTCCAAGGCCCCGCTGCTGACTGAATTTTCCGGATTCGAGGTGCTTACCATCACGGAATTCGACGATTCCGGATTCGAGCGACTGCTGGATGGGCTCCCGACGCATTTTCCCGTGGTGACCCGATCTGATGACCTCGCGATATTCCAGTACACCTCCGGGACTACCCGAGAGCTGCCAGAGGCCGTGCGTCATACGCACCGTGCGCTCGTGACTCTGATGTTGGCCGCGCTTTACGGCAGTGGTCTGCGTCCGGGTGATCGTTTTTTCTGTCCTTCTTCACCGGCCTGGGGCCATGGTTTATGGCATGGCACCTTGGCGCCGCTAGCCTTGGGGCTGACCATTGGCGCGTACTCAGGCCGGTTTGACCCGGTCCGTCTGCTGGAAGTGCTGTCGCGCCATCACTTCAACAACATCGCCGCCGCCGCCACCCATTACCGGATGATCCGGAACGCGGGTGTGGCACAGCGATACCCGATCTGTATCAACAAGCTCTCCTTTACCGGCGAGCCGCTGGATTCCGAGACCGCGGACTTTCTGCGGCAGTACACAGGCCTCGAGGCCGCAAGCATGTATGGCACCACGGAGGTTGGGGTCGTGCTGGTGAGCTATCCGGGCGCGCCTGACTTCGAGGTCAAGCGAGGATCTCTCGGCAAGCCGGTGCCTGGCGTGCGAGTTTCAGTGCGCGACGCCGCAGGGAATGAGTGCGCGCCAGGTGTCACTGGTGAACTGGCAGTGCTGCGTCGAGGAAGCTGGATTCCGACGCGCGATCTCGGGCACAAGGATGATGACGGCTACTTCTATCACGGTGGACGTGCAGATGATGTAATCATCTCTGCGGGGTGGACGATGAGCGCCGTTGAAATCGAGGACACTCTGCTGAGACATCCGTTGGTGCTCGAGGCCGCCGCGATCGGTGTGCCCGATGCCGTGCGCGGGCAGGTCGTCAGGGTTTACGTCGTCTGCCGCTCCGAGGGTGATGCAGCCTTGGCCGAGGCACTGCAGGAGTTTGTGCGCACCCGTCTTTCCATGCACGAGTTTCCGCGCCAGGTAAAATTTGTCGATGCGCTGCCCAAAACCCCTGCGGGCAAGGTCAACCGGCGCGCCCTGCGGGAAGCTGCGGCAGCTGCCGGGATTTCCGAATGATTCGTGAACATTGCACTCTGTAGTGAGATTCAAATGAGCAATTCCCGCGTTTTCCCCAAAATCACCGAATCTGGCCTCGATGAGCTGAGGGCTCGAATCGGCAAGCCAGTAGGGCAGACGCTGGAGCCTTGGTGTCATGAAGCCACCCGGGACAACATTCGGCACTACGCGCACGGTATCGGAGACGACAACCCGCTGTGGTGCGTGCCTGACTACGCTGAACGCAGCGTGCACGGAGGCATCATCGCACTGCCCAGCTTTCTCTTTGCCACCAACAGGGTGATTTCCGGATATGTCGGCGGCCTGCCAGGCATTCACGCAATGTGGTCCGGCGCCCAGTGGCGATGGCACAAGCTGATCCGCCGCAATGATCAGATTTCCAGCGAAGCACACCTCAAGGACCTGATTGAGCATCAGACGCGCTTCGCAGGCCGGGCCATCCAGCAGATTTATCGCGTGGATTTCTACAACCAGGACGGGGACCTGGTGGCCGACGCCGACAGCTGGTGTTTCCGGACAGAGCGCGACCATGCGCGTGAACAAGGCACGAAGTACCGTGAGGTCAAGGCAAGGCCTCGCCGCACCTACACCGAAGAGGAACTGGCCGAAGCTTTCGAGCTTTATGCCAGGGAAGAGATCAGGGGCGCCACGCCACGCTGGTTCGAAGAAGTGACGATGGGCGAAACCCTGCCGACCATGCTCAAGGGCCCGATGACCGTGACGGGCTTCATCGCGTACGCCCAAGGCTGGGGAGGGCTCTACATCCGCGCCAACAAGCTCGCCTGGAAGATGATGCAGCAACATCCGGGCCTTGCCATCCGTAACGCCTTCGGCGTGCCTGATTGCCCGGAGCGAGTGCACTGGGAGCAGGACTTCGCGCTGGAGGTGGGTGCGCCTGGCGCCTACGACTACGGCCCCGAGCGATGCTCCTGGCTCATCCATCAGATGACCAACTGGATGGGCGATCGGGGATTTTTGGTCTCGGCGCACTGCCGGATCAGGCGCCACAATCCGGAGGGCGATCTGCTTTTCATCCGCGCAAAGGTCACTCGTTGCTGGCTGGAGTCGGGGAAAGGCTTCGTGGAGATTGAGCAGGAGGCCCGCAATCAGGACGGTGAACTTTCTGTTCTGGGTGGTGGCGTGGTGGAACTACCTTTGAGAGCAAACTGATGTCATGTCAGGAGGGATCATGAATCCGGATTTCAGAAGGCTTTTTGCGGCAGTAGATGCCATGGACTCAAGTACCTTCGGGGCTTTCCTTGCCTCGGATGCGCAATTCCGCTTTGGCAATCTGCCGGTAGTGACGGGCAGAGAGGCGATTGCGGGTTTTCTTGATGCGTGGTTCCCGTCCATTGCGGCGATCCGGCATGAAGATCTCGCCATACGCGATTATGGCGACACGGTGCTGGTCGAGGGACGTGTCACCTATACTCGTAAAGATGGAACTGAGCTCAGCGCGCCCTTTGCCAATGTCTTCGACATGATCGACGGCAGCATCAAAGGCTATCGGATCTACGTCGACAACTCCGGACTTCAGTTGGGCCGTTGATCAGAATCGGAGCTCGAAGTTCAGCATGCCCAGAAGCTGTGTGTTGTGCTGAGCGTTCCCGTCGCGATCAGGAGCGAACAAGTGCCCTGAACCGTCATAAGCGTCGTACTTGAGTTCCGGGCGCACAATGACCCACGGCAATGCCTCCCAGGTCAGGTTGAGGGTGGCGGCATAAACCGTCCCGCCGCCAGCGCCTACACCGCCCCACAGGACATTCGCCGCTTCCTCATCCGCGAAGGCCTCCAGGCGGGCGCCCGTGTAGAGGCCGGGACGCAGTCGATACCGGAATCCGCCATTCACCCCGTAAAAAGTTGCGTTTTCGGTGATTGCGAAGGGGAGTGGGGCAAGATCACCACCCTCCTGGAAGCCGTAAATTCCTTCAAAGACCAGGTTCAGTCGCTCGTTGATCGTATGCGCGAGCGTGATGTAGGTGACTATGCGATCCAGATACGCATCGGTGGAGCTGAGCGCCAGGAATTGGCTGCCACCCCCGCGTGGGTGGGCGATGCCATTCTCGACGTACACATCGCCGAAGTCGTCCTCACCGTTGCCATACACGGTTTCGATATCAAGCCATGTGCGCATATCGGGACTGCGCCAGCGCGCACCGAACAGAAAGGAGGGGCCGCCCGCACCGGAACCGAAGTCGATGGCGTTCCAGTCACCTGTCAGCCCGAAGAATACACTCGCAAGTCCCGCGGATTCCGCAAGCGGCAGACGCGATTCGATCAGAGCCCCGACGTGCTTTGCCGGCCCGGCTGCAAACGCATAGGTGCGGCTGGCAAAGTAATTCGGTGGATTGAAGGCATAACCGATTTCCGCCGCGAGTGTGGTGTGCCAGTTTCCAAGGAGAATGGTCGTGCCGGCGCCCAGCGGCAGATAGATATCCAGATACCACTGCGTGAACGCGAGCCTCTCGGTGTCATCGGCATTCCATCGCCAGTCATCGAAGCCTTTCGTTTGCCAGTAAATGCCGTCCTCACCCACCAGGGCCGAGAGGCTCCAGTCGACGACAACCTTGTCACCCTTTGGTCCTGGCAGCGGACCTATCCGTGACAGCAGGTTGCGAGTGGGAGCTGTAATGCGTCCCGGTGGGCACGCATCGCCTTTGCAAACGATCAGGCCGATGTGCTGTAGATTGAGGCCTTCGTCCTGTAGCACGCCGGCCTGTGGTTGGATGTTGCGCGCTCGACCCTGTGGCATCCGGCTGGCAGGGATGTCGTGATTGGCTTCGCTCAGGCTCACATGGCCAAAACCAAGCACTGCAATCCCGTGATTCTGCTCAAGCGATTCACCGAACACGGCGCGAAAGAGGCTGCCGTACGGGCGGGACGCATTCTCCGCCAAGGTATTGCCGGCAGCCATCAGCAAGAGCGTGAGGAGCAAGAGACGTTGCATGCGGGGTACCTGGCACTCTGAATCTGAATTCATAGTATTTCATATTCATATAGTTATGAAATATTTATGAAGTTGATTCACGATTTTCGGTGGGTTTTTCGACCCACGATTCCCTTGTGTCGCTGCGGGCGCCAAGCGCTGTTCAGAAAAATCTTACGGGCAAGGGTTCGCCGAGGCTTGCTTCACATACAGGTCACGCCAGGACAGCCGAGGAGGCACTGACTCAGCCTCAGCCCTCGGCAGCGGGCGCAATTGGAGGCCGGAATTCGGAGAATTTTTTGAATGGACCAGGCCTGATTCAGGTCTGGGAGATGGCTCCCCATCGTGGACGCGTATCGAACTCTATGCATCGCACCGACGCCAGAAGTGAAGGCTGTGTTCGAGGCGATCCGCGAGTTCGGCAGCGCTGCCTGACCAACAACTCACCCCCCTGAATCTGAAGACAAGATGCCGATCCTATCGTGCGTTTCAGTGGGGTTTCGCGGGTTCGCGGGAACACGTCACTCGCCCGTCACTTACGAATTCGGCCGGAAAGCCGCATCAGCGCTGGGCTGGCCGCCCGCGTCACTACCCGCTTTGCTCGGTAGTGACACGGGCTTCTCGGTGTCCTCCAAGCGTGCCAGGCGGCTCGCGTAGACCCTGAACGCTCGCATCCGGCAGCGCAGCTTGGCCCAGCATCTAGCGGTTTAGCACGGGGATAACCACGACATCTTGTGAAGCGGGTTGCATATCGAGTGTTTAGTGTCTACTATACGAACGACATGGGAGGAAGCACGGATGAGCAATGACGACAGCAGCTTCGGCGCGACCGTCCGACGGCTGAGAAACGAGAAGGACATCGGCCTGCGCAAGTTCGCGCAGATGGTCGGCATGAGTCCGACCTATCTGTCGAAGGTCGAACGCGACGAGTTTGCGCCCCCGGCCGAGGACAAGGTTCGGGCGATAGCCGATGCGCGCGGCCAGGACGCTGATGAACTGCTTGCACTGGCCGGCCGCGTGTCGGCCGAGCTGGCCGACATCATCAAACGCCACCCACGAGAAATGGCGACATTCCTGCGGGCGGCGAACGGCCTTTCTGCCGAGGAGATGCAGCGCCTGGTCGAGGAGGCCCGGCGGCTCAAGAAAGAGGAAGGGACCTGAGCAGTACGTGGTATGCGCCACGGATATAGATCGAGATGCAGATGCAATGACCATAAACGTGAAGTACCTGTCCGAGCAGCAGATCGAGCGCGATGCGCTGGGTCTGCTCGAAGCCTATTTCCACGAGTTGGGTCAACCGATCCGAATCCCGATCCCCGCGGACGAGATCCTGGAGACCCACCTCGGCCTGACCCTGGACTTTGACGACCTGCAAACCTTGCTCGGCGTCCCCGATGTGCTCGGCGCGCGGGAGAAAACCCGAATCTGCAAAACAAACTATTGGAGGAGAAAGATGGCGAACGGCTGGACCCCGGAACGGCGAGCACGTCAGGCCGAACTGATCCGGCAATGGCGACCGTGGGAGCGGTCGACCGGGCCGAAGAGCGTGGGCGGTAAAGCGGCGGTGTCACAGAACGCCTACAAGGGTGGCACCTGGCGGATGCTGCGCGAGCTGTCGCGTGCGCTGCGGGAGCAGCGTAATCACCTGACCTGAGGAATCCCGGCAGTTCGTTCTGAACGACCTTTCGGCTTTGGTAGGTTGTTGCTTAATCAAGGGGAAGATTTCAGTGATGCCGATAACTGCACGAGGCATTCTCGTTTCTTACAACAGATTGATAGCGCTTCCGTGGGGGGGGGGTGATATTATTTACACTAAATCCAAACCCAAATAACAAGACTGTCGCTACATGGATATGTCTTCACCAAAAAATCACGGAAATCGGAATCTAACTCTCCTATCTGTCATCGTTCCTTGCTTCAATGAAGAGCCCGTCGTGCGCGAGGCCCACCGCAGTCTCCTGGCGACGCTTGAAACGAACCCTGAAGGTGGCTTCGAACTCGTTTATGTCGATGATGGCAGTCGTGACGGCACCCTGAAAATCCTGCGCGAGCTCCAACAGACAGACCACAGGGTACGGGTCATCGCGCTGTCACGTAACTTTGGCCACCAGATCGCTGTGACCGCCGGCTTGGAGCACGCC
>JAURMM010000055.1 GCA_030830685.1 Gammaproteobacteria bacterium | reverse complement strand
TCACGCAGGGCTTCGCTCAGCGTGCGTTCGTTGTCCGGCTCTATCAGATAACCCCGCGCACCGTTGCGGATAGCCGCGAGGACCGTACGTTCTTCCGCGACTGAGGAGATGACCAGTGCCGGAGAGTGGGGGGCTGCCTTCATCCAGGCGCGCAGAACATCGAGTCCCTTGACATCTCCCAACACCATGCCGATGACCGCAAAATCATACTCGCGTCCCTGTTCGCGAATGCCCTGCAGGGCACGCCTGCCATTACGGCAAACCACCCCTTCCCAGTGACTCCCCAACCTGGCGAGCGCTGCGAGCAGAAGCTTGCTACCACCGGCTGACTCGGTCACCAGCAAGGCCTTGTGGCGCGTGTGATGACCAGCGGGCTTGCGTTCCTGGGGCATAGGGGATGAGCTAGTGTGACCCTGGATCGGGCGCCTGATTATAGGCGCGCACTTCCCGGCGCCGTATCGCATTTACGCACGAGCCTCGGTGCGGGCGGGTGGCTCAGCTTTCACGATAGAACATCAACACCAGTCCAACCCCGATGAAGGCCAATGGCCACACCCACGCAGCGCGCTGTCTTACCGGGGAATCGGCCCTCAATTCCAGCCAGCGCGCGGAGCCCGCTACCAGCGCGAGCAAGCCGATGGGAATGTGGCTGATTTCGATGAGCAAGGCCTCCTGAATGTTCTCCAGTACATGGCTGTGGGTGAGCATCATCACTCCGCCGACAATGTTGGAGACCGGAAAGACGTAGGCTGCGCGTGTATCGCCCAGATTGCCTGTGCGCACACGCCACTCGAACAGGCCGAAGACCATCACGAGCAGGGTCATGAGCCGATGCTGCACGACCCCGGGTTCACGAAACGCCTCGAAGAAACCCACGTCGCCCAGCGGCCAGGACTCAGGGTCGGCGCGAATGGCGATGAACACGCCGAGCACCATGAAAATCACGGGCCAGTGGCGGGCAAAACCAAAGCCGGGCACACGCGCTAGCAGCGCCAGCAGGCCGATGGCGAGCACGAATAGGCCCGACCAGTTGTGGTTGTACTCGGACCAGGCCATGTCCGCAGCACTGCGTTCATAAAAAATGCCGGCGCCCGGCACGAATGCACGCGCGGCGTCCTCACGGGCGGCAGCGGCTTCCTGGTCGAGCTGCGCCTGCGCGGTCTCGTACCATAACTCTGAATGATCCGGGCTGGTGAGTCGCGGTGCCCGCGGAATGATCACGCGCTCGACGATCGTATCCCATGCCACGCGGTCATCCGGCAGATCGATCGCGGGGGGTAGTGAGGTCAGTGAGCCTGCGACGAAGAACACGCCAAGACCGACGGCCATCTCCACTTCCACGAAACGGCGGGTGCGCAGGGTGGCCGCAGCGTCGAGGGGGCCGGCCATGCGCCGCACAGCCCAGAAGTTACCGGCGCCAAACGCGAGCAGCGCCAGAAACATCACTACCTTGGTACTGGTCATGAGCCCGTAGGCGGTACCGTAGGTTGCGGCGAACACACCGAGGTAGGCATCGTATTTGGCAAGCGCTGAGAGCACGATTGCGAGTACTGCGAGCACGCAGAGGCGTGAGTAGCGGGCAGAAAGTTCGGCCCGCACGGTGGGTGCAAGAGCGGCGCCCAGCACGATGAGAAAGAATGGCAGTCCTCCAATCCACAGTGCCCCGCCGGCTTGATGCAGCGCGGAGATGAACAACAGCCACCCACGGGCGTCGATACGCCCGGTGGCATGAGTGGTTGCGACAATACCGGCGAGGATGATCACCGCAGCGAGGCCTTCCAGCCAGCCGCGCCGACAGTGCGGATCCGCACTCAACAGCATGAGCAGCGCACCGCTGCAGATGGCAATCCCTGCCAACGCGAATGGCGCGGTGAGGGCGCTCGCGAGCGGCACGCCCACGGTGCCTGTGAGCACGCTCAGATCAAGCGCCTTGCTCAGCGCAACGGCGGTCAGGAGCCCGGCAGCCGAGAGCTGCCCGACTTTCCACAGTCGGCGCAACACCTCCTCGTTCATGCCGTCAAAGCCAGCAACAGGCGCCAGAACGAGGTGCCGGAAGACCACTCCACCAAGCGTGATCGCGGCGAGCCCGAGAGCAAGACCGCGCAGGATAACGCTCAGAAAACCGAACAGATCGACCAGCAGCTCCATCCTTCAGTCACTCCGTGGTGGCCACGTCGAATTTGAGTCGGCCGCGGGTGATGTGGCCATCCGTGCTGAGCACATACCACTCCAGCAGATACTTCCCGGGTGCAAGCGCCGGGGTTCTGCTCTGTATCCGGTTGGCCGGTGCTCCTTCAGCGATCACGAGTGTGGTGCTACGACTCTCGCCATCGATGACGGCGAGTCGCGAGCGAGTGGCGTCGATGCGACTGTTGAATTCCAGGTCAATGGCAACTTCGCCCGCAGGCAGAACGCTACGGGCCGCCGGTTGGGCACTGACGATTACCGCATGCGCTGCCGCTCTCTGCAGCGGCAGCAGACAGGAAAGACTGACAAGGCAGAGCAGGACCAGGCGAATCATTGACTGTGGCTCCATGGTTTGGGGCGCGGGCTCGCACGCGCATCGAGTGCCGCCATGAGTGCGGGCAACACGATGAGCGCACTCAGGATGGCATAGCTCAGGGAAACACTGATGAGCACCCCCATGCCCGCCATGCCGGGATGCTTGGATACCGCCAGCACGCCAAAGGAAGCAATTGCGGTCAGGCCACTGAAGAGGATCGCGCGGGGGGTGCTGCTCGCGAGCAGACCTTCCACATCGCTGGCATGGCCCTTGCGCACGACCAGGTAGGCGCCGTAAGCATTGTTGAGGCCAATCAGCAGCGGTAGCGCGATGATGTTCGCGAAATTGAACGGCACCGAGAACACGACAGCAGTCGCCACTGTGAGCAACATCGCAACCACCAGCGGCGCCGCCACCAGCAGCGCATCGTGCAAGCCGTGCAGCACCAGATGGTGCAGAAGGATGGTCAGCAGGAGTGCCCAGAGAGAAGCGCTGATGCAGGCACGAATCACGGCACGCGCACCTTCGTGCAATTCCACGGGCGCGTCGGTTGCGCTGGGTGCCACGGACTGGACGGCCTCGGCAAATGCCTGCATCGCGCGTGGCTCATTCAGATCCGCGCTGGGCATCACCTGGATACGCGCCTGGCTATCAGCAGCAACCCAGCGCTCGCGCAGCTCTTTCGGCAGTGTCGCCAGGGACACCTCCTCTGCTTCCAGCAGTCGTGCGAGCTTGCGCAGCGTGGCGCTGAGGTCACCCACGAGCTGGTGTCTCAATGCCGGCAGGATGTCTTCGACTGCGCCGGGTGCGGCTGAGATCGAATTCAGTGCGGCCGCAAGTCTCGCAAGGCTTTTGCCGAAACCCGAGTCTGGCGCCACACGCTCTTTGGCGGTGGCGAGGCTCGTCCGGAATGCCTTGAACGCAGCGAGCTCATCAGCCATCGCCACCGGAGTCGCACTCCCATCTGGGCTGAGGGCATTCGCCAACGCCAGGTTCATGCCGGTGATGATTTCCAGTTTCTCGTCCTGCGCGGAGGGGATGTAGCTCTCGAGCGTAATGGCCATGTCTACCTGCGGGAGGGCCTCGATTCGCTCTGCCAGTGCCACTGCCTCATCCAGTGTGGGGGTGAGCACCTGGATGGGATACGGTGAGCTTTCCGGATCACTCGCGAGATCGCGGAACGCCGCCACGCCATCGGTCGCTCCATCCTTGAGATTGAGGGGGTTGAGGTCGAAACGCATGAACGGCAACGCACAGAGACTGCATAGCACCAGGACACCCGAGATGAACAACACCCCGCGATGATGTCTTTGTACCCAGGTTTGCCCGCCTCCTTCAGCGGCAGCCGGCCGTACTCTGTGCGAAGGAACCGGCAGTAACCGTAAAAGGGCAGGCAGCACCGTCAGATTCGCGAACCAGGCGATCACCATGCTCCAGCCGGAGATTACACCGAGCTGCGCCAGCCCGAGGTAGGACGTCGGTACGAACACGAAGAAACAGATCGCAGCGCCCACTGCCGCCAGCGCGAGTGCCCCACCGGCGCCTTCGGCTGCAGCGACCAGCGCTTCGGCGCGGACCATGCCGCGATCCGCCTGCTCCAGATAGCGCAGGGTGAACTGGATTCCGAAATCCACCCCCATGCCGATGAAAAGCACCGCGAAGCACACGGAGATGATGTTGAGCGCGCCCACGGCCGCAGTGGCAAAAGCCGCGGTCCAGATGAGGCCACAGGCCAGCGTGATGAGTACACCTGTGACCAGGGTGGGTGAGCGCAGGCCGATGGCGAGCACCATGGCCACCAGCACGAAAGACAGGGCCGTGGTGAGCTTGGCGTCGTCGGCGACGGTCTCCAGCTCCTCTGCATCCATCACGGCCGAGCCTGTGAGGCGAAAACGGACTTCGGGATGTTCCGGGGTGAGCGTGGCAAGAAGCGCGCGCAAGGCGTCGATGCCCGGAAGTTCGGGCTGAAAATCCCGGTCGGCCAGCGCCGGATCGATCAGCACGAAAGCCCGATGAACGGTGCGAGTGTCGTCTTCGTCGAAGAGCTCATCCCGCCAGCGCATGGGCCGGTTGTCTCCGGTCACCAGGCGCTCCGTGGCTTCACTGACACGATCGAACATGCGTTTCAGCATGTCCTGCTGGGCCTCGTCCAGTGTGCTGTCCAGGCCTTTACCCAAGGTTGCGAAGATGCCGCGCAGACTGGGATCATGCGCCAGGGTGCCGAGAAACGGCTCGGCTGCCTGCAGGCGTTCGTCCAGAGACCATAGGGCCTCCGTATCCAGATAAAGCAGCCCGTGAGTCGCGAAGAACTCGCCCGCCCCGGGTCGCTCGACCGCCCGCGCAATATCCGGACGCTGCGCCAAGGCTGCAGCGAGTGCATCTGCGGCGTCATCGGCCGCACCCGCACTTGCCGCTTCCGTGAACACCACAACATCACCGGTCTGTGCCGGAAATGCGGCGCGAAAGCGGCGATGCGCCTGCCGATGCGGCAGCTCGGGATCCAGCATGTTGGACGTATCGGTGTCGATCGCAATATGCGTGGCTGTGTATCCGAGTGCACCTGCGGTGCCGAGAACGGCCAGCAGCAACACCAGCCAAGCATGCCGAACCGAAAAACCGACAAGGGTGGCAGTGGCCCGGCCGGGCAGTGTGCGGAGAGTGCGATTCATCAGGATCAAGGGAGGGATGACGGGCTTCATGCCGGATGCGAGACTGCCAAGGATACGCAAAAGGGCTGCCCATTTCAGCCGCTAGGCGCGAGGCGCCGCGTGATGAGCAGAGTCCGGTCAGTTCGGGAACACGGAGACACCCCCATGATCAATGCCGCCGCAGGTAATCACACTCGCCTGTTTGGTGTGTGTCTGCTGGCCACGGACAAGAGTCACACACCGACCTTGCTTGCGCAGGCGGTGGAGGCGCGTGGGCTGGACATGCTGTTCCTGCCCGAGAACAGTCATATCCCGGTCAAGCGCGACAAGGAATGGCCGTATGCCGAAGCCTTGCTCGATCCCCTCTCGCGACTGTACGACCCCTTCGTTGCCTTGAGCGCGGCTGCAGCCGTCACCCGCCATCTGCTGCTTGGCTTCGGGGTTTGTCTGTTGACCCATCGCGATCCCATCAACACGGCGAAAGCCGTGGCCTCGCTCGACCTGCTCTCGGAGGGACGCGTGATTCTCGGCGTGGCAGGGGGCGCGCTGGATGAGGCGATGCGCAACCATGGCTCACCGTTCAAGCAGCGCTGGCAGATCGTGCGTGAGCGCACCCTGGCGATGCGGGCCATCTGGCGTGACGATCCCGCCGAATATCACGGGGAATTCGTCGACTTCGAGCCCCTGCGATCCTTTCCCAAACCGCTGCAGGCCGGCGGGCCTCCCGTATGGATAGGTTCCAACTCCAAACAGGTGCCCGCGCGCGTGGCGGATTACGCGGATGGATGGATCGTCTACAACGGCCGTTATCCCGGCGATGCGGTCAGTGACTTGCGCGACGCATGCGACCGACGTGGCCGCGCTTTTGAGGAGCTGACACTCACCCTGATGGATGCCCCCTGGGATGCCGCAGCGTGTGAGGGCTTTCTGGAACTTGGCTATTCCAAGCTCATCTTTCTCGTGCCGCCCGGGGTGGGAGATATCGACGTGGCGCTCGACCGAATCGCGGCAGTCGTGGCGCGACTGCGCAGCGCCGGCTAGTGCTCAAGAGACGGCTGGCGCAAGCGCGATGCCCTCGTGCACGCAGCCGAGCCAGCGCGGCACGCGCTCCAGCAGGTTTTCCTCGAAGTGTCGAAGTTCAAAGCCAGCCGTCGTGATGAGTTCGTCCGTGCCGGGCAGTGGTTGGGGTGTGCCGTTGAGAAGACGGTTCAACCATGACCAACGCAACTGTTGTCGGGCAATGGCCGGATCTGCGCTCAGGCCATGTTCGATGAACAGGAGCCGTCCACCTGGTCGCAACACCCGCCGGATCTCGCGCAGCATTTCATCCCTCAGGGCAGTCCGCGACAGCGCAAAGGTGCTCACGACCGTATCGTAGGCTTCGTCCTTCACGGGCATGGCGTCCAGCCGACCCTCACGCCGGTCGACCGAGAAAGGCAGGTGGCGCGCCGCACGCCGGATGGCCGCCTGGCCCGCACGCGACCCCACGAGACTGGTGATGGAGGTGATGGTTCTGGGGTAGAGGGCGAGATTGGCCCCGGTCTCGCCGCCGAGCTCCAGCACATGGCCGGTGGCAGCTTCGAGGATGCGCTCCCGGGCGAGGCAGAGCCCGCAGGACTTGTCGAGAAAATCCTCGAAGCGCGTCCTGAGGCGATTGCCCGGCGACATCAGTAGTTGGCCCATCCTTTCAAGGCTGGCCGGCCGAAGGCCCGATATCCAAGGGTGGCATGGTCAGGCCGGCTTCACGATACATCGCTTCCAGCGCCTTGAGCGCTCCTGCGTGGCCTTGCCGGGCAGCAGCCCGATACCAGCTAATCGACTCCACCTCGTCGGGCCTCTCGCCCAGCCGATAAGATTCTGCGAGGGCAAACTGGGCGTCTGCACTGCCGCTCTTGGCGGCCTTGCCGAGCCACATCCGTGCTTCGCCTTCCTGCTTCGCTGCCTTGGCACGCTGCGCCAGCACGAGCTGTGCGCTCACGTCACCGCCATCTGCCAGTACCTCCAGATCGGAACCCGGGAGCTCGGCAGGTGCCCGCCCACCGGCCGCGATGGGACCAGGCTGCACATCAGCTGCCTGGTTTGGGGACGTAATCGGTGAGGGTGTCGCCTGGGGCTCGGGAGCCGGTGTCTCCTGTTCCGGGGGTGTCATGCCGGCGATGACCGGCACTCTTTCCAGCTGGATGCCGTGCGCTCGTGCAAGCTCCATGGCGCGGAGCTCATCTGCCGAGACCTTGTCTGGAATGAGCCCCACCACGGAATCAGCCGGCGCAGCCATTTCCTCATCGTCCGAAGTCTTGGCGGCAGAATCCCCGGCCGTTGGCAGGGTTGCTGGCAGCCCTGTTGCACCACTTGCCGGAAGGGCCGGGAAGGCGGGCGGCTGAATACCCGCTGCGCGATAGAACTCGCTCACATTCTTGCCTGCCAGTTCGTGCCCTTGGGCGGCGGCCTGACGGTAATAGGTGAAGGCCCAGTCATCATCCCGGGGTACCCCTTCGCCCAGCAGGTACATGTTGCCGAGACTGAACTGGGCCTGCGCATTGCCGGCCGCGGCGGCGCGCGTATAGAGCGCAGCCGCCTGAGTGGCGTCCCGCGTCACGCCCTCTCCCTTCTGGTAGAGCGCGCCGAGGCGCACCATTGCTTCCGTATCGCCATCCTCGGCAAGGCTGGTCAGCAAGGGAATGGCCACCGGCAAATCCCCGCGCGCTTGTGCCGCAATGGCCTCCTCCAACGAGGCGGCCTCGGCACCAGAAAGCCACGCAAGGCAGCCCAGCACCAGCCACCGACAGGAGGCCGGGGCGGCGTGGCGAGCCACGGGACGAGCTGGGGAAGCGTTGATGATGGCGCTGCAGGCGGGTGGAAACGGCCGCGATTATAGGCAGAGCCCGATCACCCGCCAACCAGACGCGGCACGAACCCCGTTGCACCCTTGCTCACGGGGTGTTGGTCACCTGGGTCCAGCGTTCGCCCACCAGCCGCCAGTAGGGTGCGAGGCTGGCCCTGCCATCCTTGCCAGGCAAGGGATGCGCCTCCAGGTGGCGATCGCGGACTACATGGCGATAACTGGCCCCGGCGGTCAACGGCAGCTCGGGAATGTCCCGGCGTTGCAGATGGCCACCCTGCCAGGCAAAACGCAGCGCGCCTCCGGGGGTCGTTTCAACCGCTCCGAGCCCGATGATGAGCGTCTGCACGGGATCATCCGCCAGGACCGTCCACCAGCAGGCCTCCACCGGGCGAGCTTCGGGGGCCATGAGCCGGGTCAGCGGTTGCAGGGTGTCGGCGACTTCGATTTCGAGGGTAGGCCCCCACAGGCCGTCATCTGCCTGGCTGGTCACGGAAATCTGGAGCCCGCCGGCGTCAACCCGGCAGGCCGATTCCGCGGCTCCGGCGCCGGACGCGAGCGCCAGCAGGGCCAGCGTCAGGCTCACCTTGATCATCTTCATGCGCACTTCCCTCCCCTCCATCACAACCGACCTGCTTGAAACTGGCGCAGGTCGTCCCTACTATTAGCACTACTCGTCATCGAGTGCTAATAGGTCCTCTATTGGCATCCTAACCAACAAGCGTCAGTAAGGAGACATAGCGATATGAAAATTCGCCCATTGCATGACCGTGTCCTGGTCAAGCGCCTGGAAGAGGAAAAGACTTCCCCGGGTGGCATCGTGATTCCCGATTCCGCAGCCGAGAAGCCCATCCGGGGCGAAGTCGTCGGCGTCGGCAATGGCAAGGTCCTGGACAACGGCCAGGTTCGCATGCTGGACGTGAAGGTTGGCGACAAGGTTCTCTTCGGCAAGTACTCGGGCACCGAGGTCAAGGTCGAAGGCGTCGAATACGTTGTGATGCGCGAAGACGACATCATGGCGATTCTCGGCTAAGCCACATAAACACGGATTCATTCAGAGGAAGCATCAATGGCTGCTAAAGAAGTACGTTTTTCCGACGACGCCCGCCAGCGCATGGCCCGCGGCGTCAACATTCTCGCCAATGCTGTCAAGCAGACCCTGGGCCCGAAGGGCCGTAACGTGGTTCTGGAGAAGAGCTTCGGCGCCCCCACCGTGACCAAGGACGGTGTGTCCGTGGCCAAGGAAATCGAGCTCGAAGACAAGTTCGAGAACATGGGTGCCCAGATGGTGAAGGAAGTCGCCTCCAAGACTTCCGACGTCGCCGGCGACGGCACCACCACCGCGACCGTGCTGGCCCAGGCCATCGTGCGCGAGGGTCTGAAGGCCGTCTCCGCCGGTAACAACCCGATGGACATCAAGCGCGGCATCGACAAGGCCGTGACGGCTGCCGTGGGTGAGCTCCAGGCGATCTCCAAGCCCTGCACCGACAGCAAGTCGATTGCCCAGGTCGGCACGATTTCCGCCAACTCCGACACCAGCATCGGCGAAATCATCGCCCGTGCCATGGACAAGGTCGGCAAGGAAGGCGTGATCACCGTGGAAGAAGGCTCGGGCCTCGAGAACGAGCTGGACATCGTGGAAGGCATGCAGTTCGACCGCGGCTATCTCTCGCCCTACTTCATCAACAATCAGGAAGCCATGAACGTGGAGCTCGAAGAGCCCCTGATCCTGATTCACGACAAGAAGGTCTCCAACATCCGTGACCTGCTGCCCGTGCTCGAAGGCGTGGCCAAGGCCGGTCGCGCGCTGCTGATCATCGCGGAAGACGTGGAAGGCGAAGCGCTGGCCACCCTCGTGGTGAACAACATGCGCGGCATCGTGAAGGTCTGCGCGGTCAAGGCGCCTGGCTTCGGCGATCGCCGCAAGGCCATGCTGGAAGACATCGCCATCCTCACCGGTGGCACCGTGATTTCCGACGAAGTGGGCCTGAGCCTCGAAAAGGCTGACCTGAAGGATCTGGGCCGTGCCAAGCGCGTGCAGATCACCAAGGAAAACACCATCGTCATCGACGGCGCCGGTGACCAGAAGGCCATCGAAGGCCGCGTGCAGCAGATTCGGGCCCAGATCGAGGAAACCTCTTCGGACTACGACCGCGAGAAGCTGCAGGAGCGCGTGGCGAAGCTGGCCGGCGGCGTGGCCGTCATCAAGGTCGGTGCCGCGACGGAAGTCGAAATGAAGGAAAAGAAGGCTCGCGTGGAAGACGCGCTGCACTCCACCCGCGCTGCGGTGGAAGAAGGCGTGGTTCCCGGCGGTGGTGCGGCCCTGCTCCGTGCCCAGGCCAAGGCCAAGGCGGTGAAGGGTGACAACCACGACCAGCAGATCGGTGTGGACATCCTGGTGCGCTCGCTCGAAGAACCCCTGCGCCAGATCGTGGCCAACGCCGGTGAAGAGCCGTCCGTGGTGCTCAACAAGGTCGCCGAAGGCAGTGGTAACTTCGGTTACAACGCCCAGACCGGTGAATATGGCGACATGATCGCCATGGGCATCCTGGATCCGACCAAGGTGTCGCGCTTTGCCCTGCAGAATGCCGCTTCAGTGGCCGGCCTGATCCTCACCACCGAGTGCATGATCGCCGAAGCGCCCAAGAAGGACGGTGGCCATAACCATCCGCCGATGCCTCCGGGCGGCGACATGGGCATGATGTAAGACCGCAAGGTCTTGCCCGCACCCACTGACCTTCGCGGTCGGTGGGTGCAAATAAAAAACCCCGGACCGTTCGCGGTGCCGGGGTTTTTTTATGGTCAATTTCTTCGCCGCAGGGCCGCAGACTCAGTCGCGAATCTTTTTCGACAGGTCGGGCTGTGTGGCGGGATCCCCCGCGCGCATGTACCGGGCTTCGCCATCACCCCGTGTCACGTTCTCATAGACCCCGTCGTCACGCTTCACGAGTTTGGTGAACCCCTGCTCCTTCAGCTGGCTGTTCCCTACGGGAAATGCGATGGCCGGCGGTGAGAGCCGCTTGTGCACCGGTGAAAGGAAGTCGGTCTCCCCGAGCGAGACCTGTGCGGCATAGCACACCTCTCCCCAGGTGGTGAGCTCGATGTTGATCCCGTGGCGCACGGTCACGGTCTGGCCATTGGCCGGGCAGTGATAATCGTACTGAGGCATGCGGGACTTTCGCTGGAAGACACATCCTATGTAGGCGCTTGGAACGGATTTGCCAAGCCCCGGCTTGCGTCCGGGCCTATAATCGTGCGTAGCAACCCGTGGAGAGCACCCATGCTTCAAATCGAACAACTGGCCGTGTTGAGTGACAACTACGTCTATCTCCTGAGGGATTCGGCGACCGGTACGGTGGGCGTGGTGGATCCCGCTGAACCGGAGCCCGTGCTGGCGGCGCTGGCGCGCCTCGGTTGGTCTTTGCACTGGATACTGAATACCCATCATCACCCGGACCACGTGGGTGGCAATGAAGCACTCATCGACGCCACGGCTTGCAAGGTGGTCGGCCCCAGAGCCGATGCCGCCCGCATTCCCGGGATCACGCTTGCTCTTGGCGAGGGTGAAGAGTTTGCGCTAGGTGAATCAAAGGCGTGTGTGTTTGATGTACCGGGCCACACGCGCGGACACATCGCCTTCTGGTTTGCGGAGGCCGAGGCACTTTTCTGTGGAGACACGCTCTTCGCACTTGGCTGCGGCAGGCTCTTCGAAGGCACGCCGGCGCAGATGTGGGATTCCTTGTCCCGCCTCAAGGCGCTGCCGGGTGATGCGCGAGTGTACTGCGCCCACGAATACACCCAGTCCAACGGCCGCTTCGCGCTCGCCATGGAGCCCGGCAATGCCGCACTCCAGGCGCGCATGCGCGATGTGGATGCGCGTCGTGCAGCCGGCCAGCCAACGGTGCCCTCGACACTCGCGGAAGAATGGGCGACCAATCCCTTCCTGCGTCCGGACAGCGTCGAGATCCAAGCCACGCTTGCGTTGGCGGGGCACAACCTGGTGGACGTCTTCGCTGCCACGCGGGCTCGCAAGGACACCTTCCGTGGCTGACAATGCCGAGCCGCATGGGCCAGCGGCGATGGATCCCGCCACCCGATTTGATGAGCGCTATTTCCAGCGCTTTTACTTCTCCAAGCGCACCCGGGCGGTCGCTCCCCTCGAGTATCTCGCCCGCGCCCGTTTGCTGGCGGCCCACGCAGCTCTGCATGGCCTCAAGGTCAAGCGGATTCTCGACCTCGGTGCCGGTGCCGGCTACTTCCTGCGGGCGCTGGACGCAGTCTTCCCCGGTGCCCGCGCAGTCGGCGTGGAGGTGAGCGACTATGCCTGCACGCGCTACGGTTGGCGCAAATCCTCTATCACCGAGTTCCGCGACGCGCGGCCTTACGACCTGGTGGTCTGTCACGATGTGATCCAGTATCTCGACAATCAGCAAGCCGCACGCGCGCTGCTGAATATCAGCAGCCTCTGTCGCGGCATGCTCTTCTTCATGGCCCTGACCCGGGAGGACTGGGAGCAGAACTGCGATCAGTCCCGCACCGACAGTGCGGTCTACAAACGGCCGGCAAAGTGGTACCGGGACCGCCTCAAGCCGGCGTTCCAGCGTATGGGGGCTGGCGTATATCTCGCGCGACGGGCGGGCATCCCGCTCTTCGCGCTGGATGCAGACTGAGGGGTTTACTTCAGTGCGATGAAGCGCAGCGCAAGCCCGTTGTTGCACCAACGTTCGCGGGTTGGCGGGGGGCCATCATCAAAGACATGCCCCTGATGCCCGCCGCAACGTACGCAGTGATACTCCGTACGCGGAATCCACAACAGGTTGTCTTCCTTGGTCGCGAGATGCTCCGGAATGCTGGCAAAGAAGCTCGGCCAACCGGTGCCGCTGTCGTACTTCATGGCGGAAGTGAACAGGGGCAGCGAGCAGGCGCGGCAAACGTAGATGCCGTCGCGCTTCTCCTGGTTGAGATGATTGGAGTAAGGCTCCTCGGTGTCTTCCTCGAACAACACTTCGTAGCTCTCCACCGGCAGCAGCTTGCGCCATTCTTCCGCTGATTTCTGTAACGGCTTGAGACTGGTGTCGATATTCGCCCGCGGGTTCTGGAGCGCCTGCCATTGCTTGCGCATGCGGTCCACTTCCGCGGCGGTGGGGGCTGCCTGCACCCGGCCCACACAGCACCACAGCGCGAACCCGCCGAGGCTGCTGAGCAGCGTGCGTCTGGTCAGCTTCACGTCTGTCATGCTTCGCTCCAGGCCGCCGCCGAAATATCTGCGCCCTGGCCTCCGAAATAGCGGGCAAGGTAGTCCTCGAAGTTGAGGCTTTCATCGGCCTCGAGCGCCCGTTGCGCTACCCAGGATTCTTCTGCCCAGACACGAAACTGCTCGCGCACATGTGTCTCCGGCGGATCTTCCCGGAACCCCGTGGCGTGGGTCAGGGAGCGGGCGAGCGCAAATTCATGGAAGCTCTCATCGGAGGCGCGTAGCTCCGCCACCATGCGCGCCGAGGGCAGCAGGGAAAAATCCTGCAGCGCCGCGCGTTGCGCTGCCAGCGAATGCCGGTAACACTCTCCGCCTGCTGCTGCGTCCAACACTACGCAAATCGGCTCCATGGCCTTCATGATCTGCTGCGCCCAATCGACCACTGGCACGCGCCTGCCGCGTTCGATCAGACGCAGGCCAGGCTCCCGCCCGCGCAGGGCCACGGTGAGCTCGTTGTACTCGATGGCCCACTGTTCCTCGGCATCGATGGGCGCGCTCTCGGCGAGCAGGCAGAGCAGAAGAAATGCTTCGAGGAAGCACATGTGTTCGGTGGAAACCCCGCTCGGGCTGAAGGCCTGAACATCAAGCGCACGCATCTCCACATACTCCACGCCCCGCTCCCGCAAAGCACTGCTGGGCTTCTCGCCGGGCCGGGTGGTGCGCTTGGGCCGCATGTAGCTGTAGAACTCGTTCTCGAGCTGCAGCATGTTGGTGTTGAGCTGCACACGCTGTTCGCCATCGTAGAGGCCTATGACCTCGTACTCCGGATAGGGCGTGGCGATGGCCTGGCTCAGGCTCCGCACATAATTGTCGAGCGTGTCATAGGACATGCGCAGTGCCGCCTGATTCTTGTTCTTGTACCCGATGTCACTCATGCGAAGGGATGTGGCGTGCGGCAGATAATGAGTGTGAGGGTCAAGCTGACGGAAGCGTGTGGTACGACCGGCCAGAAACGAACTGCCGACTACCGGGCTGCTGCCGAACAGCAGCGGCACCAGCCATCCCAGGCGTCGGAAATTCCGGATCAACGCGAAATACTGCTTGTCGACGAAATTCCGCTGGCTGTCCGGATCCCGCTCCATGGCCTGGTAAAGAGGCCAGAACTCCGGCGGCAAGGAGTAGTTGAAGTGCACTCCTGCGATGGTCTGCATCCTGCGCCCGTAGCGATAGTCGAGCCCCACCCGATAGACATGCTTCATGCGCCCGATGTTGGAATGGCCGAATTCCGCGATCGGCACTTCCTGATCGTCCCGAATGGCGCAGGGCATGCTCGCACACCACAGGAGCTCATCCGGGGTGAGCGTGGCATAGACGAAGCGATGGATGTTGTCGAGGAAGCTCGCGACCTCCTCGTTTGAGGAAAACGCAGGCGTGATGAATTCCGGCAGCGCTTCCGAGTAATCGGTGGTGATGTAGGGATGTGTGAGTGCCGAGCCCCAGGCCTGCGGATGGGAGCTGCGCGCCAGCCTCCCGTCGCGACCAATGCGCAGGCTCTCCTTCTCGATGCCGCGCTTGCCGCCGGCAAGGGCGTCTACCCAGCCCAGGGCCTGCATGCGATTCAATCTGCGCTGGGCGAGTTCGTACACGGTGACTCCGATGCGGGGCTTTGTTATTCGTTGAGATTGAAGGTTACCACAAGGCCCCAGCGGTCCTGTGTGGCAGCGCTTGCGCCTGCAGGCAATCTATTGCGGCGCGACATTTACACCGGGAAAACAACTCGCATACGATGCGTGCAGTTGCAGCAAGCCATGTATCCAAGCGTGAAACCCTTCAAGAAATTGCTCATCGCAAACCGCGGCGAGATTGCCTGCCGCGTCATCCGCAGTGCCCACCAGCTGGGGATCCGCACCGTGGCAGTGTACTCGGACGCAGACGAAAACGCGCTCCATGTGGCGCTGGCCGACGAAGCCTGTCGCCTCGGCCCGCCCAAAGCCGCGGAAAGCTATCTGCGAGTAGATGCCATTCTGGAAGCCGCCGCGGCTACGGGCGCCGATGCAGTCCATCCCGGCTACGGCTTCCTCGCCGAAAACGCCGACTTTGCCCGTGCCATCGCTGCTGCGGGAATGGTGTTCGTGGGCCCCACGCCAGCCCAGATCGAAGCCATGGGCGACAAGGCCCGCGCGCGCAGTCTCGCGGAAGCGGCGGGGGTGCCGGTGGTGCCTGGCAGTCAGCGCTTCTCCATGGGTGAACTGGCGGAGCTGGAGGCTGCAGCGCGTGCCGTTGGTTACCCGCTGCTCGTCAAGGCGGCAGCGGGCGGCGGCGGCATCGGCATGCGTCTCGTCGAGGAGGAAAGCCAGCTCCGCAAGGTGGCAGAGGCCACCCAGACCATGGCCGAACGCTCTTTCGGTGACGGCGCGGTGTTCCTCGAGCGCTTCATTCCCAAGGCGCGCCATGTGGAGATTCAGGTCTTTGGTTTTGGTGATGGCCGGGCAGTGCACCTCTTCGAGCGCGATTGCTCCCTGCAGCGAAGGTTCCAGAAGGTAGTCGAGGAGTCCCCGGCCCCGGGCCTGCCCGCCGCCGTACGGGATAGTATGGCGCGTGCTGCGGTGGCGCTTGCTGAGGCACAAGGGTATGCCGGTGCTGGCACTGTCGAATTCATCGTGGATGCATCGACGTTCGAATTCTTCTTTCTTGAAATGAACACCCGTATCCAGGTGGAACATCCAGTCACCGAGATGATCACAGGCCAGGATCTTGTCAGCCTGCAGCTGCGTCTCGCCCAGGGTGAGGCGCTGGGCGAGCTTGCACAGGCCGGCCTTACTGTGCGTGGTCACGCTATCGAATGCCGGCTCTATGCCGAGAATCCCGACAAGATGTTCCTGCCCTCGCCCGGCAAACTCACGGAACTGCGCTTGCCAGAGCCCGGCCCCAGCGTTCGGGTGGACACCGGCGTGCGGCAGGGGGACGCGATTACCGCCTGGTACGACCCCATGATCGCCAAGCTCATCTGCTGGGGTCAGACGCGCGAAGAAGCCATGTCCAACATGGCTGTAGCGCTGGCCGGGACGCGCATCGAGGGGATATCGAATAACATCGCATTCCTGCAGCGGGTGATGGCACATGCCGCGTTTGCCCGCGGTGATGTGTTTACGGGCTTTCTGGAAACCTACCGGCAGGAACTCGTTGGCTGAGCCTTGCGAGTGAACAGTGAGCAATCGCGATCTGGAGACTGAGCGCAGATGATTTATGAGCAACCCCGATTCCTGCCGGGTGGCGATCGTTTCCTGACGATCGAGTTCGGCGATGAACTGAACCTGGAACTCAATTTCCGCGCACAGGGGCTCGCCAAGCTCATAGCGGAAAACAAGGTGAAGGGCATTGTCGAGGCCGCCCCGTTTTTTGCGACCATCCTCATCCACTACGACCCGGACCTGATCGGCTTCGAGGATCTGAAGCGCGAGATGACGGCGCTCATCAGTACTCTGGTCACGCTCGACGATGTGGAGCTCGATAGTCGCCTCATCTACCTCCCCGCGGTGTATCTCGACCGGTGGAGTGCCGAAGCTATCGATCAATACATCGAGAAGATCAATCCGAACAAGAAGCGCGACCCGGAGTTTGTGGCCGAGCTGAACGGTCTGGAGGATGCAGCGCAGATGGTCCGCGTGCATTCAGGCACCGAATACTGGGTGGCTGCTCTCGGCTTCTGGCCGGGCACGCCCTTCATGATGCCGCTCGATCCGCGCTGCCGCCTGTTCGCACCCAAGTACAATCCGCCCCGCACCTTCACTTACAAGGGCACCATCGGCATGGGCGGTGGCTCCACGGCCATCTACCCCGTCGATGGTCCCGGCGGCTATCAAATCTTTGCCCGTACACCCGTGCCCATCTGGGACATGTCGCAGAAGATGGAGCCTTTCCGTGAGGCACCGCACCTGCTGCGCCCGACCGATCGCGTCAAGTTCGTGCATTGCAGCCTGGAAGAATTCGAAGCCACTGAGCGCAAGTGCACCGAAGGGACATATCAGATCAACGCTGTCGGCTACCAGAAGATCTCGCTCAAGCGCTATCGCGCATGGGCGGAATCGCTGGATCGCAATGCTCGGTTCTGAGGACAACGCCATGCTCGAAGTGATCAAACCCGGCCTCGAGACCAGCATCCAGGACTGGCCCGGTCGTTACGGCTACCTCAACTGTGGCTATCCCTGGTCTGGCCCCATGGATTCCTGGTCCTTCCGCCTGGCCAACGTACTGGTAGGCAACACGCCGGGCGATGCCGCACTGGAATGCCAGTTCATCGGCCCCACCCTCAAATTCCAGCGTGCAACCGTGATTGCGCTCACCGGTGCAGACATGCAGGCCAAGCTCGATGGCGAGCCTGTGCCGCTGTGGCAGAGCATCGCGGTGAATGCCGGACAGACCCTGGCCATGGGCTCCGCACGCGTGGGTGCACGAGGCTATCTGGCCATCGCAGGTGGCATCCGCAATCCAGTGTTCTTCGGCTCTCGCGCCACCTTCAACAAAGGCGGACTGGGGGGCATGGAGGGACACGCCCTGAAGGCCGGCCAGGTAGTGCCCGTGGGTGAGGGCCAGGGCCACGCCGGACGGCGGGTGAAAGAGGCGGCGCGCCCGATGATTGCCACCGACAAGCGCTGGCAGGTGGAAGTGGTGCTCGGGCCTAACGACGACTGGATCGATGCCGCAGGCCATGAGCGCTTCCTCGCCACCCATTGGAAGCTTTCCTCCAAATCGGATCGCGGCGGTTTTCGCCTGGAGGGCCCTGACTGGACCTTCACGGAGCGCGCATACAACAAGCTGCCTGAGCACGGCTCCGATCCTGCCAACATCGTGGATCATGGCTACCCGGTGGGGGCGATCAACCTGGCAGGCCAGACGCCAATCATCCTTGTGGCGGACGGGCCGAGTGGCGGCGGGTTCATCAACCCCTACACCGTGCCCCAGTGCGCGTTCTGGAAACTGGGGCAGTCCAAACCCGGTGAAGTCTATCGCTTTCAGGTCATCTCGGTGACCGAAGCACAGCAGCGCGCACGCGACATGGCCGCGCGCTGCACCCCTGACAGTCTTGAATGATTCCCTGATTGAGGAGCGACACCCCGATGGCACACGAAGTAGAACTGCAGACCGCCGGCAACATGTGGAAGGTGCTGGTGCAGCCGGGCGATCAGGTGCAGGCCGGCGATACGCTCTTCATCATGGAAGTGATGAAGATGGAAGTGCCCCATGAAGCGCCGGCCGCCGGCACTGTCAGCGCGGTGAATGTGGCAGAGGGCGAGGAAGGTCTGGAGGCTGGCTTTATCGCGGTGGTAATTGACTGAAGGCCATTACGGGATCTTCCACCATGGCGCTGCCGACACGCCGGGCCCAACCGGATGATCCTCAGTTCCCGGTGTCCAGTCCTCTTTCTGCCATTGCCACCGCGCGAAACATTGCGCGACCCTTGTTGAGCGTTTCTTCCCACTCGAGGCGGGGCACGGAATCGGCTACCACGCCGCAGCCCGCCTGGATGTATAGGCGTCCGTCCTTGATCACGGCGGTACGAATGGCGATGGCGGTATCCATGTTGCCATTCCAGGAGATGTAGCCGACAGCGCCGCCATAAATGCCGCGCTTGACCGGCTCCAGATCGTCGATGATTTCCATGGCGCGAATCTTGGGCGCGCCGCTCAGCGTGCCCACCGGCAAGGTGGCGCGCAGTACGTCAATCGCATCGCGGCCTGCTGCAAGCTGGCCTTCCACGTTGGAAGAGATGTGCATCACGTGTGAATAGCGCTCGATCACCAGCTGCTCGGTCACCCGCACGGTGCCCGGAACAGCTACCCGACCTACGTCGTTGCGGCCGAGGTCGATGAGCATCACGTGCTCTGCCACCTCTTTCGGATCTGCGAGCAGTTCCTTCTCCAGCGCCAGATCTTCGGCCTCCGTCGCGCCACGCTTGCGCGTGCCGGCGAGTGGTCGCGTAGTCACCGTACTGCCTTCCAGACGCACCAGAATCTCCGGTGAGGAGCCCACGATCTGGAAATCCGCCAGATCGATGAAAAAGAGATACGGCGAAGGATTGAGATGCCTGAGCGCGCGATACACATTGATGGGTGCCGCGGACAGCGGCACTGACATGCGCTGTGAGGGCACGACCTGGAAGGCATCGCCTTCGATGATGTAATCCTTGATGCGCAGCACCGCGCGCTCGAAGGCTTCCTGTCCGAACTCGGACACGAAATCCGTCTCGCGCACCGGCTTGCCCTTGGGGGCCACGCCCTCTGCCAGCGGTTGCCGCAGGCGCGCTTCCAGCGCGGCCAGCCGGGCCTGGGCATGGTCCAATGCCGAGGCCTCACGCGGATCCACCTCGCAGACGATTTGCATCTCGCCACGCAGGTTGTCGAAGACCACGTATTCGTCCGCCACCATCAGCAAGACATCCGGTGTGCCGAGCCGATCGGGTGGCATGCTGGCCTTCAGGCGGGGCTCCACGTGGCGCACCGTGTCGTAGCCGAAATAGCCCACAAGGCCGCCATTGAAGCGGGAGACCGGCAGCGTAGGCGCGCGAGTACGGGCAAGAAATTCGCGGACGAAGGCAAAAGGATCCCGGCCTGTATACGTTTCGGTGACCTTGCCCGCGTGCACCACCTCGATGCGTTCATCCAGCGCGCGGACCAGTGTTCGGGCAGGCAGGCCGATGATGGAGTAGCGGCCCCACTTCTCGCCGCCCTCGACCGACTCCAGCAGATAGCTGTAAGGCCCGGCGGCAAGCTTCAGGTAGACACTGAGAGGCGTGTCGAGATCTGCGAGTACTCGCCGCACTATCGGCACGCGGGTATAGCCCTCGTCCGCGTATCGCGCGAACTCAGCGGGGGTCATGGCGGAGGGCTGGCAAGGGAAAAAGGGGGCTCATGGCGCGGTTCTGCCTCGTGGGGCCCGCAGGGTAAATGAGCCCCCCCGGGGAGGCAACTCGCGGCACCCCGGAAACGGAGTAATACCTCAGCGTTATAGGCTATAACGCTGCGTGAATCGCGGGAAATTGGGTTAACAAAGCCTCGCTGCGCTCGCGATTATTCGCTCAGCGTGCCGCAGCCAGAGGCCCGCGAGCGAGACGACCCGGCAGGGCGCCGGTCGGTTGGCAGTTCTCCAGCATCACCTGGCCATTCACCAGGGTGTAACGGATGCCGGTCGATTTCTGCACCAGGCGTTTGGCGCCGGCCGGCAGGTCGTGCTCCACCGTGGGCATGAGCGGTGCAACCGTGTCCGGATCGATCACCAGGAGATCCGCATTCATGCCCTCACGAATGAGCCCACGGTCATGCAGGCCCCAGGCGGTGGCGGTGTCGTAAGTGATGAGCCTGACTGCCTGTTCGAAAGTAAATTCCTGCTTCTCGCGCACCCAATGGCTCAACAGATGGGTCTGCAGGGAGGAATCCATGATCTGCGCCACGTGCGCCCCGGAATCGGAGAACGTCACCACACTGCGCGGATGCCGCATCATCTCGAGCGCGTGCTCCTGATCCTCATTGGCGAGCGGCTGGCGGAAGAACACCTTGAAGTCGCGCTCCAGCGCGATGTCGATCATCGCTTCTGCAGGATGCACACCGCGTTTGGCGGCTACATCATCCATGCGTTCTTCCTTGCCGATGTCATTCATCACCCATAGCCAGTCCCATTCCGGCGGACGCGCCTCCGCACCGACCACCATGGGGCCGTCGTAGGGGCGCGTCGCCACCTCGAGCAGACGCCGTCGCCAGTCCGGGTCGCGCAACAGACGCTTCTGTTCTTCCAGCGGCCGCGTGCGCAGGTCCCGCCACACATCCCAGGTATCGAAAGGCGTATGGGTTTCAAAGGACAGCAGGGTGGACAGATGCCGGCTGTGGCATTGCACGAAGATGCGTCCCCCGGCGCGTGCCGCTTCATTCGCGACCTCGTAGAAAGGCCGCCACACATCCGGCGCCAGACGTGTGGAGAACATGCCATAGGTCAGTGGGCGGCCTGATTCCACCGTCAGTTCCACCAGGCGGTCGAAATACTCTTTCTGGCGCTCCGGCTTGCGGCCGGGTGTCTCGCTCGCGATCTCGAAGATGCCGGCGCCGGTCTCGCCCATGGCATTGACCAGTGCGCGCACTTCACTCCAGTCCGCGACGCGGCTGGCCACCGGTCTGTCATCGGACGTGAGATGGTTGTACGTGCGCGAGGTGGAAAACCCGATGGCACCCGCGCGGATTGCGGTCTGCACTTCATGCCGCATGCGCGCCAGTTCATCACTGGTCGCTTGCTCGCTGAAGGCGCGCTCGCGCATGACATAGGTGCGCAGGGCAGAGTGTCCGATATAGCCGCCGTAGTTGATGCCTTTGGGCAGTGCATCGACCACATCGAGAAATTCCGGAAAGCTCTCCCAGCGCCAGTCGATGCCAGCCAGCATGGATTCACGTGGCAGATCTTCTGCACGCTCAAGGTTGCGGAACACATAATCCGCTTCCTCGCGCGGGCAGGGCGCAAGCGTGAAGCCACAATTGCCCATGATGGCCGTCGTCACGCCGTGATAGCAGGATGAGCTGCCGAGGGGATCCCAGAACACCTGTGCATCCATGTGCGTATGGCCATCCACGAAGCCCGGGGTGACCGCATGCCCTTCGGCATCGATCACCCGGCTTGCCGGTGCCCGGATACGCCCGATGCTGGCGATGCGGCCGTTGTGGATGCCGACATCCCCCGGGTATGCGGCGCTCCCGGAACCGTCCACGATCATGGCGTTCTTGATGACCACGTCATATTGCATCGCCGCATTCCTCCTCTGGGCAGAGCCCGAGCGTAGCAACTCTGCACCGATGGGCCAATCAGCGGCGACGTCGCTGATTCCGCGTCGCGCGGCTTTGGTTTATGGTCGGATCACCCGGATGCGAGGAGCTCCTCATGCCGCAGTATTCCATCATTGACGTCGACACCCACATCACCGAGGTACCGGATCTGTGGACGGCGCGCGTACCCGCGCACATGCGTGATGCGGTGCCTCGCGTGGAAATGGACGCACGCGGGCGGCAGTGGTGGTGGCTGGGCAGTGAGCGGATGATCCCGCTCGGCCTGACGGCAACCGCCGGTGCCGGTGACTTCAAGCATCCGCCCAAGAGCTATGCCGAGATGCATCCCGGCGCTTTCGACGCCAAAGAGCGCTTGAACTACATGGATGCCCATGGCATCTGGGCCATGGTGCTGTATCCCAATGTGGGTGGTTTCGGCGCCCAGGAGTTCCTCAAGCTGGGGGATCCTGACCTCATGCTGGCCTGTGTGCAGGCATACAACGACTGGCAGACCGAGTGGGCCTCGGCCGATTCACGGCGACTGCTGCCCATCACTTCCACGCCCTTCTGGGATGTGCCGGCGGCGGTGAAAGAGATTCACCGCTGCAAGGCCATGGGGCATCGCGGCATTCTTTTCACCGGCGAACCGCAGTCTTTCGGCCAGCCCATTCTCGGCAGTCGGCATTGGGATCCTTTGTGGGAAGCGGCAGTGGAACTCGATCTGCCCATCAGCTTCCACATCGGTTCCGGCAACATGGAGGGCGGCCTGCGCCGGGACAAGGTGCAGGAATATGGCCGCATGGCGGCTTTCGCGGAATTGTCCGTCGATCTGTTCATGAACAATGGCCGCCAGCTCTGTGACCTGCTCATGAGTGGCGTGCTCGCACGCTATCCAGAGATCCGCTTCGTGTCCGTGGAGAGCGGCATCGGCTGGATTCCCTTCGTGCTGGAAGCGATGGACTACCAGTTCCAGGGCAATCGCGTCGCGGACGAGCGGCCGGAGTTTGATCGCCTGCCTTCCGAATATTTTGCGCGCAATGTCTACGCGTGTTACTGGTTCGAGCAGACTGCGCCGCGCCGCCTGCTGGACAAGGTGGGCACGGACAACATCCTGTTCGAAACCGACTTCCCGCATCCCACGTCTCTCTACGGGGATGAGATCGCCCGCCGGATCGAAGGGGGGCTGGCCGACTGCGACGCCGCAGCAAGGCGCAAGATCCTCTGGGACAACGCCAGTGCCCTGTACAAGGTCACACCACCACCCGCCGCCTGATGAAACATTTCTGACCACGGAGCTGACGCATGAAGATCCCGACTCTCGACGAATATTCCCGCAAATACGAACACGTCAGCTTCCAGCGCGAAGACGGCATCCTGCAGGTCACCATGCATACGCAGGGCAGTGATCTCATCTGGGGTTTCGTGCCGCACCAGGAAATGGGCTACATGTTTGCGGATATCGCGAGCGACCCCGAGAACAAGGTCATCATCTACACCGGCGCCGGCAGTACCTTCATCCACAAGGAAGATCTGGGCGGCGGCAAGCCGGATGCGCGCGTGTGGGGTGAACACGTGCTGCCGGATGCCAAACGCCTGCTGATGAATCTGCTGGAAATCCAGGCCCCGATGATTGCGGCGATCAACGGGCCCGCCACCGTTCATGCTGAACTCGGTCTGCTCTGCGACATCACCCTGGCTGCCGATCACACGGTGTTTCGCGACGCGCCACATTATCCAAGCGGGCTCGTGCCGGGCGACGGCGTGCATGTGGTGTGGCAGGCCTTGCTCGGGCTCAACCGTGCCCGCTACTTCCTCATGACCGGTCAGGAGCTCTCGGCCCAGGAGGCGCTGTCTCTCGGGGTTGTGAACGAAGTGATGCCGCAAAGCGCATTACTGCCACGGGCCTGGGAGTTGGCGCGGCAGATTCGCAAGCGGCCCGAACTCACCACGCGCCTCACCCGCGAGACCATGCTGATGCAGCTCAAGCAGCAGATGCTTGCCCAGCTGCCCTATGGCCTTGCACTCGAGGGCCTTGCCGCGGCCGACCATTGGCCGGATCACTTCTCGGCGGAGAACATCGCCAAGCGTTGAGAACCCCCGTCTGTTACCAGCCGGCTTCAGCAACTACACTGCTCGACCACCAGAAAGACAAGACTTTTCCGGGAGACTCCATGCGATTGAAGATGAAGTGGGCCGCGATCGCGCTGGCCATGCAGGCAGCGGGTGTATACGCGGCAGACGCACTCCGTCCGGTAACCCAGGCGGACCTCGACAAAGGCACCTCAGATACTTCCAAGTGGCTCATGTACGGCGGCAACTACGCCAACTGGCGTTACAGCCCGCTCACTGACATCAATCGCGACAACGTAGGCAAGCTGCGCCCCGCATGGATTTTCCAGCCGGGCGTGGTGGGGCAGTTCGAAGCAGCCCCCGTGGTGGCGGACGGCGTGATGTATGTAACCGCTGCCTACAACAATCTCTACGCCCTCGATGCGGCCACGGGCGAAATGCTCTGGCACTACGAGCATCAGGTGCCGGGCAACATCCAGATCTGCTGCGGGCCGGCCAACCGCGGCGTGGCCATTCTCGGTGATCGCATCTTCATGGGCACCCTGGACGCGAGGCTCGTCGCGTTTGATCGCGCCACCGGCAATGTGCTGTGGAACGTGGAAATGGCCAAGTTCGAGGATGGCTACAGCTCCACCTCGGCACCTCTCATCATCGATGACAAGGTGATCATCGGTAACGCGGGCGGCGAGTACGGCGCGCGTGGTTTCGTTGACGCCTACGACGCCGCCACCGGTGAGCGCAAGTGGCGCCGCTGGACCATACCCGCCAAAGGAGAGCCGGGTACCGAGACCTGGGCGGGTGACTCCTACAAGACGGGTGGCGGCCCTGCCTGGGTGACCGGCACCTACGATCAGGAAAAGCGGCTCCTGTACTGGACGGTTGGCAATCCATCGCCTGATTGGAACGGCGATACCCGCGAGGGCGACAACCTCTACAGCAACTCGGTGCTCGCGCTGGATCCGGACACCGGCGACATGAAGTGGTATTTCCAGTACACCCCTCACGACGTGTGGGACTACGACGCCACCACCGGAATTTTCCTCGTGGAGACCGATCTGGGCGGTAAGTCGGGCAAAGCCATCGTGCAGCCCAACCGCAATGGCTACCTCTATGTGAACGATGCCGAGACTGGCAAGTTCCTCCGCGGCACGCAGTACACCGATACCCTCAACTGGGCGAAGGGACTGGATGCCAATGGGCGTCCGATTTTCGATCCTCGCTATGTGCCGGTCTCTGGTGGCAACAAGGAGTTCATCTGCCCCGGCAACGTGGGCGGCCAGAATGGCTCTTACACCGCGGCCTACAGCCCGGAGACGAAGCTTCTCTACGTGCCCGTGGTGGAGAGCTGCGGCAAGATGGAGAAGCAGGAAGCGGTCTTCGTCAACGGCACGCCCTTCTGGGGCGGTGGCCCTGGCCTGATGCAGGGTGAGGATGGCTCAGCTTACGGCCATCTTTCCGCAATCGATCCTGCCACCGGCAAGATCGCCTGGCGTTACAAGGACAAGTGGCCAATGGTGGGAGGCACGCTCGCCACGGCGGGCGGTGTGGTCTTCACCGGCAACCAGGAGGGCCATGCTTTGGCCTTCGATGCCACTTCCGGCAAGGAACTCTGGCGCTTCCAGACCGGCTCCATGGTGCGCGGCCAGCCGACCACCTGGAAGCAGGGCGACAAGCAGTTCGTCGCAGTGCCCAGCGGTGGCGGTGGTATCGCGGTGGCTATCGTGGGTGAAAACCCCAACGTGACCAAGGGCAGTGCTTTGGTGGTGTTCGCACTGCCGTGATGCCACCACTCGCCCGGCGCCGATGCGCCTCTCTGCTGACCGCCGGCTTCATCAGCTTCTTCGCGCAGCCCGCATTGGCGACTGGCGGAGACCGTGCAGAGCCGGTAGAGGCAGCGCGTGAGGCGCCTGCTGTCGGAGCCCTACGTCTCTGCGCGCTGTCCAACAGCCTGCCTTACAGCGCGCGGGACGGTGCGCGCGGCTTTGATGTCGATGTGGCGCAGGCCCTCGCGAAGCGTTTGGACAAGACGCTCGAAATCGTGTGGACGGACAATGGCGAGGGTCGGCTGCAGGAAATTGATGAAAGCGATTACCCGTTGCGCAGGCTGACCAAAGGCGACTGCGACCTGCTCCTCAGCATCCCCGGGCCGGCGCGCGACATACTCAAGGAAACTCCATCGCTCGCGCTCGGCCAACCTTACTACGGCGCCGCCTTCGAACTCATCGGCCCTGCCGGAACCTCTGGCCAGCTCAAGGCCTTGCGCACCAAGCCGGTAGCGATCCAGGCCCAGACCGTGGCGAGCTTCGCAATCGCCATCCTGCAGGGCAAGCAACGCACCTTCTTCTCCGCTCAGGAAGCGCTGGAGGGTGTGGCGCGAGGTGAGGCGACGGCGGCCTTGTTGTGGGGTCCTGCGGCAGGTTGGGCGCTCAAACAGACGCCTTCATCGACACTCTCCATTGCCGAAGGCTACGAGCCCCCGCCTGCACTGGCCTGGAATCTTCACGCAGCAACACGAGGCAAGGATGAGACGCTGCGTGTGGAAGTGGATCTCGCACTGGGTGAACTTGCGCGAGACGGTGAACTGGCGGCCATCGCGGCGCAGTGGGGCGTTCCCTTGCACGCACCCTTCGCAACCACTTACAGCCTGACGGAAATCAACAAGCTCCGCTGAAACAGACGCCCGCTCAGGGCGTCGTCGATTCCCGGATTCCTGGACACCGCTCGAGCGGCGTCAGCGCGTGGGGACTTGCCGGTGCAAAACGCTGCACCCTGTGCGCCTTCCCCAATCTGCCGACCTCCGCGCGTGCACTGGCCACGATCAGGATGCGTCTGCCTGCACCTGCCACAGATTCCTTTCCCCGTCCGTTGGAAACCTGCGCCGCCCGCACACCGCGCAGGATCAGCTGAACTGCTTCAGGAAGCCGTGCAGATCAGCGTTGAACGCCATCGGCTTTTCCAGCTGGCAGAAGTGACCTACGTCGTCGTAGATCTTGAGCGTGGAGCCCGGGATGCCATCCGCAAGAAACTGGTTATGCGCAAGGGTCGTCGCAAAGTCTTCCTTGCCGGCGATGATGAGCGTCGGCTGGGTAATCTGCTTCAGACGGTCCGAGATGTTCCAGTTGAATACCCCGTTCGGATCCATCGCGCTCGCAAAGAACACCTGCTCACTGAAGTTATCCGGGTTGCGGAAGCAGCCCTCCATGTAATGCAGGATCTCGGGCCGATTCGTCTTGGACTTGGCAGAGACCGTCCCTTGCAGCAACGCACTGAACAGCCCGCGCCAATCCTTCTGCATGGCTTCTGCCGCAGCGGGATCCATGCCGGCCGCCATGTTGGTGGCGCTGCTCAGGATGAGATTGCCGAGCACGCGCTGTGGGGTATCGAGGCTGGTCTGCATGGCGATCATACCGCCAATCGAGTTGCCCACCAGCACCGCGCGATCAATCCCCGCATGGTCGAGAATCGCGGCCACATCGGCCGCCATTTCCTGGATGGCATAGCCGCTCGCGGGCTTGTCCGACAGGCCATGACCCCGGTGATCCACCACCAGGCAGCGATGGTTGCGCGCGAATTCGAACAGCTGATTGGCCCAGATGTAGCGGTTGGTAGTCCAGGGATGCAGGAACACGATGGGCAAGCCTTGGCCGAAGGATTCGTAGTAGACGTTGACGCCCTGGCGGTTGACGTGAGGCATGTGAATACGACCTTTCTGCTGGATGAGACTGAATGGGAGCAGTCGGGATGATAACGGACATGCCTCGGGCGTAAACCCGGAATCCTCCCACCCGCGGCGTACCCCGAAACGCCTATACTCAAGCCCTGTTGGCCAGACCGTTGGAGATCGCCATGTCCGCACCAGAAACCCTGCCGGACGGCCTCGTCGCCGTCGTCAAGAAAGACTGTCCTACCTGTGTACTGGTCGATCCGGTGCTGGTGGCGCTGGAGCGTGCGGGAGTCGCGCTCACCGTCTGTGTGCAGGACGATCCTGCCTTTTCGCAGGTGCACAAAGTGGTGGATGACACGGCGCTTGCCTGGTCCTTCCATCTGGGCGTGGAGACGGTGCCGACACTCATACGCCTGGTCGATGGCCAGGAAACAGGTCGTGCCGTCGGCTGGGAGAAGCAGGAATGGCAGGCGCTGTCCGGCATGCCGGCGCTTGGCAACGATTTGCCGGATTATCGCCCGGGCTGCGGTTCCCGTTCGGTCGAGCCTGGCATCGCGGAGCAACTCGCGGTGCGCTACGGGGCAGTCAAGATGGCTGCGCGCCGCGTGGAGGTTCCGCCGTTAGAGGATCCCGAAGAGCTTTGTTTCGACCGGGGCTGGAGCGATGGGCTGCCCGTGGTCCCGCCCACGGAAACACGTGTCTATCGCATGCTGCAGGGCACCTCACGCACACCGGATGAAGTGCTCGGCCTGATGCCTCCCAACCTCGTGCCGTGCACGGTGGAGAAGGTCGCCATCAATGCCGTGATGGCGGGCTGCAAGCCAGAATACATGCCGGTGGTGCTGGCGGCGGTGGAGGCCGCGCTCGACCCGGCGTTCTGCCTGCACGGCTTGCTCGCCACCACCTGGTTCTCTGGCCCCATGATCATCGTGAGCGGCCCGGTGCGTCAGCGCATAGGCATGAACTGGCGCGGCAATGTGCTGGGGCAAGGCAACCGCGCCAACGCCACCATAGGGCGCGCCTTGCAGTTGCTGGTGCGCAATGTGGGCGGTGGCCGGCCACAGGAAGCCGACATGAGCACTTTCGGTACGCCTGCCAAGTTCGGTTTCTGTTTCGCCGAGGATGAATCCACGCCCTGGAAGACACTGGGTGAGTCGCGCGGTTTCACGCGGGCACAATCGAGCGTCACTCTCTTCAGCGCGGATGGTCCTTTGGGCTGCGTGGATCAGAAATCACGTGCGCCGGAAGGCCTTATTCGCTCGCTGGCCGGGTCCTTGCGCGCCGTCGCGCATGTGGATCTGGCCAATGCCTCTGATGCCGTGGTGGTGATTGGTCCGGAACATGGGCGGGTTTTCGACACCGCAGGCTGGAGCAAGGAACGCACCACCGAGGCACTGCATGAGGCCTTGCTCTTCCAGGGCGAGGATCTCGGCATGGGCACCGACAAGGGCGCCACCCCTGCCGCAGGCGCCACGGGGCGTGTGGCCAAGTTCCGCGAGGGTGGCCTCGTGCTGGTGCGGGCCGGGGGAGACGCCGGACTCTTTTCCGCTATCATCCCGGGGTGGTTGATGAAGGGATCGCTGGGTACCGATCCTGTCAGCCGGGAGGTACGCTCATGAGCACTGTTCTGCTCGACCCGACAGGCGAACTCTCGCCCGCACAGCGCCAGCCGCTGAGCAAACCGGCCAGTCTCGCCGGCCTCACCGTGGGGCTGCTCGATATTTCCAAGGCACGCGGAGATGTGTTTCTCGACCGCCTCGAGATCCTCTTCCAGTCGCGTGGGGTGAAGACACTGCGCTTCAAGAAACCGACCTTCACCAAACCGGCACCGATTCCCCTCATCCAGGAAATCGCCGGCAAGGTTGACGTGGTGGTGGAGGCGTTGGCTGACTGAGGCTCCTGTACGTCGTGCAGTTTGCATGACATCAGGGAACTCGACAGTCGCGGAATTCCAGGGGGATACATCGCTTCGGAAGTATTCCGCGGCGCGGCGCAGTCGCAGGGCGACGCGCTCGGTTTCCACCCGGACAGCTTGTTTGTTGCGCATCCCATCCAGGATCGGACGGATGCCGAAATGCAGGCACTGGCGGAGCAGGCCTTCGAGCGCGTGCAGAAGCTGGTCTGTGAGGGCGGTTGACTGCCGTCCTCTGCGAGTCCGGACGGGGCATGTCCCGTCCGGACCGGTCAAAGCGCGACGCTGATTACTTGACCTGAATCGACTGCAGGTAAGTCACCAGCGCATTGATCTTGCGCGCGACGCGCTCCTCCGACAAAGCCAACAGCGCACTGCGGTACTGGTTGCCCCACACCGGCATCTCCACGCTGCCGTGCGCGAGCTGCTGGAAGTCCCGCCCATCCACCACGCGCCGCACGTAGTCCGTGGGGAACTCCCCATCATTGCGCGCCGCGAGGTGTGTGAGGTCTGAGGGTGCCTTGCGCAGAGCTCCAGCCGCCGGGCCATCTCCTGCGCCAGTCGCACCGTGGCAGGCCGCACAATCCTTCATGTAGCGTGACTGCCCCTCTGCCAGCGGATCCTGCGCAGCCTTGTCGGCCTGGGCGCCGCCTGCAAACAGCAGAGCCAGGGCAGCGAGTGTGAAATGCAGAGTGGGTTTGTTCATGCCAGCCTCCGGATCATGGGCCTCATTTGCCGCCTGCAGCGTCAGCCGCCGGCGGTAAACATCTCGTAGAAGGTGATGCAGATCTCGAAGACGATCAGCAGCACGATGGTGGCCTCCAGCCAGGTGGCGCGGTTGGCATCGAGGATGTCCGTGAAGGTGCGTGCGGTTTCCACGATGACGTCCAGCTTTTGCTGCAAGGCCTGGCCACGTTCGCGCAATTCGTACTCGTCTTCAAGCCTCGCGTAGAGGCGTTCCAGATCCGGCCGCTCCCACAGGACATCGGGTTTCTCCTCCACCGCGATGCGTCCAGCCACCCGGTGCTGCACCAGCAAGGCTTGCCCGACCAGTCGCAGGATGCGCCGTCTGGGCCCGGGCGGGCGTCCACGGCGTGCCATGTCAAGCGTGAATGGCTCGATCACATCGAGCACCGCATTCACCTCGCGCTCGTCGCGGCCCAGGGCCACGCTGCGCGCGAGTGCATCGGCCAGGCACAGGAAGCGCGCCTCAGACAGATCTCGCAGCAGGATGGGGCCGCCCGGAGGTATCCGGTCATCAAAGGTCTCGG
>JAURMM010000054.1 GCA_030830685.1 Gammaproteobacteria bacterium | reverse complement strand
GATGAGGATCGGATAACTGCGTTCTCCCAGCTCGACGATCACTTCTTTCATGCCAGGGCCTGCCTGATCTTCGCGACTATTTCCGCGATTGGGTGTTTACCGGTATCGATGGTGAGATGCGCTGTTTGTGCGTAAAGAGGCTCCCGTTCAGTCACGATCCGGCGCAGGCGTTCGGCGCGATCAGGCCCCTGCAGGAGGGGGCGCGCGGTGTCGTTACGGGTTCGGGCGAGCAGCTCTTCCAGCTCGGCATGCAGGTATACCGCAAGTCCTCGGCTCGCCAGCGCGGCGCGGGTCTCTGAGTTCAGGACGGCCCCACCTCCGGTAGCGAGTACCACACCGTCCTCGCGCGTCAGCTCCTCGAGAAGTTTCTGTTCGCGTCGTCGGAAGCCAGTCTCGCCTTCGATATCAAAAATCAGCGCAATCTTCGCCCCTGTGCGACGCTCGAGTTCGTGGTCGGCATCAATGAATCTGAACTTCAAGGCTTTGGCGAGTCGCTTGCCAATCGTGGTCTTGCCTGCCCCCATGGGGCCGATGAGAAAAATGCGCCGTTGCGAGGTCATGGGGAATCCGGGCGGGATGGCTGCAGGGCCCTTTCAGGGCATCGGGGTCCTCGGACCCCGTGAATCATCCTGTCCCTTGCTTTCAATAGGCCGAGATCGACAGCGTTTCCTTGAGGATCTTCGGCGTCACGAAAATCAGTAGCTCCTGCTTCTCGGCGGTGACCGCCGTGCGTTTGAAAAGATTCCCGATGTAGGGAATCTCGCCGAAGAAAGGCACCATGTCCTTGTCTGTGCGATTGTTGGATTCGAAGATGCCCCCGAGCACGACCGTCTCACCGTTGTCCACCAGCACCTGGGTGGTGACTTCGTTCGTATCGATGCTGGGAACGCCGGCGAAAACCTGCCCCACTGAATCGCGGTTGACGGTCAGATCCATGATCACACGGTCGTCCGGCGTGATGTGCGGAGTGACCTTGAGACTGAGCACGGCTTCCTTGAAGGTCACGTTGGTATTGCCGGCCGAGCTCGCCTGCTGATAGGGAATTTCAGTACCGGCCTTGATGGTCGCTTCCTTCTGGTTGGCGGTGATGACCTGTGGGCTGGCGATGACCTCACCTCGACCTTCCACCTGCAGGGCGGATAATTCAAGCTGCAGCAGGTAGCTTCCAACCTTGCCAATGGACCACCTCAGGGCTCCTGCCGGATTGGTGACCGGGAGGTCCACGATGTAGTTCTCATTCGCGCCGGTAGCGAAACCGGTCTCTTTACCATAGTCCACTTCACCTGCGGTTCCGCCGCCCACCACGCTCAGAAAACCCGAATTGCCGTCACCGCGAATGGCCGGCTCCTTCGAGTTATTACGGTGGCTGAGCCCGAAACGCACCCCGATATCGCGGCTGAAGTCCTCATTGGCCACCACAATGCGGGACTCTATGAGCACCTGCCGGACCGGAATGTCGAGCGCCTGGACCACGCGCCGGATATCGGTCAGCGCCTCGGCGGTATCCTGGATGAGCAGTGTATTGGTGCGCTCGTCCACCGTGACATTACCGCGTTCCGTGAGCAGGTTGTTCGACTCGGCCTTGACCAGCGCAGCGATCTCCGAAGCCTTTGCATAGTTGATCTGCACGAATTCGGTCTTGAGTGGCGCAAGCTCCCGAATCTGCTTCTGGGATTCGAGCTCGAGCTTTTCACGCGCGGCGATTTCCTCTTGCGGCGCCACCAGCCAGACATTGCCGGACTCCCGCTTACCAAGTCCTTTGGTCTTCAGAATGATATCCATCGCCTGATCCCAGGGAACGTTCTTCAGGCGCAAGGTCACGCTGCCCGAGACCGTATCGCTGGTCACCAGATTGAAACCGGTGAAATCCGCGATGAGCTGGAGAATTGCCCGGACCTCTATGTCCTGGAAATTGAGGGAAAGACGCTCGCCGGTATAGCCGAACTTGTCCTTCTTGAGCTCTGCCTCTTCTTCCTTGGTGAGCGGTCGCAGCTCAAGCGTGAACGTGTTATTGGCCTGATAGGCCATGTGCTCGTAGAGGCCTATGGGCGTGATGATCATGCGCGCACCATTGCCGTGGCGAACGGTGTCTATCTCTTGTGCCGGGGTAGCAAAGTCCATCACATCGAGCTTGCGATCCAGAGCCTCCGGCAATTCAGCATCAACGAAGTCGATGATGAGCTTGTCGCCCTGCTCTTCGATGTTGATGCCGGCGTTGGCATTCGAAAGGGTCACCACGACCAAGCCCTCGCCCCGCGCACCGCGCCGGAAATCGATGGCCTCAAGCCGTGCACCAGCCGAACCTTGCGCGAAGTTGGGCGAAGCCGCCGCGGGCACTGCGGTGGGGGTTGTCATGACGGGCACTGAGATGGGCGTTGTCGGCGCGGCCACGGTCGGGGCCGGCAGCGAGGTCCCCGCGGGTGCGGATGCTGGCACGGCCACCTGAGCCTGTTTTTCGCTGGTGATGTCGGCCTGCACGCCCTCCAGAGTCATGGTCACGACATTGCCACTGGTTTCTATCGCATAGGGGACAAGCTCTACGAGATTCACAACCACTCTGCTGCGACCCCCAGCCTCCACAGCATTCACACTCTCGACCTTGCCGACGGAGATGGATCGCGCCCGTTCCTGCAAGTTCAGCGTGGTACCGGGGAAGTCGACAGCAATGCGGGCCGGATTGTCGATGGTAAAGTTGAGCGGCGCGGAGGCTACGGGCTCTGACAATGTCAGTCGGACCTGCACGCGATTACCGGGCAGGGACGAGAAATCCATCCCCTGAATGGCGGCTGCCCGGGCTTCTGGAATCAGCATAGAGGCAAGAAGCAGGGCGACGGAGAGGAAACTGGCCACCGCCCCAGCGTGAGTCCGCTCGGGAGTGGGTGTACGCTCCAGGCCGTGGAAACAGGTTTGTATTTTGGATTTCATGCGAGCGCACCCCTCATGGGTTTTCGTCTTCGTTGAGCGCCAGAGTGGCGGGGCGCTCTTCCCAGCGGCCATTGGTGTCGCGAACGACTTCACGCAATTCGAGGCGGTCTTCCTGAATCTCGATGATCTTTCCGTAGTTGCGACCGAGATAGTTTCCGACCTGTACCCTGTGCACTGTACCTTGGGTGTCCCTGATGATGGCCCACATCTGGTCGGTGTCCTGCAAGGTGCCGATCATCCGCAGGCTGTCGAGCTCGAAATTTTCCAGCTCCTCGCGGTTGTGCGAGAGGATTTCGTCCGTATAGCGCTGTTGCTCCACATCCTGCTCGCGGGACACTTCGACCTTCGCAGCGGCTACCGCCCCCTGAAAGCCCACGAAAGGATCACGCTTGCCCGCCTCCGCTGCGCGGTAGAGATATCGCTCGTAGGGCCGGATCGGCGGCAGTGGTTCGATCTGGCCGCCCGGTCGCTGCAACACTTCGGCCACATAGGCTTCCAGATCGCTCTTGTCGCGACTGACACAGCCTGTCAAAACCAGAATGGCCACCACCAGCACTACTTCGCAGCCACGCAAGGCCCTCCGTCGGCTGGGCGGGAAGCAGTCGGATCTCATCGGCGCCCTCGCGGCCGTGCAGCCTTGGACTCGGCCAATTCTTCTTCCTCATCCATGTAACGGTAGGTCTTGGCGACGGTCTCCAGGACCAGGCCGCCCGCACTTCCGCGCGGCGTGATGCGAATGTCGTGGTTCGTCACGATTCTGGGCAGATCCGACACCCCACTGATGAAAGTGCCGAAAGCGTGGTAGTCGCCCGTGACCTTGATCTGGATAGGAAGCTCGACGTAGAAATCCGCGGGCTTTTCAGCACCTGGCCGGAATAGTTCGAACTCGAGACCCGCAGCGAGGCCTTGCTGGGAGATGTCGACAAGCAAGGCCGCCACCTCCGTCTTGTTGGGCAGGCGCTTCAGCAAGTCTCCGAAAGTTTCCTTGATGTCTTCCTGCTGCTGTTTGAGAGCCTCAAGGTTGGCCGCTTTCTTCTGTTTGCCTTCGAAAGCGACTTTCAGAGAACGCTCCCGCTCCTCTTCGGTTGCGAGGTTTTCCTGCTGGACGCTGACATCTTTCCAGAAGCCGAGGCCGAGAATGATCGCAAACACCACAACAGCAGCCGCGATCTTGACTGGCTTCGGCCAGGTCCCGATGTTTTCCAGGGTGAGATTGTTGAGTTCGGAGAGCTTCATGGCTCCTCGGCCTCGGTATCCGACTGGGGAATGATTTGCTGCGCAGTCAGGGTGAAATTCGCGAGACGCCGCCCCGTCACCTCGCCGGTCTGGATGATCTGCAGCTTGGGATTGCTGAGCCAGACAGATCTCTCGATGTTGCGCATGAAGCCAGACACGCGTGCATTCGACTCCGCCACGCCCTTGATGGTGATTGCGGTGCCCTTCTGCGCCAGCTCGGTCAGGTAAAGGCCCTCAGGCAGCGTTTCCACCACCTCGTCGAACAGGTGCACGACCACCGGTCGACTGGTCTGGAGTGCTTCGATGGCCTTCATACGGGCGATCAGGCGTGCCTTCTCCTTCTCCAGTTCCTCGATTTCCTTGATCTGCCGGTCCAGCTTGCTGATTTCCACGCTGAGAAAATTGTTCCGCTCCTGCTGGTAGTCAATGCGCTCAGCGTAGTAGAAATGGATGAGGCCCCAAACCAACAGCGCGGCGGCGGCGGTAATTCCGAGTATGGTGAGATATTCCGTACGCTGCTGGCGCCTGCGCTCTTCGCGCCAGGGCAGGAGATTGATCCGCACCATCAGTCGAAGCCTCGCAAGGCCAAACCGCAGGCGATCATCAGCGCTGGCGCGTCGTTGACGAGTGCGTCAGCAGGCACCCGCGGCGAGGCACTCATGCTAGCGAGGGGATTGGCAATCGCGACAGGCGTCCCGACCTTGGACTGGATCAGCAGGTCGATGTCGTCGATGGAGGCGCAGCCGCCGGCAACAACCACCTGATCCACGGTGCGGACCTGGCTCGAGGAGTAGAAGAACTGCAAGGCTCTGAAGATTTCCTGTGCCATGGCGTCCATGAACGGCCGCAGGACTTCGGGCTCATAGTTGCTCGGCAGCCCACCCAGCTTCTTGCGCATGCCGGCCTCTTCATAGGATAGCCCGTAGCGGCGCTGAATCTCATCAGTCAGCAAGCGCCCGCCGAACAGTTGCTCGCGGCTGTAGATGGTCTTGCCATTTTCGAGCACGCTGAGGGTAGAAGTGCTCGCTCCTACATCGGTCACGGCGATGATGCGTGCGTCGGGAAACTGAGGCGCAACCAGCTCCATCGCATTCTCCAGGGCGAAAGCCTCCACATCGACTATGCGGGGGCGCAGCCCGGCGACCTCCAACGCAGTCACCCTGGCCTCGACGTTCTCGCTGCGGGACGCCGCCAGCATCACGTCAATCTTATCCGTCGCGCCCGGGGTCGGCCCGATCACCGAGAAATCGAGATTGATCTCATCCATCGAGTACGGGATGTACTGGTCCGCCTCGATCTGGATTCGCCCCTCCAGTTCCTCGTCGCCCAGGTCAGCTGGCATGGAGATGACCTTGGTGATGACAGAAGAGCCCGCTACCGCGCAGGCAGCGTCGCGCGTACGCGTGCCTGACTTGCGGACTGCGCGCTCGATCGCCTCACCGACCAGTTGGGCATCCGTGATATTCTTTTCACTCACGGAGTTGGGCAGAAGCGGTTCCACCGCGTAGCTTTCCACCCGGTAGCGTCCGCCCACCATCGCCAGTTCGAGCAGCTTGACGGAGGTCGAGCTGATGTCGATGCCTAGCAGCGGAACATTTTTGCGCCGGAAAAGTGCCACGGGGACTCCCAGTCAACCCTTTAATTCAATGGGGCCGTTCGGCAACCGAACGCCAACAGACCCCGGGATTCTGCGCCGAATATAGCCAAGCACCCCAGCAAACACAAATGTTTTCGGCATATTTTTTCAATACAAAACCGGATGTTAGGCAAGCAATCTCAAGTAGATTTGCGAACATCTGGTAACTTCCAAGCGACGGCCATACCAGATGTTGCGACTCGTCTCCCTAGGTTTGCTGCTTTGCATGCTGCTGGCCGCAAGCCTTGTGGCTGGTGTGGCCGCATGGATCGTACCCCAGCTGCCGCCCGCCGAAAGGCTACGGGAAGTCCGCTTCCAGACCCCTCTCAAAGTCTATACCCGGGACGGCAAATTGGTTGCTGAATTCGGAGAGAAACGTCGGGAGCCTCTCGCTTTCGCCGAAGTTCCGCTCCAGGTGCGTCAAGCCTTCCTGGCAGCCGAGGACGATCGGTTCTATGAGCACCCCGGCGTGGACTGGATGGCTCTGGCCAGGGCTGCCGCAGCGCTGGCGGTCTCGGGGGAGCGATCTCAAGGTGGAAGCACAATAACGATGCAGGTAGCACGGAATTTTTTCCTGACCCGGGAGAAAACCTACCAGCGAAAACTCACAGAGATAGCCTTGTCATTCAGGATTGAGCGGGAGCTCTCAAAAAATGAAATTTTTGAGCTCTACCTCAACAAGATTTTCCTGGGACACCGGGCGTATGGTGTGGCTGCCGCGGCGCAGGTCTATTTCGGCAAGACCCTCTCGGCACTGAATCTTGCCGAAGCCGCGATGATTGCCGGCCTGCCCAAGGCGCCCTCGAGACTCAACCCCATTGCGGCGCCCGAGGCTGCCCGTGCCCGCCGGCACTATGTCCTCTCGCGGATGCGGCAGCTCGCCTTCATCAGCGAGGCTGAGTTCGTCGCGGCGGACACGGAGCCTTTGCCGGAGCGCGTACACGGCCAGCCGGTGGAGGTCTCGGCACCGCACGCAGCTGAGATGGTGCGTGAGGAACTCGTACGGCGCTTCGGAGACAGTGCTTACACGAAAGGGTTTCGGGCCTACACGACCGTGGACAGTCGGGCGCAATGGGCAGCTTACGAGGCCGTGCGCACGGCCTTGGACATCTACGACCGCAGACATGGCTACCGTGGCCCCGAGGCGCACCTGGATCTGACCGGTGTTCCCCAACAGCGCTGGCATAACCTGCTTTACCGATACCGAAACTCGGGGGTCTTGCGGGCAGCCTTGGTCACCGAAGTCCGGGCACAGGGCATCACGGTACTGGATGCGGAAGACACGCAACGGCAAATCGAATGGGAGGGCTTGCGCTGGGCCAGAAAGTTCATCGCCCCTGACAATATCGGTCGGGCACCTTCAAAGGCCTCCGACCTCGTCAAGGTCGGCGACGTCGTGAGGATCTCGCCCCATGCCAACAGGGAGGGCCAACCCGAACCTGAAACAGAAACCTGGCGGCTTGCGCAGCTGCCCCTGGTGGAAGGCGCGTTGGTCGCCCTAGATCCCTCCAACGGGGCCATCCTTGCCTTGGTTGGGGGCTATGACTTCGAGCGCAGCAAATTCAACCGGGTCACGCAGGCACTTCGGCAACCGGGTTCCAATTTCAAACCCTTCATCTATTCAGCAGCGCTGAACCGTGGTTACACCCCGGCTACCCTGGTCAACGATGCGCCCATCGTGTTCGAAACACCGGGACTGGAGGGCGCGTGGAGGCCGGAGAATTATTCCGGAACCTACTATGGACCCACGCCGCTGCGGGAGGCGCTCGCACATTCGCGCAACCTCGTCTCCATACGCATGATGCGTGACATGGGAATCGAGCAGACCCTCACGCATGTGGCGCGCTTCGGCTTCGACCCTGAGCGTCTGCCACACAATCTCTCGCTATCCCTGGGCACCGGCGAGCTCACACCCCTGCAGCTTGCCCGTGGCTACGCCGTGTTCGCCAATGGTGGTTTTCTGATCGATCCCCATGTTCTGCAGCGCGTGGAGGATCCGACGGGCAAGGTGCTCCTCACGGCCACGCCAGCCATCGCCTGTGCAAGCTGTGATGCAGAAATCGGGGATGAGGAACCTGCGGACCTCGCTGCCCTCATCGAGGCAGAAAGTGCCGCCGCCGCGCCGCGGGCACCCCGCGTGCTCGATGCCCAGAACGCGTGGCTGATGTACGCGATGATGAAAGACGTCATCACCCGCGGGACCGCCCGGCGTGCGCTTTCTCTCGGCCGCAGCGATCTGGCCGGCAAAACCGGCACTACAAACGATCTGAAGGATGCCTGGTTCTCGGGTTTCAACGCCCGGGTGGTGAGTACCGCCTGGGTCGGCTATGACGATTCGAAGACCTTGGGACCTCTGGAAACAGGCGCACACACGGCGCTTCCCATGTGGATTGATTTCATGCGCAGCGTGCTCGCCGGCACCCCGTCCGCCGAACTGCCGCTGCCGGCTGGTCTTGTGACGGTGCGCACGGGTTCCTCGGAAGAAGCGCGTTACGAAACCTTCCGTGCCGAGGATGTGCCCCGCAATGCGCCTGGGCAACGTGCCCCGCTGGAACGGTCGCAACCTCCGCCCCCCCGCGCCGTGGAGCAGCTGTTTTGAGACGACGAAGGAGTGAGGCCCGGGGCCAGCGCGAAGCCAGGCAGCGCCACCAGGAACTCGCGCAACTCGCCGCTCGAATGCTGGTTAGGGGTGAGGCGCGAGGCTTCCGCGAGGCACGGGAGAAATCGGCGGCGGCCCTGGGATTGCACGGTGGCGACGCCGCCCTCGAGGGCATCTCGCTGCTGCAGGCGGTGATCGACTACCAGAGTCTGTTTGACCGGAACGAACTGCCAGCACGCAATCGGGAATTGCGCACCGCGGCGCTGCGGGCGATGAAATTCCTGCGCGACTTCAAACCACGACTACACGGCCCGGTGCTGTTCGGCACCACTTTCGCAAATACTCCAGTGGGCCTTCACCTCTTCGATGACGAGCTCGAGCATGTCACGCGGTACCTGCTGCAACATAAGGTGCCCTTCGATCTGCGCACGCCGACTGCTCGTAGAGGCGGCGAGGCCGGCTGGCCAATCTTTGACTTTCATCGGGATGGGGTGGATTTCGAATTGAGCGTGCTACCCATCGCCCGCCTTCGGCAAGCACCGCAATCCAGCCTCACTGGGGCACCAGCGCTGTCGCTGGACGAAAACGCCCTGGCGCAGCGGCTGGCGGAGGCCCCGGGAAGGTACTGGCTGGAGGGCCTGCCCGTGCTACCGCCCATCGGCCTCCCGGAACCGGACCTTTGATCCAGCCGGGTCTGCGCACCGTGCGCGTAGCGGTGCTCAGCCCGCTGCGTTCATTTTTCGACTACCTGCCTCCAGAGTCAGGTGCCGCCACACCGATCGCACCAGGCTCTCGCGTGAGAGTGCCCCTGGGGCGCAGTGAACGTATCGGTGTAGTAGTGCGGGACTGCGCAACCGGCGACGACGCTGTGCACCAGGATCTCAAACCTGTGCGTGCAGTGCTGGATGCTGAGCCGGTCATCGACGCGTCACTGATGGCTCTCGCCCTATGGGCAATCCAGTACTACCACTGCCCACCCGGGGAGGTCTTCGACGCGCTGCTTCCCACAGAACTGAGACGTGGAGAACCTCCACGACAGACTCGCGAGCCTGCATGGCAACTGACGCCGGCCGGTTCAGCTGCCCTGCAAGGCGGTGAACGGCTTGGCCCCCGGCAGCGCGAACTGCTGGAATCGGCGCATAAGGGCGCAGTCACCCGTTCGGGCTTGGCTGACCTGAACGCGAAAATACGCGTCCTGCGCGACGCGGAGCGTCGCGGCTGGCTGATGCCGATCGGTGAGGATTCGACACTAAAGCCCGTAGTTGTCGATGCCGAGCGCTTCCTCCCGCTGAACCCGGGGCAATCCGAAGCTTGCACGAAGATCGGCGATGGCCTCGACACTTTCGGAGTCCATCTTCTGCACGGCGTCACTGGTAGCGGCAAGACCGAGATCTATCTGCATCTCGCACGCGAAGTGATTTTGCGAGGTGGCCAGATCCTGTTGCTTGTGCCGGAAATCGGCCTGACGGAGCAGATAGTCCGGCGTTTTTCCGAACGCTTTGGCGCGATGGTCGGCCTAGTCCATTCCGAACTTTCCGACCGTGCACGCGCGCTCGAATGGCAGCGCTGCCGACGAGGCGAAGTACGTATCCTGCTCGGAACACGCTCCGCAGTATGGATGCCACTTCCCGAGTTGGCCCTGATCGTGGTGGATGAGGAGCACGACGCCTCTTTCAAGCAGCAGGAAGGTTTTCGCTACTCGGCGCGTGATGTTGCGGTGATGCGCGCCCGCCGGCTGAACATCCCGGTAGTACTGGGGTCTGCAACCCCGTCACTGGAGTCGCTCGCCAACTGCGAACGTGGCAAATATGCCTATCTGCCGCTGGACGAGCGCGCGGGTGGTGCGAGCCTGCCCAGCATCCGCGTGCTGGACATCCGGGGTATGCGATTGTCCTCGGGTATCAGCGATCCTCTCCGTCGCGCTATCCTCGAGCGGGCCGAAAGAGGCGAGCAAAGCCTGCTGTTCCTCAATCGACGCGGCTTCGCGCCGGTAGTGCTGTGTCACGCCTGCGGCTGGATCGCTGGCTGCCCCCGCTGTGATTCACGCTTGGTGCTGCACCAGGAACAGGGACGGTTGCGCTGTCATCACTGTGGTTTCGAAAGGCGCACGGATGCTGTGCTGCCCGGGCACCCCTGCGGAAGACTGGAGACTTATGCAGGCGTCGGCATAGGAACAGAACAACTGGAAGGGGCCTTGGAGGGAATCTTCCCGGGCCTCAGGATACTGCGCATCGATCGCGACGCCATGCGACACAAGGGCGATCTCGAGCGGGCGTTCGCACGCATCCGGCAGCGCGAGGTTGATCTTTTGATAGGCACGCAAATGATTGCCAAGGGGCACGACTTCGCGCACGTGACGCTCGTTGGCATCGTGGATGGAGACAGCGGGCTTCTGGCGCGGGATTTCCGCGCCGAGGAACGCTTCATGCAAACCGTGCTACAGGTCGCTGGCCGGGCTGGACGGGGCGAGCAGGCGGGGGAAGTCCTCATTCAGAGTCATCATCCGGAACATCCCGTGTTCGGATTCCTGCGCACCGCCGACTATCGCGGATTCGCGGCTCGCGCGCTGGCCGAGCGGGCCGAAGCAGAGATGCCTCCGCATACTGCCCTCGCCATGCTGAGAGCCGAAGCCCCCGCACGGGAAACACCGCAGGCCTTTCTGCGCGAATTGGCGGACTGGCTGCGGCAGACACTGCCTCAGGCCGTGTTCATTGGTGGGCCGGTACCCGCCCTGATGGAGCGGAAAGTTGGCCGCTACCGCGCAAACTTGTTGCTGTCCTGCGCCGACCGGGGCGTCCTCGCGGCGGCGCTGGAGGCTGCACTCATGAAGATTCGAACACTGCCGATGGCTCGGCGCGTGCGCTGGCATCTTGATGTCGATGCCCAGGAAACGGGCTGAAGCGGGGCTGGTGTCCAGGGGCCCGGGATTCAAGAGTGGCGCAAACGCTGGTAGTGTTGCCGCCCTTCCGCCCCGTCGGTCCAGCGTCCCTCAAGTCGCCCGGTGGCGCGGAAGCCTCCCTCCCAAGCCGTCGCGAGTGAATCCAGCGTGAAGGAACATCTCAGATCCCTGGTCGAAAATGCCCTCTCACGCCTGGCAGCTGCGGGTTCGCTCGCATTGCCCGAGGCAGTGCCTCCGATCGCGATTGACCCCCCGCGCAACCCGGCGCACGGGGATTTTTCCAGCAATATCAGCCTGCTGCTGGCCAAACACTGTCGTATGTCCCCGGTGGCAGTGGCAGAGGCCATCGTGGCGGCAATCGGCGAGGATGCCGGTATCGAGAATCTGGAAGTGGTTCCACCTGGCTTCATCAATTTTCATCTGCGACAGACCGCCATCCTCGGCATAGTGGATACACTCCTGCGCGCGCCGGAAACCTGCGGCAGGTCCAATCGCGGGGCGGGACGTCGCGTGCAGGTGGAATTCGTGTCGGCCAACCCGACGGGCCCGCTCCATGTGGGGCACGGACGCGGGGCCGCCTACGGTGCAGCCCTCTCCAATCTGCTCCGTGCGGCAGGCTTCGAGGTCTGCACCGAGTACTACGTGAACGATGCCGGGCGCCAGATGGACATCCTCGCGCTCAGCGTGTGGCTGCGTTATCTCGCACAGGCCGGCATCGAACTGGAATTCCCGGGCAACGGCTACCGCGGCGATTACATCGTCGATATCGCCGCAGAGCTTGCCGGACGCTTCGGGGATCGCTTCCAGCGCGCCACCCTGCCAGCGCTTGCGCCCACTCTCGAAGGTGACGATGAAGGTGCACTTGATGCCCGCATCGCCCAATGCCGCACGGCCCTCGGTGAGGCCGACTACCGATCACTGCATGGCTTCGCGTGCCAGTCCATCCTGGCGGGCATCCGAGCCGATCTGAAAATGTTCGGCGTGGAATTTGACGAATGGTATTCGGAGCACAGTCTGGTCGAGCGGGGACGTCTGGACGAAGCACTTGCCAGCCTGCGTGCGAGTGGTCAGGTGTACACCGAGGACGGTGCTGAATGGTTTCGCTCAACCGCCTTTGGCGATGAAAAGGACCGAGTGCTGGTGCGTGAGAATGGCGCGCCGACCTATTTCGCCTCCGATGTCGCCTATCACGCCGACAAGTACCAGCGAGGATTCACCCACATCATCAACATCTGGGGCGCGGATCATCACGGCTACATCCCGCGCGTCAAAGCCAGCCTGAGTGCACTGGGTCTCGACCCCGCCCGCCTCGAGGTACTGCTGGTGCAGTTCGCGAGCTTGTTTCGCGGGGGCGAAAAAGTGCACATGTCAACCCGTTCCGGGCAGTTCGTCACCTTGAAGGAACTGATGGAGGAAGTGGGTGTGGATGCCGCCCGCTACTTCTACACGAGCAGGCGTTCGGACCAGCATCTTGATTTTGATCTGGACCTGGCCAGGGCGCAGAGCCAGGACAATCCCGTGTATTACCTGCAATATGCTCATGCAAGAATCTGCAGCGTATTCCGGCAGATTGCCCAGTCCCGAGGTCAGAGCGAGGCACTCGATGGCCTGCCCCACCTGGGGTTGCTCGTGGAAAAACGTGAGCATCAGCTGGCCGGGCTTCTGACCCGCTATGCGGACACGGTTGCCTCGGCCGCGGAGCAGCGCGAACCTCACGCCATCGCGAATTTCCTGCGGGAGCTCGCGACCGAATACCATGCGTACTACAACGCACACAAAATCAATGTCGATGAGGCCCCGTTGCGCCAGGCACGCGTCGCCCTGTGTACAGCCATCCGGTTGGTCCTCGCTCACGGGCTGGCCTTGCTGGGAGTCTCGGCTCCCGAGGAAATGTGATGGCGAAGGACTACAAGAAGGAGCCACGCAAGGAGCAGCCAGCGCGAACGCCGGGGAGCTGGATGTCATTCCTGACCGGTCTGGGCATCGGTCTGGCCTGCGCAGCACTCACATGGTTCTGGTTCCAGCAGCCCGCGCAGATACCTGCATCGACGCTACCCTCGGTTGAACTGCCGACCGCACCGGTTCCAACCGAGCAGCCTGCAGCACAGGAACCGCCGCCACCGCCAGAAACCCCGGTGACCCGTCCGACGTTTGATTTCTATACCATCCTGCCGGAAATCGAAGTCAAGATTCCCGACAGTGAAGTGCCCGTGGCGGAGGAATCCGCTGCGCCCCCGACCGAACAGAAGCCCTCAGAGCCTTCGCAGAGTGCAGGCAGCTATGTGCTGCAGGTGGCTTCCTTCCAGTCACGGGAGGATGCCGAGCAGTCCAAGGCCATGCTCGCCCTCCAGGGCGTTCAGGCCAATATTCATCAAGTGGGCATCAACGGGCAGAACTGGTTCAGGGTGCACGTAGGGCCCTATGGCGACCTGACGCAAGCTCAACAGACGCGCAGCAGGCTCGATCAGTTGGGTTTCAAGGCCATCGTGCTGAAGGTAGGCGGCGGCTGATCAGCGCGCGGGTGCAGGCTCGGCACCCAGACGTCGCAGGTTCTCCTCAGCCCTTGCGAAGAAACCGTTGCTCTCACCCTGTCGAAATTCGCGCGTAAGCGATATCCGCTCGGCGAGATAGGGAGCCAGCACCTCCCGTGTACGGCTGCACCATTCCGACCACCCGGCGCGCCTCCCGTACAGCAACGCCACCTCATCCCAGAGTGCAACAGTATTGGCGAGAAACACCGCGTAATCGGCGCCAATTCCGGCCAGGTCAGCCATCCTCACCACGGCATCCTCTACGCTGAGACAGCGAGCCTCACGATGGGTTGCCAGGATAGAGTGCTCCACTGCATCGATGATCCCGGTGCCAATGCCGCGTGCACTCAGCGTGAGGCGGGCCAGGTGGGCCGAGTAAGCTTCCTTGGAAGCAAAACCCAGGAGATCGTGGGCCTGATGGTATCCCGCGTCGTGAAACAACAATGCGTAGTACACCACAAGGGTACGGACCTCGATACCTTCCTCCGCACAACGGACGATGATGCGATCAGCCGACCGGAGCGTGGACAGTGCGTGCGCGAAATTGTGATACGGAAGCGCACCACCGTAGAGCGGTGCAACGACCGCTTCCAGCCCGGAGTCCCGGAGAGCCTCGATTGATTCGATTGGCAGCATGCAAGTGCACCGGCTCCCGCGGGTTCCTCATGGCAGTTTTGTCTGGAGCGGGTGATGGGAATCGAACCCACGCTCTCAGCTTGGGAAGCTGATGTTCTGCCATTGAACTACACCCGCGTGTGCCCGGATTGTAGTGGTTTGCAGCGAAGCGTCCAAGCAATCACCTGACCGGATCGCGGTTTCAACGCAGCCTTGTGGCACAGGCCACGGATCGTGACCCAGGCAAGCTCGCCGCCACTCTGGCTCTGGCTTATAGTCACCGTCCCAAGGCCTGATCCCAGTGAGTGCCCGCGTGCGAACCTCCACACCCTGCCCCGCCCCTCGTCTCCTCGGTCGCAGCAGCGCGAGCGCGCAATGATGCACATCTGCCTCAATGGCGAGGCCCGTGCGCTGGAGCCGGACACCACAGTTGCCCTCCTCGTGGCATCGCTTGGACTGCAGGGACGTTTTGCCGTGGAAGTGAACGGCGCCATCGTGCCTCGCAGCAGCTTCAGCGAGTATCATCTGGAGTCTGGCGATTCAGTGGAAATCGTCAGGGCCATTGGCGGCGGCTGAGGGTGCCGCCCCATCCCTAGCAGAGCAAACGGAATCCCCGACATGAGCGCGACGCATTCTGACGTGACCACTGGCAATGAGGAGCCCTTGATCATCGCCGGCAAGGCTTATGCTTCACGGCTTCTGGTAGGGACCGGCAAGTACAAGGATTTCGAGGAGACGCGCCAGGCCATCGAGGCCAGCGGCGCCCAGATCGTGACAGTTGCGATTCGTCGCACCAACCTGGGCCAGGACAGCGCCAGTCCCAATTTACTCGATTATCTGCCCCCCGAGCGCTACACGCTGCTGCCCAACACCGCAGGTTGCTACGATATGGACAGCGCCGTCAGAACCTGCCGCCTTGCACGCGAGATGCTGGATGATCATCGCCTGGTGAAGCTCGAAGTGTTGGGCGACCAGAAAACGCTCTACCCCAACATCACCGAAACGCTCAAAGCCGCCGAAATTCTGTGTCGCGAGGGCTTTGAAGTCATGGTCTACACCACCGACGACCCGATCATGGCAAAACGCCTGGAGGAAATCGGTTGCGTCGCCATCATGCCGCTTGCGGCCCCCATCGGCTCGGGGCTCGGGGTGCAGAATCGCTACACCTTGCGTGAAATCGTCGAAACCGTCTCCGTGCCGGTGATCGTGGATGCCGGCGTCGGCACAGCATCCGATGCCAGTATTGCCATGGAGCTGGGTTGCGATGCCGTGCTCATGAATACCGCCATTGCGGAGGCGCGCCAGCCCATCGTGATGGCCGAGGCCATGCGTCACGCAGTGATGGCAGGTCGCCTGGCCTATCGTGCCGGGCGCATGCCGAGGCGCACCCATGCCTCGGCGTCGTCGCCGCTGGATGGCACTTTCTTCAGCTGACCAAGGGCCTTGGTGAGCGAGTCAGGCAACCCGCCCAGGCGCGGCATCCGTAGTTTCGTGCGCCGCGAAGGGCGCATCACTACAGCCCAGGCGCGTGCGTTGGAAGAGCTGCTGCCGGTTTTTGCCATGCCTGTGCAGCCAGGCACGACTCCCGCTGACTGGTTCGGCAATGGAAATCCACTGTGCCTCGAGATCGGCACCGGCAACGGCGAGAACCTTTACGTCAATGCCCGCACGCATCCTGCCAACAATTACCTGGCAGTGGAGGTCCATCGGCCCGGCATCGGGCAGTTGCTGTTGCAGATTGCCGCGGCAGGGCTGCAGAACGTTCGGGTGAGCACCGCCGATATTCATGAAGTTCTGGCTCAGTTGCCGGAGAGTTGTCTGCAGGAAGTGTGCATATTCTTCCCTGACCCGTGGCCCAAGACCCGACATCACAAGCGTCGGCTCCTCCAGGCCCCCTTTTTTGCGGCAGCGCGTCGGGTACTCGCCAGCAGTGGCCGGGTTCGCATCGCCACCGACATCGATGATTACGCTGAAAGCATCCTGGAGTGCCTTGCGAGCGCGCCGGGCTGGCGCAATCTAGCGGGACCAGGTCGGCGCGCGCCTCGCCCGCGAGGGCGCTGCCTCACCCGCTTCGAGCGTCGCGCCCTAGAGGCGGGGCGCAGCATCCACGATTTTCTTCTCGCACGCGGTGACTGAACCCCAATGGATTCGAGCTACTCGCCGGGAGCCTGCAGACCACGCAGCCACGGAATGAGCTCCGCCAGACTGTCCACGCTCTGGTAATCGTCGAAAGTCTTCGTCCCGCCAGTGCTGCTTGGGCTTCGCACCCCGAAAAGATGGCGTATGCCCCACTGCCGCGCGGAATCGAGCACTGCCGCATTGTCATCCACGAACACGGCATGTTCCGGCAGAAATGGCACTACGCCGCGCAAGCGCTGCCAGAACGCAGGATCTTCCTTGGGGATGCCCAAGGTATGCGCGCTTACCAGGTGTGAGAAATAACCCTCGATACCCGTGTGGAGCATCTTGCGCGCCAGGCTGCCCGGATGCGCATTCGTGGCAATGAGGGCGGGATATCCTTCGGCGCGAAAAAACTCGAGAAACTGGAGCGTGCCCGGCCGCAAGGCAATCAATTCGGCCAGTTCGAGCTCAAGCGCATGCACAGAGACGCCGAACACCCGTTCCCAATGGTCCAGGCAATACCAGGCCAGAGAACCCTTCGCCGCGGCAAGCGTCGCTGCCACCTTCGCCCGCACCTTGGCCTCGGATTCGCCTTCCAACGCCGCAAGCGCTCGCGGCAGGGCGTGATTCCACACTTGGTCATCGAAATTCAGGTCGAGCAGTGTCCCGTCCATGTCAAGGATGAGAGTGGGCAACATGCCAGGCTCCGGTGAGGGAAAAGATTCAGGGGGTGGCGGCTGGCACATCCGTGCTGCGCACGATATCCGGGTGCCGCGCGCGCAATTCGACCGTCAGGGCCTCTGCGCGGGCGCGCTCAGGGGGGGACAAGTCTTCGCGCAGTCTGGCCAGCACGATGGCGGCGGCCGCATCTCCATTGGACACGGCTATCTCGTACCAGGCAACGGCTTCGACCGGATCCGGCGCAACACCGAGGCCACGCTCGTAGAGTCCTGCCAGATTGACCTGCGCCGGCACGAAGCCCGCGCGGCTGGCCTGCTGCAGCCAGAACCGTCCTTCCTCGTAGTCCCGGGCGAGACCCTGCCCTAGAATCAGCATCATGCCGAGGTGATATTGCGCTTCCGGATTGCCGGCCTCGGCCAGTGGGCGCAAGTCGGCTAGCGCCAGTGCGGCGCGAGCAGGGTCGGCTGCATGTATGAGATGAATCTGGGCGATGAGCAAGCGCGCCGTCTCATTCTCTGCCGCGAGCGGCTGAAGATACGCCAGCGCCTGGGCTTCGTCCGGTGCGCCTCCTTGGCCCCGCAACAGCATGAGCGCGACATTGAAACCAGCAGCGGGCAGGCCTTGATCGGCGGCGCGTGTGAACCAGTGACGGGCACCCGACAGGTCCTGCGCCATGCCCTCGCCTTCATAGAGCAGGCGGGCGAGATAGAACTGCGCGTCAGCGTCGCCTAGTTCGGCGGCTTTGGTGAACCACTCCGCTGCCTGCGCCGGATCGGACTGCGTGCCGTGGCCGCGCAGATACAGGACACCGAGGTTATGCATGGCCCCGGGCAGACCTTTATCGGCCGCAGCCTGGAACCATCGTCGAGCCTCTCCGAAGTCGCGCCCAGTGCCCCGCCCCTTGAGGAACAGCACACCCACGTTGTTCTGGGCGATTGGGTCACCATTTTCGGCACGGCGCAGGAATTGGTCGAACGCGGCGGACTCGTCACCGCGCGCGAGCGCCGCACGCGCAAGATCTGCCGCGCCGGCTTCCCCGGCGTAGCAAAACCAGAGCGTCAAGCAACTCCCCACGAACACCCGGGCTCGTTTCACCGGTTCTCCCTGTTACAGATTCCTCGCCCACCGCTATCCCTGACCATACCGACCTGACGCAGCCACGAGGAGCCCCCGGCGGAGATCTTAAACGCCCCGACACGAGGCTGGTTTACAGCCTATGGGGGGCGACATACCATCGCCGAGAGCCCGGCACTACCACCGGGCGGTTCGCGACCGCGTCCGGAATTATCGGCCGTTTTGGCGTTTTTGCGCAGAGGTCGACCAGAACGCAATTCTTGCAACGAGGAGGAAGGTCAGATGAAGAAGAACACCCTGAAGCCTGTCGCGCTCGCGATCGGCTCGTCCATGGCATTGGCACTCTCCGCAACGGCCAACGCCGACAATCCGTTCCAGATGGTCGAGTTCGGCGCACCAGTGACGGTGGCCGGGGACGCGGTCGACATGCAAGGCAACAAGGTCGCCATCGACGATGAGACAGGCTTCAACTATGGCGGCGATCAGCAGGCAAAATATGCGAGTGGAAAACTCGCCACCGGCACCAAGGATCCGGCTGTGTGCGGGACCTTTGGCAGCGCCAGCTGCTCCATGCCGCACGTTCAGAAGAAGTAAGCCCAAAGCACATTCTCTCGCGCGGTCAGTGACTGCCTGCGCGACGACCTCTGCAGCGTGAGTCCCCGACAGCTTCACGGTGCGGGCCTCGGTCTCAGGCGCCCCCACTTGGGGGCCCTGCTCAAGGACATCCCCGCTCCAGTTTCCTTCATGGAGGTTGCCCCGGAAAACTGGCTGGGCGCCGGAGGGCGGCTGGGCGAGACTCTCGCGAACATTGCCTCCCGCATTCCCCTGGCCGGTCATGGCCTGCTGCTGAATCTGGGAGGACCCGATCCCCTCGACCTCGGCCACATACGGGAAATCGGCGCCTTCCTCGACCGGTATGACATCCGCATATATGGAGACCATCTCAGCTTCTGCGGGGACTCCGGGCTTTTGTACGAGCTGCTCCCCGTGCCTTTCACCGAGGAGTCTGCACACCATCTCGCGGCCAGAATCAGACAGGTTCAAGATGTTCTGCGTCGGCGGATCGCGGTCGAGAATCCCTCCTACTACTGCGTAGTGATGCAGGAGATGAGCGAACTGGATTTCATCCGGCTTGTGCTGGAGGTAGCAGATTGCGATCTGCTGCTGGACGTGAACAACGTCTGGGTCAACGCCTGCAATCATGGCTATGACCCACGAGACTTCCTGCGCGGCATTCCATCGCACCGCATCGCCTATGCGCATATTGCGGGCCACCTCCGCACGGAGAGCGGACTCATCATCGATTCCCATGGTGCGCCGGTGATCGATCCGGTCTGGGAGCTGCTGCGCGATGCTTATTCCATCCATGGGACTTTTCCCACCCTGCTGGAGCGTGACGAAAACATCCCGTCGCTACCCGCGGTCATGACGGAAGTTGCGCACATCGCTCATCTCCAGCAGCAGGCACCAGGACGCCGCTGAGGCCGTCATGAAGAACTCACCGTCTTTCATCACGGCGCAACGCAGCTTCGTCCGCTATCTTCGCGATCCCCGGCATGAGGCCCCCCCGGAAGGCCTCTCTGGCGAACGGCTGGAGGTGTACCGGTACGCTGTGCGCCATAACGTCGAACGGTTCATGGCGGACAATTTTCCACGCGTCAGGGCGGCCTTGACCGCTGACGTGTGGGATGATCTGGTTGATTGCTACCTCCGCGATCACCCGGCACAGACCGCCGCGTTCCCGCGCCTTCCGGGAGAATTCCTGTCTTTCCTGACGGGCCGCCATGCACCTGCCTCACTGCCCCCGCAGGTCCCTGAGCTTGCCCACTTCGAGTGGTTGGAAAATGCGGTTGCCTGCGACGAACAGACAGTCCCAGTGCATGGCTTCGACCGCAAAGGCGACCTGCTGGAACACCCGGTCTTCATCAACCCGGTGCATCGGCTGGCCAGCTATCGCTATGCGGTCCATGCCGCGCCTCCGGAGGCTTTGGCTTCCGCGGAGTCTGTGCGGGAGACCCATCTGGTGGTGTTCCGGGATGCAGTACATCAGTTGCACGTGCTGGAACTCAATGCGGTGACCCGCACGTTGTTCGAGCGCTTGCGTGACGGCCCGGAGATGCCTGTGCGACAAGTGCTCACCGAGCTGGCGCAAGCATTGGGACATTCCGCCCCGGATATGGTCCTGAGTGGCGGCCTCGAAATCCTGGAGCGCATGCGCCACCGTGGACTCGTGCTCGGCAGGCGGATGATCTGAATGCTCACGAACGCACGGCACTGATGCGGTGCGCTTTCACGCCTGACGCTCTCGCTTGAGGCAGATATAAACGTCGCAGGGCGCTGGCTTCCGTGCCCGACAACCCTCGTGTAGAGTCCGCCCGTATTCATTGCGTACCTGTCTGAAAACACAACCACGCGTGCTACGCCCTGCGTCGCACTGCGGACGACACAAGCCCATGCGTAAGATAAAACGTCTACTGGTCGCCAATCGCGGTGAAATCGCCATCCGCGTGATGCGCGCCGCCGCAGAACTAGAAATCGAAACGGTCGCGATCTACTCGCAGGAGGATCGCTTCGCTCTGCATCGCTTCAAGGTTGATCGCGCTTTTCTGGTGGGCAAAGGGAAGACGCCAGTACAGGCCTACCTCGATCAGGACGACATCATTCGTATCGCATTGGAAGCCGGGGCAGACGCCGTTCATCCCGGTTACGGATTCCTTTCAGAACGACCCGAGTTTGCAGAGGCCTGCGCGGCGGCGGGACTCATCTTCATCGGCCCGCGCCCAGAAGTGATGCGGTCACTCGGCAACAAGGTAGCTGCGCGCGAGCTGGCCGGATCTTCCGGGGTGCCCGTGATGCCGGCCACCGGCCCTCTGCCCGAGGATGCTGCAGCCGTCCGTGCCCTGGCCTCGGGTATCGGATATCCCGTCATGCTGAAGGCCTCATGGGGCGGCGGCGGTCGCGGCATGCGTGTGATCGAACGGGAAGAGGATCTACTGGATCTGGTAGCCGTAGGACGGCGAGAGGCGGAACAGGCTTTCGGCAATGGTGAAGTTTATCTTGAGAAACTGATTCGTCGCGCACGCCATGTGGAGGTCCAGATCATCGGCGACACGCACGGCAACCTGGTACATCTTTTCGATCGCGACTGCACAGTGCAGCGACGCAACCAGAAAGTCGTCGAACGCGCACCCTCCATGTTTCTGGACGAGGCCCAGCGTGCAGCGGTCTGCGATTCGGCAGTCCGACTGTGTCGCGCGGCCGGTTACCATAACGCGGGCACGGTGGAGTTTCTGCAAGACGCCGATACCGGCGCGGTGTATTTCATCGAAGTGAACCCCCGGATACAGGTGGAACACACTGTTACCGAGGAAATAACAGGGATCGACATCGTCAAGGCCCAGATCCGCATTGCCGAGGGTGCCGCGATCGGCAGTCCTGAAAGCGGGGTGCCGCAACAGGATGAGTTGCATCGCAACGGCTATGCGATGCAGTGCCGGATCACCACGGAAGATCCGGAAAACAACTTCATCCCGGACTACGGCACGATCACGGCCTATCGGAGCCCCGCTGGATTCGGTATTCGCTTGGATGCCGGGACCGCCTATTCCGGCGCACAGATCACGCGCTATTACGATTCCATGCTGGTCAAGGTCACTGCTTGGGGCACCTCAGTCGATGAGACTACGGCGCGCATGCTGCGCGCCTTGCGCGAATTCCGCATCCGCGGGGTGGTCACAAATCTGCCGTTCCTGGAACAACTGCTGCGCCATCCGGATTTTACTTCCGCACGGTATGTCACCACATTCATCGACACCACCCCTGAATTGTTCGACCTGGAGCACCGTCAGGATTTCGCCACGCCACTGCTGCGTTTCGTGGGTGATGTGATCGTGAACGGTAACGAGGCGGTCAAGGGTCGGCCACGCCCCACGCGTCTGGTTATCCCGGAACCGCCTGAAGTACCGGCAATCACGCCCCCGCCGGGCACACGCCAGCTGCTTGAAGAGCTCGGGCCTGAGCGCTTCGTGCAGTGGATGCTTGAGCGGAAACGGGCACTGGTGACGGATACCACTTTCCGCGACGCTCATCAGTCCCTGTTGGCTACGCGCATGCGCAGCTTTGATATGCTGCAGATTGCTGACGCCTATTCCCATCTCCTGCCTGGTCTCTTCTCTGTGGAATGCTGGGGCGGAGCGACCTTCGATGTGGCGATGCGCTTTCTGCACGAATGTCCCTGGGAACGTCTGCGTGGGCTGCGCAAGCGGATGCCAAACTTGCTGCTGCAGATGCTGCTGCGAGCGTCCAACGCCGTGGGATACACGAACTACCCTGACAACGTGGTTGAGTATTTCGTGCAGCAAGCGGCGCGTGAAGGGGTAGACGTGTTCCGAATCTTCGACTCCCTGAACTGGGTGGAGAACATGCGGGTGGCCATCGATGCAGTGCGCAGCACGGGCAAGCTCGCTGAGGCTGCCATCTGCTACACCGGAAACCTGACTGACCCGGACTGCACGAAATACGATCTGAAGTACTACGTCTCACTGGCCAAGCAGCTCGAAAAGGCGGGCGCCCACATCATCGGCATCAAGGACATGGCCGGCCTGTGCCGCCCGGCAGCTGCGCACAGCCTGGTCCGGGCGCTGAAGAACGAGATCAGTTTGCCTATCCACTTCCATACCCACGATACCAGCGGTATTTCTGCTGCCAGTGTGCTGGCAGCCGTGGAGGCGGGTGTGGATGCGGTTGACGCTGCCATGGATGCGCTGAGCGGGCTCACATCGCAGCCCAACCTGGGCTCCATCGTCGAGGCATTACGCCATGGTCCGCGTGCAACCGATCTCAACCCGGACCATGTTCGTACCTTGTCCAGTTACTGGGAGCAGGTACGTGGCAGCTACGCTGCATTCGAGAGCGACATCCGTTCTGGTGCCTCCGAGGTCTATGTGCACGGCATGCCTGGCGGCCAGTTCACGAATCTGCGTGAGCAGGCCTTGTCCCTTGGCATCTCAGCCGCACGCTGGCCGGAAGTGGCGCGCGCCTACGCCGAGGTCAACGACATGTTCGGTGACATCGTGAAAGTCACTCCCAGTTCCAAGGTGGTGGGAGACATGGCGCTGATGATGGTCACCAGCGGACTGACCCGGCAGGAAGCGGAAGATCCGGCAGTGGAAGTCACCTTCCCTGAATCCGTGGTGTCTTTCTTCCATGGAGACCTCGGTCAACCCTACGGCGGCTTCCCGCCCGCATTGCAACACAAGATTCTCAATGGCACACCCCCACTTGAAGGCAGACCGGGGGCCAGCATGCCACCAGTGGACATGGTGGCAGCGCGCGAGGAAGCCGAGCGACAGGCCCAACGAACCATCAGCGATCCCGAGTTTGCCTCGTGGCTGATGTACCCGAAGGTCTTCACAGAATTTGCGGCCTCCCAGCGTCAGTTCGGCGAACTGACGCCACTGCCCACCCCGGTGTTCTTCTACGGAATGGAAGCGGGCCAGGAAGTGAACATCGTGCTTACCGAGGGCAAGGCTCTCATCGTTCGCTACCTGGGCACCAGCGATCCCCACGATGACGACCACCGTACGGTGTTCTTCGAGATCAACGGCCAACCGCGACCCATCAAGGTGGCAGATCGTACGCGCGTACAGCCACGCCCCCCTCATCCCAAGGTCGAGAAGGACAATCCGCTGCAGCTTGGCGCTCCCATGCCGGGCGTCATCACCCAAATCTGCATCAAAGCCGGCGAAACCGTGGAGCGCGGTGAAGTGCTGATGATTCTCGAGGCCATGAAGATGCAGACCTCGATTCGGGCAGAGCAACCGGGGGAGATCAAGCAGGTGACCGTCTCCCTCGGTCAGCAGGTCGATGCCAAGGATCTGCTGATTGTGATGGGCTGAGTCGGCGAGCCAGTTACCTTCAAGCGACCCCGTCTGCCACGAAGGGATTAGTGCGCCGCTCGGCGCCGAAAGTAGACGTGGGTCCGTGGCCGGGGACGAATGTCACGTCATCGCCCAATGGCCAGAGCCGCTCCCGGATGGCCCGAATGAGCGCCGCGTGGTCTCCACGCGGGAAATCCGTCCGGCCTATGGAGCCTTGGAAAAGCACATCCCCTACAAAGGCTATTCGGGCTCCGGCATGGAAGAACACCACATGTCCCGGCGTATGGCCCGGACAGTGACACACCAGCAGGGTCTCGTCTCCAACGTTGACCTCGTCTCCTTGCTCCAGCCAGCGGGTGGGCTCAAACGTACCCGCCGGGGGAAAGCCATAGGTCGCGCCTTGCTGGGGCAGCAAATCTATCCAGAATTTGTCTTCTCGCTGCGGTCCCTCGATGGGCAGCCCGAGGCGCGAAGCGAGCTCGGCGACCGCCCCTGCATGATCGATGTGGGCATGGGTGACCAGAATCTTTTCCAGTTCGAGCCCCTCACGGGTCACCACCGCAAGCAGGCGCTCAATTTCCCCGCCTGGATCGACAAGGGCTGCCTTACGGGTCTTTTCGCACCAGATGAGCGAGCAGTTTTGCTGAAAAGGGGTGACGGGCAGGATGACGACTTTCACGATGACAATTCTGTAGGGGTCGGGACTGAGGCGAGGTTAACCCAAATTGCGAGCCTGTGGAGGTCTGCCTGGTGCGGCTGCAAGGCAACATTTGCGGATGCTATGCTCGTGGCCAGCAGCGGGCTGCTCAGGCTCGATGTTCCTCAATCCAGCATCTGCTCTCAGGAGGCTTTCATGGCTATCGAAGAAGGCAAGGCCGCGCCGGCCTTCACTCTCAAGGATCAGGACGGAAAGGCGCGTGCGCTGTCCGAATTCAAGGGTCAGGACATCATCGTGTACTTCTATCCCAAGGACGACACACCGGGATGCACCAAGGAAGCGTGTGGATTCCGTGACAACTGGTCCGTGCTGCAGAAACGCAAGGTGGTGGTGATCGGTATTTCGGCCGACAGCAGCGAGTCGCACTCGGCGTTCATTGCCAAATACAAGCTTCCTTTCATCCTGCTCTCTGATCCGGATCGCAAGGTGATGGAAAAGTACGAGGCCTATGGCGAAAAGATGATGTACGGGAAGAAGACCATGGGTGTCATCCGTTCCACCGTCTGGATAAGCGCCGATGGCAAGGTGCGCAAGCACTGGAAAAAAGTCGCCAAGGCGGAAACACACCCTGCGGCAGTTCTAGCCGCACTCGAGGGCGGCTGAACGTTGGTCTGGTCCTCGGTGGCGCAGACCCTTGCGTCACTGAGAACTCCGCACATCCGTCCGACAACAAGAAACAGTCATGCCGATCATCTTCAAGTATCTGCTACTGCTGCGCGGCGTGGTGATGGTGGGCCAGCTCGCGGCCTTGCTTGTGATCGATCGCGCCTTCGGGTTGAAAGTACCCTGGTTGCCGGTTGGCATCACGCTGTTGATGCTCGGTGCGCTGACCCTTCACAGCGGGTACCGTCTCGGCACGCTCCATCAGATCTCTGCGCGGGAATTTCTTGCCCAACTGTTGGCGGATGTGGTGGCGCTCTCGTGCCTGATCTTCTTCACCGGAGGATCGCTCAACCCTTTCATTTCACTGTTCCTTCTGCCAATCATCTTTGCAGCGGCCGCGCTTCCCTCACCGCACACCGCGATAGTCGCGGGTACCGCGGCAACGGCCTACACCATGCTCATGTTCGTGCGGGAACCCGTCGAGCATCACCAAGCGGCTGTGCAAGGTTTCGATCTTCATGTCTGGGGCATGTGGTACGGATTTCTGCTGAGCGCGGCGTGTGTGGCGGCTTTCGTCGCCCGCATCGCGGGCGCCCTGAGGGAACGCGATGCGGCGCTGGCAGAGGCGCGTGAGCAGGCCTTGCGCAGTGAGCGAGTCATTGCTCTTGGCACCCTCGCCGCTGGCACCGCCCACGAGCTGGGTACGCCGCTCGCAACCATGGCGATCGTCGCCCAGGACCTGGCTGCAGATCTCGTAGATCAGCCGGCCCTGCACGCGGCGGTCAGCGTCCTGCAAGGACAGCTGCAGCGTTGCAAGACCACCCTCAGCCAGCTTGCGATCGATGCCGGGCAAGCGCCTGCACAGGAGGGCTTCCGCTGCACCCCGCGCCAGTTCATCGAGCAGTTGAGGGATGACTTCGAGGCACTGAATCCCGGTGTGCGCCTGCGTCAGGGTGACGCACCGCAAGGACCGGATTTCGCGATCGTGCCTGACAAGACCCTCCGCCAGGCACTGCTGAACATCCTGAACAACGCGGCCCAAGCCTCACCAGCAGTTGTCGAACTCACAGTGCGCTGGGATGCAGAGAGACTTTCGCTTGAGATTCGCGACGAAGGCCCCGGGATCGCGGGTGAACTCAGCCAGCGTCTGGGCCACGCGCCCGTGCCTTCGGCCAAGGAATCGGGCTTGGGTCTCGGTCTCTATCTTGCCGTCACCACACTCCAACGTGAGGGTGGTGTAGTGGAATTTCACCCACGCGAAACCGGCGGCACGCGTGTGCTGGTCGAGGTCCCTCTGGGCCACATCAAGGCGGGCAACGGATGAGCGGCATGCTGATAGTGGATGACGATCTGGTGTTCTCGGAAGTGCTGGCCGGCGCGCTCAGGCGGCGCGGTCACCGGGCCACTACCGCCGACAATGCATACAGCGCCGTGGCCCGGATGCGTGAAGGAGATATCTCCCGCGTGGTGCTGGACCTCAGGCTGGCGACAGAAAACGGCCTCGACCTGATTCCCACCTTATGTGGGCTGGCCCCCGGGGTGAGGATTGTGGTGCTCACCGGCTACGCCAGCATCGCCACCGCAGTCGAGGCGATCAAGCTGGGTGCCCACCACTATCTGACCAAGCCGACCGATCTCCCGGCGTTGCTTGCGGCTTTTGAACATGAACCGGGCACGATTCCGCTGGAGCCGGCACCTCAGCCAGCCTCGCTGGAACGTATCGAATGGGAGACCATCCAGCAGGCCCTGCTGGAAGCCGAAGGGAATGTGTCCGCCGCCGCAGCGCGCCTCGGCCTTCATCGCAGGACACTCCAGCGCAAGCTCAAAAAGCGTCCGGCCGGGTTACGCTGATACCCATGAACATCATCCCGGACTTCCCGAGCACCCACGGCTATCACGATCTGGAGCTGCAGATCGCGGACTGCGATGTACGGCTCAGCGTGTATGTGCCTGCTATCGGCGCGGAACGACAACCCGCACTGCTCGCCCTGCACTATGGCGGCGCCCCGCAAGGCTTCTACGGGCGACCTCTACTTGAACAGTTGGTGGTGCCCGCCGCCAACGGAGTGGCCGGGCTCGTCGTGGCACCCGTGGTGCTGGATGGCGATTGGACGACACCGGCCAGCACGGCGGTCGTGCTCGCCCTTGCGCGAGCGTTACGGGCCAAGGGTGATGGCCGCTGTGCGTTGCTCGGTTACAGTCTGGGCGCCATCGGGTGCTGGCATCTGATGGCACAAGCGCCTGAATGTTTCGATGCCGTGATTCCCATGGCGGGCAAGGCGCCAGCGATCCTCCCGGAACTGCGGATGCCTGTGCATGTGCTCCACTCGTCAGCTGACGAGCTGTTCCCCTGCGCACCGCTGGTAGAAACCTTGCAGACGCTGGCAGCGAGGGGCGAACCGCTCAGTTGGGAGATATTGCCAAACCTGTCGCACTATGCCGTCGGCGCCCTCCAGGCACCGCTCGCAAATGCCCTCAGGCGCTGCCTCACAGCGCCCTGAATCGTGCTTTTTGTGGCCACTTTTGTCTTTGCTGGCCGGCACTTGCGCGAATTGTGACGGGGTCCAGAAATTTCTTGCAATCAGAGGCGATCGGTGTAAATTGCGCGCTCCGCAATAGGCCGGAGGCTTTGTGAGTTGTTCCACTAGGAGAACATCGCGTTTGTCGAGGGAGACGCATTCCTGAGGCTCCGGTCGGGTCAGAAACCCTGATGGCGCCGGGAGGCGTCGTACTCGTGGTGGGTCCACACTCATCTTTCAACTACGAGGGTTTCTATTAATGAATCAAGACGCTCCGATTTGGGGCCAACACCTGGTCCTGGATCTTGCCGGTTGTCCCCGCGACCGGTTGACCAACGCTGATCACCTGCGCGAATGGGTGCGGGACCTGGTCGACGCCATCAAGATGAAGGCATACGGCGAGCCGCAGCTCGAGCATTTCGCCACGCATTCCTTCGATGCGGCGGGTTTCACCCTGCTTCAGTTGATAGAGACCTCCAACATCTGCGCGCATTTCGCAGAAAACCTGGGGCAGGTCTACATCGATATCTTCTCCTGCAAGCGCTTCGACAATGAGGTAGCCGTGCAGGTGTGCCGTAAGTACTTTGCCCCCACCTCGGTGGAGATGCATGTGCTCGAACGGGGTCGCTTCTCCCCGGCCCTCGCCCGGGCGGTGTGATGCCCGTGGGAATCAGGTTTCAGGAAACCCTTTACGGGGACGAGGTGTTCCAAGGCTTCACTGCGGATGAGCTCCTGTTCGAGGGCGCCACCCCCTATCAGAAGGTGCAGATCTTTGCGACCAAGCGCTGGGGCAAGGTGCTGGTGCTCGATGGCATCGTGCAGACCACCGAGAAAGACGAGTTCGTATACCACGAGATGCTGACTCACGTGCCGCTATTTGCGTGCGCGGCGCCCAAACGCGCCATGATCGTGGGCGGTGGAGACGGCGGCATCCTGCGTGAAGTGCTGAAGCACCCCGTTGATCATGTGGACATGGTGGAAATCGATCGCACCGTGGTCGATTACTGCATCACCCACATGCCCACGCTGAATCAGGCGGGCGGGATCTACAAAGATCCGCGGGTCGATCTCGTGATCGAGGACGCTTTCGAGTTCATCAAGCGCGAAAAGCACAAATACGACGTAATCATGGTGGATTCCACCGATCCGGTCGGCGCGGGCGAAGTGCTCTTCTCGCGAACCTTCTACGACCTCTGCCGCAGTGCCCTCAATCCCGGTGGCGTGCTGGCCCTGCAGGATGGCGTGATCATCCTGCAGCCGCATGAATCCCGCCAGAGCATGCAGTTGCTGCGGGACCTTGGGCTGAAGGCCCGCTGCTATGGCATCGCAGTGCCGACCTACTATGGTGGCAACATGATGCTGGGGCTCGCCAGCGATTCACTGGCAGCACTGCAACCGGACCTTCCGTCCTTGCAGGCGCGCTTCGCAGCGGCGAACTTCCCGACCGTGCACTACACTCCGGAGCTCCACTGCGCGAGCTTCGTTCTACCCCGATGGCAGCAGGAGATAACGGGAGGGCTGGCATGAACGACGTTTCCCTGGACCATTTCAAGACCGATCGCACCACGGGTGAGCGCTACGCCGGTGATCACATGCTGGTCGAGTTTTGGGGTGCCGAGCGCCTGATGGAGCCTGCGTACATCTGCGAAGCGATGGAAGACGGCGCACGTGCTGCCGGCGCCACCATCCTGCACTCGCACTATCATCATTTTGGTGATGGCATGGGCGTGAGTGGTGTGACGGTGCTGGCCGAGAGCCATATCACCATCCACACCTGGCCGGAAGTTGGCTACGCCGCCATCGATGTGTTCATGTGTGGGGAGGCCGTGCCTCAGAAGTGCGTGGACCTGCTGCGTGAGCGCTTCAATCCCCGCGAAGTTTCTGCAGATAACCACCGCCGCGGAACCTGGGCCCCCGCCCAGCGCGCCCAACGCGTCGCCTGAACTGACAACGCACTCCCTCCACTCCAGTCATGGCGTGGAGGGAAATTCCGGCGCAGGTGTCCCTGTTGCTCCTCACTCTCTCCCTTGTCGCAGCGCCTCGATTCTCGCTTCCAGCGGCGGATGGGAGAGAAACAAGGCCTTTAGCCCCCCCACGCGTCCGCCGCTGATACCGAAGGCTGCCAGCTGATCCGGCAGGTCGTGCGGCTCGTGCACCGCACGCAGGCGTTCCAGGGCGGCAATCATCTTCTCCCGGCCTGCCAGTGCCGCGCCGCCGGCATCCGCGCGGAATTCGCGCTGGCGCGAGAACCACATCACGATGGCGCTGGCCAGGATGCCAAAGAGTATCTGCGCCACGAAACTTGTGATGAAGAAGCCCGGCCCGTGGCCTTCCTCGTTGCGGAACACGGCACGGTCGATGAAGTGGCCGACGATGCGCGAGAAGAACACGACAAAGGTATTGACCACCCCCTGGATCAGGGTCAGCGTGACCATGTCGCCATTCGCCACATGGCTCACTTCGTGCGCGAGCACGGCTTCCACTTCGTCCTGGGTCATGTTGCGCAACAGGCCGGTACTCACAGCCACCAACGCGCTGTCCCGCCGGGCGCCGGTGGCGAAGGCATTGGGTTCTCGCGCTTCGAAGATGGCGACATCCGGCATACCGATGCCCGCTTTCTCAGCCTGGCGTCGAACGGTTTCAACCAACCATCGCTCCGTCTGGTTGGCCGGTGTTTCGATGACATGGGCGCCCATCATGCGGATGGCGGTCCATTTGGACATGGCCAACGAGACCAGTGAACCCGCGAAACCGATGATCGCGGACATCAGCAGCAGCGCGGACAAATCCAGCCCGCCACCACTCTGCATGCTGCTCTGATCGAGCCCCAGCAGCTTGAAGCTGATGGAGATCACGGCCAGCACCGCGATATTGGTCAGCAGAAACAATCCAATTCTTTTCATTGGGGACTTTCCTCACGGCAACGGTGAAACCACGCCCCTATGACATGGGGGCACGGGGTTTCGTTTCAAAGGGGCGAGAAAAGAAATACCCGGCCGCGGGAGGAATGATCCCGCAGCCAAGTGGGCGCGAAGGCTCAGGCGGCGGCCGAAGTGCGGGCGGGCGGCTGCTCCTTGGTCCAGCTGCGCAGGACCGGCATGACTTCCTTGGCAAACAACCGGGAGCTCCGCTCCGCGACCTCGAAAGGAATGCCCGCATAGCGGAAGGCGCACAGTTCACCGAAGGGGCCGAAGAAGTGCCAGCGGTCTTCCAGCTTGCGCAGAATCTGGTCCGGGGTGCCCCACACCTGCTGTTCCACGTAGGCCTTGGCGATCCCTTCCTTGCCCGCAGCGCGCATCATGTCCACGGCATCACCGTATGCCTTGTAGCCTTTCAGATCTTTATAGTGCTCGCCCATCATCTCGTAGTGGTGCAGCACCGAAAGGCAGTAGCCGGCCACGTACTTCTCCGCGTTCTCACGCGCCCGCGCCGCATCTGTGTCGCACACCACCATGTCGGTGAGCAGCGGTGCCTTGGGCTCGCGTCCATGAGTCCCGCGGAAGGTCTCGGCATAGGCGTCGAATTCTGCCTTCTGCACGTCCGGCGCCTTGTAGTTGAAAGCCATCATCTGGGCTCCCAGCTTGGCAGCTTCCTGCCCGGATTCGGGGCTCATTGCCACCTGCACCAGGCGATCCTTCCAGCTACGGGTCGGGGCGGGACGCAGAGGTGCCTTGGGCTGGCGGATGTGCTTGCCTTCGTGTTCCGGGAACCAGCCGGTTTCCAGCGCCTCCAGAATCAGCGGTGCAGACTCATCAAAGCGGTCGCGTGATTCCTCCATCGAGATTCCGAACTGGTTGAATTCCTTGCGGGCCAGACCACGGCCGAAGCCAAAGATCGCGCGGCCTCCGGACAACAGATCCAGCAGCGCCGCTTTTTCGGCTACCCGCAGCGGCTGCAGATTCCAGGGCAGGATACAGGCGCCGGTCGCCAGGCGGATGTTCCTGGTCTTGGCGGCAAGATTGGCGAGATAGACGAAGTTGTCCGGACAGAAGGAGTAGTCCTCGAAGTGATGCTCCACGGTCCAGACATGGTCATAGCCCAGTTCGTCGGCGAGGATGGCCAATCTCGTTTCCTCATCGTAAACCTCGGCATCCGTGATGTTCTCGTAGCCGAAACTTTGCATGACCTGAAGAATGCCTACTTCCATGACGCGCACCTCTGCGAATGTTTTTTGATGATCGGGCGTTTGAGTTACAGCACCCGTATCAGCCGAGTGTAGCGCGCGAATTTGTCGATCTGAACCGGCTTCGGCGCGGGATTATTTCGGCGCTCTCTATGTTGCGAGGCAGCATCAGCTGGATTTTCGCGGGCCGTAGATTCCCTTGCCTGCGCTATGATGAGGCTGCTTTCCAGTGAGAACTTTCCCATGTCTTCTGCCGCAGAAGCCTTTGAAATCACCGTACCGCCGGCCTGGTTGGACTACAACAACCACATGAATGTGGCCTACTACTCGCTCGCCTTTGACGAGGGGGGAGAGGCTTTCGTGAAACGCTTCGGCATGGGCCTCGAATACACGGAGCGCACCCGGAATTCGTGGATGGTGCTCGAAGCCCACCTGACCTATCAGAATGAGGCGCGTCTCGGCGACCGCCTGCGTATCGAGACCCGTGTACTCGACTTCAACCAGAAGCTTGCCCACCTCTACCAGGAGATGTTCCGCGGCGACCAGCTGCTTGCCACCCAGGAGCAGATGACCCTGCATGTGAGCCTCGAAACCCGTCGGGGTGCCCCCTTCCCACCCGAGATCTTCGACCGACTCAAAGCCTTGCATGCTGAGCAGTCAAGGCTGCCACCACCCCCACATGCAGGCCGACGGATTGCCATCAGAAAACCGGATAACGGGAGCGCAACATGAACACTTTCACCGGCGCGATTGCGCTGATCACGGGCGCAGGTTCCGGCATCGGTGCTGCACTCGCGCGCGCACTGGCACAGCGTCAGGCTTTCGTTGTGTGTGCCGACATCAAGGAGAACACCGCGCGGCAGGTTCTGGAGGGCATCTTGCGCGAAGGAGGCAGTGGCTCTGCGCACGCGCTCGACGTGACAGATGCCAACGCGGTCGCGGCGCTGATACGCGAAGTGGTGTTACAGCATGGCAAGCTCGACCTGCTGTTCAACAACGCCGGAATTTCCATTGCCGGAGAGGCACGCGACATCGCACTGGAGCATTGGCGCGCGGTACTCGATGTCAACCTGACGGGCGTGGTGAATGGTGTGGACGCCGGTTACAAACAGATGGCACGCCAAGGTCAGGGCCACATCATCAACATCGCTTCGCTGGCCGGGCTGATCCCTTTCCCCACCAATGTCCCCTATGCCACGAGCAAACATGCCGTGGTGGGCCTGTCACTGTCCCTGCGCGCCGAAGGCGCGGATCTCGGCGTGAAAGTGAGCGCGGTTTGCCCGGGCTTCGTGCAGACCGGGATATTTGCCGCAACACCGTTCATCAACGTCGATCGCGAACGTGCGATGCGCAATATTCCGTTCCCGCCGCTGGACAGCGACAGGGCCGCGGCGCGGATCCTGCGGGGCATCTCGCGCAATGAAGCCCTGATTGTCTTCCCGGCGTATGCGCGCCTGTTCTGGCGTCTGCACCGTCTTTCTGCTGGTTTGCTGAGCGCCTTTCATCTGAAGGGAATTCGCGATATGCGCAAGCTTCGGCTGAAGCAGGAGCCCTGACCGCGCTTAGCCCTGCGGCAATCAGACCGCAGCGAGTTTCGAGAAGACCTCGAGCTCCTCTGGTGAGAAGCCGGCGGCGACACGTGCAGCGGTGTTGAAGGGCGGCTGAGGGGTCTTGATGCCGTGCTCCCGGCATAGCGTGAGAAATGTCTCGGTCGGGTCGAGCGCTCGCTGGAGGCACAGATGATCGAACCAACGATTACCGATAGCCACGTGACCAACCTCATCCCGAAGGATGATGTCGAGTACGGATGCTGAAGCCTCATCGCCCGCCGATCGCAGGCGCTGTTGCAGACCGGGGGTGACATCCAGACCGCGCGCCTCGAGCATCCGTGGCACCAAAGCCATGCGTGCCAGAACATCGTGGCGAGTCTTGCTGGCGGCTTCCCAGAGGCCTTCGTGCGCCAGGAAATCCCCATAGTCATGCCTCGAGGCCTGCAGCCTCTCCTGCAAAAGCTCGAAGTGGTGGGCCTCTTCCGTCGCCACGCTCAACCAGTCCTCGTAATAAGCAACCGGCATATCCGGGAAACGTGCAATGGCATCCAACGCGAGGTTGATGGCGTTGAATTCGATATGGGCGATGGCGTGAATCAGGGCTGCCCGCCCCACAGGAGAACCCAGACGACGTTTGGGCACTCGGGCCGGGTGAACGAGCGCGGGTCGTGATGGCCGGCCCGCAATGTCAGGCGGAGAGAGACTGGTACCCACAGCCAGATCCAGGACGCCTGCTCGATGCGCCCCCCACAGCGTGCTGACGAGCATGCATTTCTGGCGAGGGTCGCTTTCGACGAGCGCTGCGAGCGCTCCTGCGCGGAGCTCCTGACGGGCGCTCTGGGTCATCCTCGACAGCAAGCCTTGCCGGGAGAAGCACCGTGCTCCTCCCGGCGCAGCGCGCCTACTGGATGCTGAAGCCGGGATAGCCCTGGCTGGTCAGTGCATCGCACTTCTGCTTGTACTGCCCCACACCTCCAATATACGACAGCAGACGACGGGGCTTGCCGTCCACATTGGAACCCATGTACCAGGAGTCCGTCTTGGTCACGAGCGTGGCGTTCGCGATTTCATCATGATGGGCCACCCAGTCATCTTGGACTTCCTGGCTCGCCTCCATGAGGGTAGCGCCCTTGCTGCGCATGTTGACGAGGCAGGTCGTGATCCACTCTGTCTGCTGCTGCAGGCAGGTGGTCATGTTGCACAGGGCAGCGGACGGTGCCAACGGCGCTGCCGTGGTGAACAGATTCGGATAGCCGTGCACCATCAGGCCCAAGGCCGTGCGGATGTCACGTCGCCACTCCTCGGCGAGCGATCTGCCGCCCCGGCCACGCACGTCGATGCGGCTCAGTGCGCCAGATCCCGCGTCGAAACCGGTCGCGAGGATGAGGATATCCACCTCGTGCACCGTGCCGTCAGCAAGCTTCAGGCCTTCTGGCACCACCGCCACAATCGGATTGTTCTTAACGCTGACAGCCTCGACGTTCGGGCGGTGATAGACCTCGAGGTAGCCGCTCTCCAGCGGCACGCGGTGCGTACCGTAGCCATAGTCGGTCGGGATCAGGAGCTCGCACAGCCTGGGGTCCTTGAGACGGTCGCGCATCTTCTTGCGCACAAACTCCGAGATCTCCTCGCTCACCTCGGGATCAGTGAAGAGTTCGGGGCAGGTGGCGAGCCAGAGCTTCAGCGAACCGAACTTCCAGTTGGCCTCCAGAATCTCGAGGCGGCGCTCAGGTGAGAGCTCGGCCCACGGCCCATTCTCGAAGTCGTACTCGAAGCCCGAGAAGGTGTTGGGCAGTGTCTTGCGGAGCTCCTCGAAGCGCGCCTTGTAGGCTGCCTGTTCGGCCTCACCGTAGTGGGGGTTGGCCATCGGCGTGATGTACTGGGGTGTGCGCACGAACACCTTGAGATGCTCCACCTTGGAGGCGATGGTCTGAATGACCTGGATGCCGGTGGCACCGGTGCCGACCACGCCGACGCGCTTGCCGGTGAAATCGATCTGCTCCTTCGGCCAGCGCGAGGTGTGGAAGATGCGGCCCTTGAAGGTTTCCTGCCCGGGAAATACCCGCTCGAGCGGCGCAGAGAGCATGCCGCAGCAACTGATGAGGAACTGGGTATCGATGACCTGGCCATCGGTGGTGGTGACGATCCAGCGTCCAGTGCTCTCCTGATAATGCGCAGAGGCGATCGTGGTGTTGAACTGGATGTCCTTGCGCAGGTCGAGCCTGTCCGCGATGTAGTTCATCCAGCGCTCAATCTCAGGCTGGCCCGGGAAACGCTCGCTCCAGCTCCATTCCTTGTAAAGCTTTTCATCGAACAGGTACTGGTAGATGTAGGACTCGGAGTCGAACTTCGCACCCGGATAGCGATTCCAGTACCAAGTGCCGCCCACATTGGATGCGGTGTCGAAAGCCTTGACGGCGAATCCCTGCTGCCGAAGCTGGTGAAGCTGATACAAGCCGGCAACGCCGGTACCAATCACGGCGGCGTCGAGCCGGAGCGGCTCCTGACCCGGGGCGGGGTTCGAATGAGTCTGCGCCATCTCTGATTTCCTCCTGCGGCAATGTTGTGTGGCACTGGCATTTCAATGGGGCGATGAATGAGTGACCGGCCGGACGCCGTTATTCACTCGCTGACACCGCCTCGGGCTGACTTGCGGATGGTAGCAAAAAGCACCGGTGTCGCGGCTTCCGAAATTCGCGGGTTTATGACAGATTCCCGTGCACCCTCCGGTGCGCAGTGATCTGTCTCATGAACTTCCCGCCCGTCACCACCGCCGCGATGCTCAGGGTCTCCCTATGGCGACGGCTGGGCGCCGTCCTCTACGACGTGCTTGCGCTCTTCGGCGTGCTGTTCATCGCCGGCATGCCCGTCGTTGCGATGCGTGGAGGCGAGGCGATTGCACCGAACAACCCGTGGTTCAGCACCTGGCTTTGCCTGGCCGCCTATGGTTACCTCGGCTACAGCTGGCGCAGGGGGCGCACCCTTGGCATGCAGAGCTGGAAGATTCGCCTGGTCGACGCGCGGACCGGGGGTGCAGCGAGCTGGGCCCAGACGGCCATCCGCTTCGCCGTGGCGCTGCTGTCCTGGCTGCCAGCAGGCTTCGGGTTCTGGCGGGCGATGTGGAATCCGGAGCGGGCTGCTTGGCACGATCTCGCCTCGGGCACGCGTCTGGTCCGCGATTATCGTCCCCGTACCCGGCAGCGCTGAGCAGGCTGCATGGAAAGTTGTGGCGGCCGCATGCCCTCAGGGCGTGCGCGCAAGCAACCAGGCTGCCAGCACTCCCATCATCAAGGCTGGCCCGGTCGCGCTCAGCACCGGCAGGAGTTCATACACCACGCCGAGGTGGCCCGCTGCCTGATTGAGCAGGTGGAAGCCGAGTCCAATCAGCGCTCCCACCAGTACGCGCTGCCCCACCGTAACGCTACGACTCGCTCGCAGCACCATCGGCACTGCCAGCACTACCATCACCACGGTTGCGATGGGGTACGTGATCTTGAGCCACATCACGTGCTCGTAGCGCTGGGCATTCTGCCCGTTGGTACGCAGGAAATGGCTGTACTTGGCAAGACTCCAGATGGACAGACTGTCCGGGTTGATGGTCACCATCTGCAGCAGGTCGGGCTTGAGGATGGAGTCCCAGGCGGCTTGTGGCAATGTGCGCCGCTCCAGCCCGTCGTCACCGAGCAGGGTCTGGGAGATGTTCTCCAGCATCCACTCCTGGTTGGTGTAGCGTGCGAACTCCGCATGGGTGCTCAACCTGAGCTTGTTCTCCCCATCGAATTCATAGATGAAGACATCCCGGAGCTGGTCGCCAGGCAGGATTTCCCGGATGTTGATGTAGTTGTCCCCATCCCGCGCCCAGAAGCCGTTTTCCGATTTGAAAGTGACCCGCTCATTGATGGCCATGCTGCGGTAGTCCCGCGCAAAGCGCTCGGCAGGCGGGGCGATGAACTCACCCACCAGCATTGCAGATACCAGAAGCACCATGCCCGCCTTGATCACGGCATAGACCACCCTCCCCTTGCTCACCCCCACGCAGCGTATGACCGCCAACTCGCCGTTGCGCATCATCGTGCCGAAACCGATCAATGAGCCAATCAGCGCCGCCATGGGGAAAAGTTCATAGGTGAGCGTGGGTACGCTGAACAGGACGAAGAGCACGATCTTGCCCAGACCGTAAGTGCCCCGGCCAAGATCATCGAGCTGATCTATGAAGGCGAAGAAGGTGAAGATGGACACCAGCACCAAGAGCACTGTGGCCGTCGCCGCGATGATGTTCCAGCCGATGTAGCGGTCGAGAATCTTCATGGAGTGGGTGTGCTTTACGCCTCGCGGAACCTGCGCATACACTCACTCGATGCCCAACACCGACTCAGCCCCGGTCGGCTCCCTGACACGCGATGCACCTCTGGAGGACAGCTCAAGATGGAGATTTCGGTCAAACTCGGTAGCGCTCGAACCCTGAAAACGGCCTGCATCGCGGTGGCAATCCACTCCGGCAAGCGCCTCAGTCCCTGCGCGCAGGCGTTGGACAAGGCTTCAAGAGGTGCGCTCAGTCGGGTCATCAAGCGGGGTGATATTAGCGGCAATCCCGGTGAATCGCTAATGCTGCCCGACGTGGGCGGGATCAGCGCGGAGCGTGTTCTGCTGGTAGGTTGCGGGCGCAAGGACGGTGTCTCGGGCAGCGAATACCAACGGGTGCTGGCGACCGCGGCCAAGGCCCTCTGCGAAGCCGGCGTGCGCACCGCCGCCAGTGCCTTGCTGGAGGTCACAGTCCACGATCGGGACATCGTGTGGCAGGCCAGACAGATGGCCGTGGCATTCAACAGCGCACGCTACCGCTTCGACCAGCTCAAATCCAAACCCTCCAGGAAACCACAGCTTTCTCGCCTGCTGTTCCTGTGCGACGCCAGCCAGAACGCAGCCGTGGAAGCCGGGGCCAGACTGGGCTACGGAATCGCCCAAGGCATGGACCTCACCCGGGATCTGGCCAACCTGCCCGGCAATCACTGCACGCCGACCCACCTTGCACAGACCGCCCAGGCGCTCGCCAGGGAATTCCCCGCACTCAAGGCCACCGTGGTCAATGAAATCGAGATGCGCAAGCTCGGTATGGGGGCACTGCTCGCCGTCGCCCAGGGCAGCCGTCAGCCACCGAAGCTGATTGCCGTCGAGTACAGGGGAGGAGATCGCAAGGACAAGCCGGTTGTGCTGGTCGGCAAGGGTGTCACTTTCGATTCCGGTGGTATCTCCATCAAACCGGCGTCCGCCATGGACGAGATGAAGTTCGACATGACGGGGGCTGCCAGCGTGCTGGGAGTTATGAAGGCCGTCGCCACGCTGGAGTTGCCAATCAATGTCGTGGGGGTGCTGCCAGCGACCGAAAACCTGCCGGACGGCAATGCGGTGAAACCGGGTGATGTGGTGACCAGCCTGTCCGGACAGACCATCGAGATCCTCAATACCGACGCGGAGGGTCGCCTGATCCTGTGTGATGCCCTCACCTGGTGTGCGCGCTTCGAGCCCGCCGTGGTTATCGACATCGCCACCCTGACCGGCGCGTGCGTGATCGCGCTGGGTAGTCATGCCAGCGGTCTTCTCAGCAACCACGATCCGCTGGCGAACGAGCTGCTCGAAGCAGGCCAGACCTCGGGAGACAGGGCGTGGCGTCTCCCCTTGTGGGACGACTATCAAAAGCAGCTTGATAGTCCCTTTGCCGACATGTCGAACGTGGGCGGTCGGGAAGCGGGCACCATCACTGCGGCGTGCTTTCTGGCTCGTTTCACTCGCGAATACCACTGGGCGCACCTTGATATCGCGGGCACCGCATGGACCGGCGGCAAGGCCAAGGGCTCCACGGGTCGGCCGGTACCGCTGCTCATGGAATTCCTGCTCAAGCGCAGCCCCGCGACGCGGACGTGACCAGCATCGATTTTCATCACTGGCCGGAAGAAACGCGCCGCCAGCACGATGTGCGCGTGTGTGAGCTCGTAGAGCAGGCGTGGCAGGCTGGGCGCGGTATTTACGTCCACTGCCTGGACGAGGAGATGGTCGCCAGCCTTGATGATCTGTTATGGACCTTCCACGACACGAGCTTTGTGCCTCACGCAATCGCCGGAACGCCCGCGACCGCTCAGGTGAAGATTCTGCTGGGCTGTGCCCCTCAGCCGCCTGACCTGATGGATATCCTGTTCAATCTGCATGTAGAAGTGCCGACCTTCTTCAGCCAGTTTGAGCGCGTGGTGGAAACCACGGGCCATGATCCTCATACGCGGCAGCTGGCCAGGGAACGCTGGAGGTTCTACAAGGATCGGGGATATCCGCTCGCGACCCGGCAGGCCTGAACGCTTGGCCGAAAACCACGATTCACCCCGGCACAACCGGCCCTTCCTGGCTCGCGGCGTGCCCCCGCGGCTGACCCATCGCGTGCAAGGGCTGGACCCGGGCTCGCTGGGTTTTAAGGGAACGCTCGCCGGCACGACGTCCCGCCCACCCGAAAAATCACTCATTTCACCAGAAGAACCTGCCATGACCGCGCAAGACCAGACGCCCGCCCCCATCGCCAAGACCTATGATCCCGGCAAGATCGAGCAATCACGCTATCGCGCGTGGGAGGCCGCAGGCTTTTTTACCGCCAAGGGCGAGGGTGATCCCTACTGCATCATGCTGCCCCCGCCCAATGTCACCGGCAGCCTGCACATGGGGCATGCGTTCCAGGACACGCTGATGGACGCTCTCATTCGCTACCAGCGCATGTCGGGCAAGCGCGCACTCTGGCAGTGCGGTACCGACCATGCCGGCATCGCCACGCAGATGGTGGTGGAGCGACAGCTCGGCTTGAAGGGTTTGTCGCGCCATGATCTCGGTCGGGAAAAGTTCACGGCGGCTGTGTGGGAGTGGAAGGCCGAGTCCGGCGGGACCATCTCGCAACAGTTGCGGCGCATGGGTGCCTCCATGGACTGGAGTCGCGAGCGCTTCACGATGGATGAAGGCCTCTCGCGCGCCGTGACCGAAGTGTTCGTGCGCCTGCACGAAGAAGGCCTCATCTACCGCGGCAAACGCCTGGTCAACTGGGACCCGGTGCTGAACACCGCCATCTCGGATCTGGAGGTAGTCTCGACAGAGGAGCAAGGCAGTCTCTGGCACATACGCTATCCGCTCGAAGACGGCAGCGGCCATATAGTGGTTGCCACCACTCGCCCAGAGACCTTGCTCGGTGACGCCGCGGTCGCCGTGCATCCGGAAGACCCGCGTTATCAGCACCTGATTGGCAAGTCGGTGCGCTTACCCCTGTGCGACCGGAGTATTCCGGTGATCGCGGACACTTATGTTGATCGGGCATTCGGCTCCGGCTGCGTGAAGATCACGCCTGCGCATGATTTCAACGACTATGCCGTAGGCGAACGGCACGACTTGCCAAAGATCAACATCTTCACGGCCCACGCGACCCTCAACGAGCTGGCACCAACCGCCTATCAGGGCCTTGATCGCTTCGCAGCGCGCAAGAGAATCGTGAATGACCTCGAGGCGCTGGGCCTGCTGGAGAGAATCGACGCTCACAAGCTGATGGTGCCGAGGGGCGATCGCTCCCAGGCAGTCATCGAGCCTTTTCTCACCGATCAGTGGTTCGTGCGGATTGCGCCGCTGGCCGAGCCTGCCATCACCTGCGTGGAAGACGGGCGGATCCGCTTCGTGCCGGAAAACTGGACGCGCACCTATTTCGAGTGGATGCGCAACATCGAGGATTGGTGCATCTCGAGACAGCTCTGGTGGGGACACCGCATTCCAGCATGGTATGACACGCAAGGCCGGATCTTCGTCGGACGCACCGAGGCGGAGGCCCGCAACAAGGCGGGTCTGGGACCAGAGGTGGTGCTGACGCAGGATCCTGATGTGCTGGATACCTGGTTCTCCTCTGCGCTGTGGCCATTCTCCACTCTTGGGTGGCCAGACAGCACGCCGGAACTCAGCCAGTTCTATCCCACCAGCGTGCTGGTCACGGGCTTTGACATCATCTTCTTCTGGGTTGCCCGGATGATCATGATGGGCATGAAGTTCATGGGCGACGTGCCCTTCCGCGAAGTCTACATCCATGGCCTCGTCCGCGATGCGGAAGGCAACAAGATGTCCAAGTCCAAGGGCAATATCCTCGACCCTATCGACCTCATCGATGGCATCGAACTCGAGCCGCTGGTCGGCAAGCGTACCGTGGGCCTGATGCGGCCGGAAGATGCACCCAGGATCGAGGCTGCCACGCGCCGTCAGTTTCCGGAAGGGATCCCTGGCTATGGCACGGATGCGCTGCGCTTCACGTTTGCGGCCATGGCCACCCAGGGTCGTGATATCCGCTTCGATCTCGGCCGCATCGACGGGTACCGCAATTTCTGCAACAAGATCTGGAATGCAGCCCGCTTCGTGCAAATGGTGGTGGGAGAACGCCGGCTGCCTACAGATCTGCTCACGCCAACTCTCGGACTGCCTGAACGCTGGATTCGGCACCGTCTGCGGGATGCGCTGGTGGAGGTCACCGCCGGCTTCGAAAACTATCGCTTCGATCTCTCCGCACAGGCGCTCTACGAATTCATCTGGGACGAGTACTGCGACTGGTACATCGAACTCGCCAAGGTGACGCTGAATGACCCGGGGATCACGGAAGACGCCAAAGACGCCACGCGCTACGTGCTCGTGGATGTGCTCGAAGTCACGCTACGCATGCTGCATCCGTTGATGCCGTTCATCACCGAGGAGATCTGGATGCAGGTGGCGCCGATGCTCGGGCGGCAGGCCGAGACCCTCATGAATCGGCCCTACCCGCAGCTCGGGGAATTAGTGGAAGACGCGCCCGCTGGCCAGGCCATCACCTGGGTCCGTCAGTTCATTCTCGGCGTTCGCAGGATACGCGCCGAAAACAATCTGGAACCGGCCAGACGCATCCCCATCCGGGTGCATGGCGGCAGTGCAGAAGAGCGCGCCTGGCTCAGCGCCATGGAAGCCCCGATTCGGCACCTGGCCCGGTTGGAGAGTCTGGAAGAAAGTACAGATGCCGGTGGTGCAGATGCGACGACAGCACTGGCAGGAGACATGACCATTCTCGTTCCACTGCTCGACCTGATTGATCCTGCGGTGGAGCGCGAGCGGCTTGCGAAAGAGATTGCACGCCTGGAGCAGGATCTGGCGCGGGTCGACGCCAAACTCGGCAACGCCTCATTCGTGGAACGGGCACCGGCAGAGGTCGTGGAAAAAGAGCGGCGACGCGCTGCAGACAACCGGGATCAGATTGCTCGCTTCAGCGAGCAGCTGGCGCGCCTCCCGGCCTGATATCAGCCGTCACCGGGGCGGTGCTTCAGTCGCCCACGCTGGCGTGCAGCACCAGCTTCACCACCGTGTACACGGTGAGGATAAACAGGAGCGTGCCGATGAGGCCTGCAATGATGAAAGCCTTGGCTGAGCCCCGATGAAAGTCGCGTTCACGATTGCGGTTGCTCTGCACACCGATGGTGGCTGCGAGCACGCTCTGGGCCACTTGTAGTATGCTCAGACGCCCCCCGGGGGCGTCATCTTTCTGATCCAACTTGATGTCCTTCCGTCGCTTTCCGGGCCGTGCCTGATCGAACCCCATCCTAACACTGGCGAGCCCTGCCCATGTTCCAGCACCTCAGAGAAGACATCCGCAGCATCTACGCACGCGACCCCGCTGCCCGCAACACGCTCGAGTTGCTGCTGGCCTATCCTGGCATTCACATTCTGATCATCCACCGCGCCAGCCACTGGCTCTGGCAACACGGTTTCAAGCTACTGGCCCGCGTGATGTCGCATCTGGGCAGGTTTCTCACCGGAATCGAAATCCATCCTGGCGCCACCATCGGCAGACGCTTTTTCATCGACCATGGCATGGGTGTGGTGATTGGGGAAACCGCTGAAATCGGTGACGACGTGACGCTCTACCACGGCGTGACCCTGGGCGGCACAACTTGGAACAAGGGCAAGCGTCACCCCACCCTCGGCAACGGCGTAGTGATTGGCGCGGGGGCCAAGGTACTCGGCCCCATCACGCTGGGAGAGAACGCTCGGGTCGGGTCCAATGCGGTGGTCGTTAAGGATGTGCCTGCGGGCGCCACCGTGGTCGGGATCCCCGGCCGCATCGCCGGCGGTAATCAGCCCAGCCAGCAGGCTGAGCGGGAAGAAACCGCCCGCCGGATCGGCTTTGACGCCTACGGGCAGGTCAAGGGCCTCAACGACCCCATGACCCAGGCGGTAGATGCCTTGCTGGATCACGCGCGCGGTTTGGAGAAGCAGATCGAAGTGATGGCCGAGGCGCTCTGCCGCCAGGGAATTTCCGTGGATCTGCCTAATATTCCATCCTGCGAAGAGATGCGACGCCGCGTGGCCGAAGAACCACAGACACCCTGAATCCCCCCGCGCACAGGCTCATGCCGCAGGTGCAAAAATATTCTTGACTGAAACACTAGGTATCTCACACAATTCCTAGCAATTCCGTAGGAATATCCAAGGAGCCACTATGCGTTTGACTACCAAAGGCCGCTATGCCGTGACTGCGATGGTCGACCTGGCCCTGCACGGCACCGGTGGACGGGTATCTCTGGCCGAAATCGCAGCGCGCCAGGGCATCTCCCAATCTTACCTGGAACAGCTTTTTGCTGCGCTGCGTCGCCGGGGTCTGGTGGACGGAACGCGCGGTCCGGGGGGGGGCTATCAACTCGGCCGGCCCGGAACCGAGATTTCCGTTGCCGATGTGATCGACGCCGTGGATGAATGCGTGGATGCCACGCGTTGCGGCGGGTTGCGCAACTGCCGCGGGGACCACGGTTGCCTCACCCACAACCTGTGGGAGGAACTCAGCCGGCAAATCCGTCAGTACCTGAGCGATGTGAGCCTGGACACGGTGGTTCAGGAGAACCGCACCCAAGGCCAGGCCCAAATCCTGCGGCAGTGGCCCAAGTCCGCAGACGAGTCCCGCCTCAAGGCTGCCGCGGTCTGATCGCGGCCGAATTTGGAGAAAAGACCATGGCGATCACCCTGACCGAACGCGCCGCCCGTCACGTCGAGCGTTTCCTGGCCAAGAATGAAGGCAATGGACTGCGTGTGGGCGTCAAGCCCACCGGCTGCTCTGGCTACATGTACATCGTGCAACCAGCCAGCGAAATCAACGAGCACGACCAGGTGTTCACCTCACAAGGCGTGCAGATCGTGGTGGACGATGAAAGCCTGAAGTATCTCGACGGCACGGAGGTGGACTTCGCCCGCGAGGGCCTGAACGAAGGCTTTCGTTTCGCAAATCCGAACGTCAAGGCCACCTGTGGCTGCGGCGAAAGCTTCAGCCTCTAAAACAAGAAACGCCCGGAGTCTCTGATGGCAACACCTCAGACCGAGGTCAGCGAACTGCTGAATCGCAAGTACGACGCTGGCTTTTACACCGATATCGAACAGGATCAGGCCCCGCCGGGCCTGAGCGAAGACATCATCCGACTCATCTCACGCAAGAAGGATGAGCCTGAATGGATGTTGCAATGGCGCCTGCGCGCCTTCGAACGCTGGCAGAAGATGGCGGAGCCCGAATGGGCGCATGTGCATTACCCGCCCATCGACTACCAGGCGCTGTGCTATTACTCGGCACCCAAGAGCCGCACCGATGCTCCCAAGAGTCTCGATGAGGTCGACCCGAAACTGCTCGAAACCTACGAGAAGCTCGGTATCCCGCTGGAAGAGCAAAAGATGCTCGCCGGTGTGGCGGTCGACGTAGTCTTCGACAGCGTCTCGGTACACACCACGTTCAAGGAGAAGCTCGCTGCCGCCGGCGTGATCTTCTGCTCCTTCTCTGAGGCCGTACGCGAACATCCGGATCTCGTGCGCAAATATCTGGGATCCGTGGTGCCGCAGGGAGACAATTATTTCGCCGCACTCAACTCGGCGGTGTTCTCAGACGGCTCTTTCGTCTACATCCCGCCGAACACACGTTGCCCGATGGAGCTCTCCACCTATTTCCGGATCAACGCCATGAACACCGGGCAGTTCGAGCGCACCTTGGTGATTGCCGATGCGGGCAGCTACGTGAGCTATCTCGAAGGCTGTACGGCACCCCAGCGTGACGAGAACCAGCTGCACGCAGCGGTGGTCGAGCTGGTCGCGCTGGATGATGCGGAGATCAAGTACTCGACGGTCCAGAACTGGTATCCGGGTGACGAGGAAGGCCGTGGCGGCATCTACAACTTCGTGACCAAGCGCGGTGACTGCCGTGGTCGTAATTCCAAGATCTCTTGGACCCAGGTGGAAACCGGCTCAGCCATCACCTGGAAGTACCCGAGCTGTGTCCTCAAGGGTGAGAACTCGGTTGGGGAGTTCTATTCCGTGGCCGTGACCCACCACCGGCAGCAGGCTGATACCGGGACGAAGATGATCCACCTCGGCCGCAACACACGCAGCACGATCATCTCCAAGGGCATCTCGGCCGGCCGGGGACAGAATGCGTATCGTGGCCTGGTGCGAATTGCGAAGAGCGCCGAGAACGCCCGCAACTACACGCAGTGTGATTCCCTTTTGATGGGCAGTGAGTGCGGCGCCCATACCTTCCCGTATGTGGAGGTGCGCAATGCCAGCGCCAAGGTCGAACACGAGGCTTCGACTTCAAAAATCAGCGAAGACCAATTGTTCTACCTGCGCAGCCGCGGCATCGGAAATGAAGATGCGGTCAATCTCATCGTCAACGGTTTCTGCAAGGAGGTCTTCAAGGAGCTTCCGATGGAGTTTGCCGTGGAAGCCCAGAAACTCCTGAACATCACGCTTGAAGGCGCAGTGGGGTAAAAGACTCATGCTCAGAATCGAAAACCTGCATGCCGAGATCGACGGCAAACCCATCCTCCGCGGTCTCAATCTCACCATCGGCAAGGGCGAGGTACACGCCATCATGGGCCCGAACGGCTCCGGGAAGAGCACGCTCTCCTACCTCATTGCCGGCCGCCCCGGTTACACCGTGACGGAAGGGTCTATCACCTGGAATGGCAAGGATCTCCTGGCACTGGAGCCCGAGGAGCGGGCTGGCGAAGGCGTGTTCTTGGCGTTCCAGTACCCGGTGGAAATCCCTGGCGTGAACAACGTGTACATGCTGCGCGCTGCGGTGAATGGCATTCGAAAATACCGCGGTGAAGCCGAAATCAGCGCCGTGGATTTCCTGAATCTGGTGAAAACCAGAACCCGCGAGATCGGGCTCAAGGAGAGCCTGCTCAACCGGCCGGTCAACCAAGGGTTCTCAGGGGGTGAGAAGAAGCGCAACGAGGTGTTCCAGATGAGCATCCTCGAGCCCTCGCTGGCGATCCTCGACGAAACCGACTCAGGGCTCGACATCGACGCGCTCAGGATCGTGGCGGATGGCGTGAATCGTCTGCGCAGCCCCGACCGCGCCTTCATGGTTGTGACCCATTACCAGCGCCTGCTCGACTACATCGTGCCCGACCATGTTCATGTCCTTGCCGACGGTCGAATCGTCAAATCCGGTCCGCGGGAGCTTGCGTTGGAGCTGGAGGCCAAGGGTTATGACTGGCTTCTGGAGGACGCGGCGTGATGGGACTGATGGAATCACTGGCCCGCGATCTCGGCGGGGGAGAAGAACCCGGCGCCGTGCAGGCCGTCCGCGAGGCGGCGTTCCGGCGTGCCCTCGCACAGGGTGTACCCAGCCCGCGGGACGAAGACTGGCGCTATACCGACTTGAGCAGTCTCTCAGGACAGGAATTCAGGGCCGCACGCGCCGGCCGTCTGGATCAAAACTCCCTGCCGCTCAAGGATCTGGACGCGTGGCGGCTGGTATTCGTCAATGGGCGCTTCGCGCCGTCACTCTCCGACCTGTCGGCATTGCCTGCGGGTATCACAGTGCGACTGTTGGAGGAGATGTCTCGCCAGGATCCGCAGTGGCTTGCCGAGCATCTGTCACGACAGGCCTCTCCCGAGGCGCGCACATTCGCGGCGCTGAATGCCGCGGCAGCGCCGGACGGCCTGCATGTTGAAGTCGCACCCGGCACGCAAGTGGAAAAACCGCTGCTCGTGATCTTTGCCACGATAGGCGCCGGCACACCGACGCTGGTATCGCCGCACCTCCACCTGCAGGCAGGTCGCCACAGCCGCATCGAGCTTGTCGAACTCCACCTCACTCAAGGCGCGGGCTCGACCCTCACCAACGCCCATACTCGCGTGGACACGGGCGACGGCGCCTCTGTATTCCACTACCGTGCGGTCTGGGAAGGCAGTGAGGGCTCGCACATCGGCTCCGTGCAGATCAACGTAGGCCGGGACAGCAGGGCCGAGAACTTCTCGCTGGTTCTGAGCGGCCGCATGGTGCGGGTGGATATCGACGGTGCCCTCGCCGCACCTGGAGGTGAGCTCAAGTTGAATGGCGTGTTCGTCGCGGGCCCGAATCAGCATGTGGACCATCACACCCGGGTTGATCATGCGGCCAGCCACACCACCAGTGATGAGGTCTACAAGGGCATTGCGGACGGTAACGGCCGCGGTGTGTTCAACGGCCGGGTGCTTGTGCGCGAGGGCGTGGAAAAGGTGGTCGCCACCCAGGCCAGCAACAATCTGCTGCTTTCCTCCGACGCCGAGATCGACGCCAAGCCGGAACTCGAAATCTACGCCAACGATCTGCGCTGCGCGCACGGTGCCACGGTCGGCCAGCTCGATGACGACAGCCTCTTCTATCTCCGCTCCAGAGGGGTGCCGGCAGTCGAAGCGAGAGCCTTGCTCATCTACGGTTTCGTGCAGAGTCTCGTGGAGAGCATCCCTCACCCAGCCTTGCAGGCATTGGTGACCGCGCGGTTTGCGGAGGCAAATCCGTCGCTGGCGAAACTGCTTGCGGGAGACTACACATGAGCAGCCTGGCCGAAGTCAGATCCGGAACTCCCGCGTTTGACGTGGATAGGGTGAGAGCGGATTTCCCGATTCTCGAAACCCGCATCAACGGCCGGCCGCTGGTCTATCTGGACAACGCAGCCACGACCCACAAGCCGCGTGCGGTGCTGGATGCCATTGAGCATTTCTACGCGCACGATAATGCCAACATTCATCGCGGCGTGCACACGTTGAGTCAGCGTGCGACTGCGGCTTTTGAAGGTGCGCGCGAGAAAGTGGCCGGCTTTCTGAATGCAGCAGAGTCCTGCGAGATCATCTTCACCCGCGGAACCACTGAGGCCATCAATCTGGTTGCCCAGAGCTATGCCCGCAACCGCCTGGTGGCCGGTGACGAAGTGCTGATCGGGGAAGCTGAACACCATGCCAACATCGTCCCGTGGCAGATATTGCGCGAGCAGATCGGGATCGTCCTGAAAGTGGTTCCAGTCAATGACGCAGGCGAACTGGAACCGGAGGCCATCGCTGCCCGTGTCTCCGCCCGCACGCGCTTGCTCGCCTTCGGTCATGTCTCCAACGCCCTGGGTAGCATCAATCCTGTGCAGGAAATCGTCGCGCTGGCGCGCAAGGTCGGTGCCAAGGTACTGCTGGATGGCGCGCAAGCCGTGGCGCACGGACGCGTGGACGTGCAGGCGCTGGATTGTGACTTCTACGCATTTTCCGGCCACAAGCTGTTCGGACCCACCGGGATAGGCGTGCTTTACGGAAAGCGTGCGCTGCTGGAGGAGATGCCGCCGTATCAGGGCGGCGGTGACATGATCAAGACGGTGACCTTCGAGACCACGGAATATGCGGATCTGCCGCACAAGTTCGAAGCCGGCACGCCGCACATCGCGGGCGGCGTCGGGCTCGGTGCCGCGATTGATTATTTCCTGTCACTCGACCTGGCCGGCGCGCTAGCTCATGAACAGGATTTGCTGGCCTATGCCACAGCCCGCGCCGCTGAAACGCCGGGTCTGCGCATCATCGGCACCGCGCGCGAGAAGGAGGCCGTGTTGTCCTTCCTCATCGACGGCCTGCATCCCCAGGATATTGGCGTATTGCTGGACAGTCAGGGGGTTGCCATCCGGACCGGGCACCACTGTGCAATGCCCGTGATGCAGCGCTTTGGCGTGCCGGGCACCGCGCGGGTATCGTTCGCTTTCTACAATACCCGACAGGAAGTCGATGTGTTCTTTGCGGCGCTGGACAAGGCGCGCCGCATGCTCGCCTGACCACCACCTCCAAAGCCGAGACGGAAGAAGGGTAGCCCTCCATGACTTCGCCCCAAGATTTCACCCGCCCCATCGAGCTCACGCGCGATTGCGCGGCTGTGCTCATTCCCCAAGGCACCCGGATCACCCTGGAGGCAGGCACGACGGTCTTCGTCACCCAGGCCTTGGGGGGCTCGGTCACCGTGAATGTGAATGGCAATCTTGCCCGGATCCCCTCCAGTGAGGTCGATGCGCTCGGCATGACGCCGGAGCATCTGCCAACCGCGGAGGTGATGGAAGGCGACGGCAAGGTGGATGAGAGTCTGGTCTGGGAGCAATTGCAGACCTGCTATGACCCAGAGATCCCCATCAACATCGTTGAGTTGGGCCTTATTTATCGTTGTGAAATCAAGCCTTTGGCCGAGGGCGGGAATGTCATCGAAATCGACATGACCCTCACCGCGCCGGGCTGTGGCATGGGCCCGATCCTGGTCGATGATGTTGCGGACAAGGTCCGCCAGGTGCCCAACGTGACCGACGTGAAGGTCGAGCTCACCTTCGATCCCCCCTGGTCCTCGGAGCTGATGTCCGAGGCCGCCCGCCTGCAGACCGGCCTCTACTAAGGCTGCCCTCGCCCCGGAGACCCAGCGGGCGCCCGCCGGGTGCTGGGCTTTTGTGCATAGCACCCAATATAATGGTGTGCTTTTCAATGCCTTATGCAACTCTCAGGAGCTTCTGATTCATGGCTATCGAGCGCACCCTTTCCATCGTCAAGCCCAGCGCTGTCCGCGACAATCACATTGGCGGCATTCTCGCCAAACTCGAAGCCGCCGGGCTCAGGATCATTGCCGCCAGAATGCTCAAGCTGACGCCAGAGCAGGCTGGCAATTTCTATGACGTGCACCGTGCACGCCCATTTTTTCAGGAACTCGTGGACTTCATGACCTCCGGCCCCGTGCTGGTACAGGTGCTCGAGGGCGAGGACGCCATCGCGAAAAACCGCGAAGTGATGGGCGCCACCGACCCGGCCAAGGCCGCACCGGGCACCATTCGCGCCGAATTCGGCAAGGACATCTCCGAGAACGCGGTCCACGGCTCAGATGCGCCAGAAACCGCGGCGGTGGAAATCGCCTTCTTCTTTGCCGGCAGCGAGCTCTGCCCACGCTGAGCCCCATGTCGGACGCGCCAATCAATCTGCTCGATTTCGATCCGCAAGGATTGACGCAGTACTTCGCGTCGGTGGGGGAGCGCCCCTACCGCGCGACCCAGATTGTCAAATGGGTCCACCAGCAGGGTGTCATCGAACTTGACGCCATGACCAATCTCAGTCGCGCGCTGCGTGAGCGGCTGGCGGCGGAGACCGTATTCCGGCTGCCTGAGATCATGACTGTGCAGGAGTCTGACGATGGCACGCTGAAGTGGTTGCTGCGCGTGGACAACGGCAACTGCATCGAGACCGTCTACATTCCTGAAGCTGAGCGCGGCACCCTCTGTGTCTCTTCGCAGGTCGGCTGCGCCGTCAACTGCAGTTTCTGCGCCACGGCCAAGCAGGGCTTCAGCCGCAACCTCTCCACCGCCGAAATCATCGGCCAAGTCTGGATTGCGGCGCGTCACCTGGGCCAGAACCCGAAGACTCACCGCCACATCACCAATGTGGTAATGATGGGCATGGGCGAACCACTGATGAACTTCGAGCGAGTGGTGCCTGCCATGCGCCTGATGCTGGACGACAGCGCTTACAACCTCGGGCGGCGCCGCGTCACCTTGAGTACCGCAGGCATGGTGCCCGGCATGGACAGACTCCGGGAGGAATGCCCGGTCAGCCTCGCCGTGTCCTTGCACGCGCCCGAGGACGCCTTGCGTGACGTGCTCGTCCCGCTCAACCGCACTTACCCGCTGGCCGAATTACTGGCAGCCTGCAAGCGCTATGTAGCCGACAGCCCGCATGACCAGATCACCTTCGAGTACGTGATGCTCGACGGCGTGAACGACAGTCCCGCCCAAGCCCGAGATCTAGCCAAGCTGTTGCGGGGAATCCCCGCCAAGCTGAACCTCATCCCCTTCAATCCGATTGAAGGCGCTGATTACAGCTGCTCGCCGCAGAGCAGGATTCTGGAGTTCCGCCAGATCCTGCAGAAGGCGGGCTATGTCACCACCACCCGCAAGACGCGCGGGGATGATATCGACGCAGCCTGTGGGCAGCTGGTTGGCAAGGTGCTGGCGCGCGCGGCACGTCATCGCAAAGTGCACGCGGAAGCCACGGCCTTGCGTGCCGGTGCCTGAAGTGTCCGTCATGCGCGCTGCGCTGTTCATTGCGACAGCCCTGCTGCTCGCAGCCTGTCAGTCCAGCGGGACGCGGGAAGGTTCGAGCAAGGAAAATGACCGCATCAAGCTCGCCGACATCAATACGCAGCTGGCCATCGCCTACATGCAGGATGGTGATAACGAACTTGCGCTGCGCAAGCTGGAGAGCGCGCTGGAATCGAACCCGAAATCGGTAAATGCGCACAATGCCTTGGCCTTGCTCTACAACAACATCGGCGAATACCCGCAGGCGGAGGAGAACTACCGCAAGGCGCTCGCACTGGATGCGCGCAATATCACGGCCTTGAACAACTACGGGCGGTTTCTGTGCCAGCAGAAACGCTATGAGGAAGGCCAGTCCCGGTTCAAGGAAGCCATGGACAACCCGCTCAACCCCACGCCAGAGAATGCCATGGCCAATGCTGGTACCTGCGCAATGCAGTCGGGTGACACCGTTCGGGCGGAGGATTTATTTCGCTCGGCCCTTCAACGCTCCTCGCGTCTGCCCCCCGCGTTGCTGTCGATGGCCCAGTTGAGCCTCGATCAGCAGAATCCGCTGCAGGCCCGTGCCTACTATCAGCGCTACACGGAAGTCAGCCCGCAATCACCGCGAACGCTGTGGCTCGGCATGCGCATTGAGCAGGCGTTGGGAAACCAGGACGGGGTGGCGAGCTATGCGTTGCAGCTCAAGAATCGCTTCCCTGATTCCCCTGAGTACGGCCAGTACCAGCGTGGCGAGCTGGAGTAACGCGCGAAATGGAATCAAACCAACCTCCCGGCGAGATGTCCCGGATGAGATCAGGCCTTGACAGCGTGGGGCCCGGCGCGGCCTTGCGTGCAGCCCGAGAGCAAGCCGGACTCGGTATCGCCGAAGTCGCTCACCGCACCCGACTGGAACCCCGCATCATCGAGGCTTTGGAGACCGAGGATTACCAGAGCCTGCCGGCGAGCGCTTTCATCAAGGGTTACTTGCGCAGCGCAGCGCGCGCTCTGGATATCGATCCGGCACCGCTGATTGCGCGCTATGCGCAACAGGAAGAGGCGCAGGATCCGAAGCTGGCAGATTTCGCCACGCGCAGCCCGGCGCAAATCACAAGTTCCAGCTTGGTCATACGCACAGTAACCGCGGTCCTCGCGCTGGTTTTCATCCTGCTGGTGGCCGCTTGGTGGCGGCACAACTATCAGGCGGGCGAGAAATCCGCGGAGGAACTCGCGGCGCTAGAAGAGGAAGCCACTGCCCCCGAGCCGGATCCCGGCATACCGCTGCCGTATGCCTACACCATCGTGGACCATTCGCGTGAACCCTTGGGGCCAGTCAAGACGTTCCGGCACCAGACCGATGGCTCGGCGCCCCCGGCAGATGAGCTTCCGGGCGCGGAAATCGCGGACGCAGAGATAGAATCCGGACGGGCCCCGACGGATTCCCGTCCGGTTGAAGAGCCCTCCTCGCCCCCGCCCGAACGGAAGCCCTCCGAACAGGTAGATTCAGAGCTGGCGAGTCCGGCACCGTTGTCTTCAGCGCCCCTCCGCGCGCCGGAGAAGCCGGCGCCCAGAGAATCTGCTCCGGTAGCTCTGGCAGAACCGGCAGCGCCGAGGCCGACGCCTGCTTCGCCCCCCCCGCGCCCGCGATCCGCTGCCGGCAGCCAGGAACTCGTGGTCGAGGGTAGAGGAGAGTCATGGGTGGAGGTCTCTGATTCCGCAGGCAAGCGGCTCTTCATGGGCACGCTCAAACCCGGGCAGCGCATCGCGCTCAAGGGTCGCCCACCCTACGAAATGGTCGTCGGCTTTCCGCCGGCAATTTCAGCCAGCTTCGATGGCGCGCCGGTGGACCTCAGCGAGCGTCCGCGCAGCGGCGTCGCACGTTACCGCCTCGGCAGATCCGAATAAGAGTTCTTCATGAATCAGCTTCTGCGTGCCGTGCGCGGCATGAACGATACCGTTCCACCACTTGCCGATCGCTGGCGCAAGATCGAAGCGGACATCACCGGTGTTCTCAGCCAGTATGGCTACCGCGAAATACGCTTCCCGATTGTCGAGTCCACCCAGGTATTTGCGCGCTCGATTGGTGACACCACCGACATCGTGCAGAAAGAGATGTATACCTTCGAGGATCGCAACGGGGACAGCCTGACTCTCCGCCCTGAAGGCACGGCAAGCTGTGTGCGCGCCGTGCTTGAGAACGGATTGTTGCAGGCCGGCGCACAGCGCCTGTTCTATCTCGGGCCCATGTTTCGCCACGAGCGCCCCCAGAAGGGGCGTTATCGTCAGTTCCACCAGGTCGGCGTGGAGGCGCTCGGCATGGCCGGTCCGGATATAGACGCCGAACTCATCCTCATGACCGCACGCCTCTGGCAGGTCCTAGGGCTCAAGAACCTGCGCCTTGAACTGAACACGCTTGGCACCCCGGAATCGCGCGCGCTGCATCGCGAGCAGCTGGTGGCCTACTTCAATAACCACCACGATGCCCTGGACGAGGACAGCCGTCATCGTCTGACGCGCAACCCACTGCGCATCCTGGATTCGAAGAATCCGGCACTCAAGGCGCTGATTGCAGACGCCCCGCAGCTGGCTGAATTTCTGGACGAAGAGTCGCGTTCCCATTTTGGCGCAGTCCGCGCGGTGCTCGATGCTGCTGGCGTGGCGCATACCGTCAATCCCCATCTGGTTCGTGGGCTCGACTACTATTCGAAGACCGTCTTTGAGTGGATCACCGATGATCTGGGCGCTCAGGGCACAGTGTGCGCCGGTGGGCGCTACGATGGTCTCGTCGCCCAGATGGGCGGTCGCGCCACACCCGCCATCGGCTTCGCGATGGGGCTAGAACGCCTGATGGAGTTGTTGCCACCCGCGGGTGAGGAAGAGGCTTCGGAGGCAGATTTGTACGTGATGGGTACGGGCATCGAGGAAAAGGCCGCCGCTCTCGCGCTGGCAGAGGCAGTGCGGGATGCGCTCCCCGGCACCCGGGTGCTCTGTCATTGCGGCCAGGAAAGCCTGAAGTCCCAGCTCAAGCGCGCGGACCGCAGCGGTGCAGCGGTGGCGCTGATCCTGGGCAGCGAGGAGCTCGCGGCCGGGCTGGTGACCCTCAAGCCCCTGCGTGGCCAGGGCGAACAACGACGCGTGGCGCGACACGCATTGACGGAACACCTGCTGGCCCTGCTGGGCTCAGCCTGACCTCCTGGGAGATTGGTAGTGGAAAACAACAGCTCTGAACGCGAACAACTTGAGCAGTTACGCCGCTGGTGGGATGCCTATGGCAAGTCTCTGGTCGCAGGACTCGCCATCGGACTGGCGGGCCTGTTCGGCTACCGCTACTGGAATGGCACCCAGGAAACCGCGGCACTGAACGCATCCATCAACTACCAGAAATTTCTCGAGGCAGCCGCCCAGGGGCCGGGCGAAAATGTCACCCGCAACGGCACGGCCATCCTGGACGCCTACCCGGATTCCAGCTACGCCAAGCTCACGGCTCTGCTGCTTGCGCGCCTCGCCGTGGACGAGAAGAAATCGGATGAAGCCCGCAAGCATCTGGACTGGATCATTGCCCGGGATGCGAATTCCGAGTTGGGGATCGTGGCGCGAGGACGTCTCGCCCAGTTGCTGCTGGCAGAAGGGGATGCGGAGGGTGCCTACAAGGCGATCGCAAACTTTCCTACCGAAGGCGAATACGCCCCTTTTGCCGAGGTGCGGGCAGATGTCCTGGCCGCGCGGGGTGAGAGCGAGAAGGCGGCGGAACTCTACCAGACCGCCATCGGTCAGATTGCGACCTCAGGCGGCGATGCAACGCACCTGGAAATGAAGCTGGATGCCCTCGGTATCGAGCTCTCCGCGACGACGGCCAAGTAAGATGCGCCGCTTCGGACTGGCGGTTCTCGCGACCCTGCTGCTGCTGGGGGGATGCGCGGACACGATGAACAAGGTGAAGAAGACCACGACCGGCTGGCTCAGCGACGACGGCGATGCGGATGATGCAACCAAGCCGACGGAGTTGGACAAGGAGTTCCAGCCCACTCTCAACGTGACCGAACTGTGGTCCGAACGCGCCGGGAAAGGCACTGAATCGCTTTACCTGAAGCTCGTTCCCGCCTCGGACGGCCAGCATGTCTACACGGCTGATCGCGACGGCCGCATGATTTCCCTTGATGCCAGCAGCGGCGATGAACGCTGGTCGGAACAGGATGACGGCCGCCTCATCTCTGGTGGTCCTGGCGTCGGCGAGGGCAAGGTGTTCGTGGGCACCTCCGAGGCTGAGGTCGTTGCGCGCGACGCCGAGACCGGCAAGAAGCTCTGGGTGGCCGAGGTCTCCAGTGAGGTACTGGCTCCCCCCCGAGCAGCCGAGGGTGTCGTGATCATCCGCACCGGTGACGGCAACATCTATGCGCTGGATACAGAGACGGGTCTTGAGCGCTGGGTCTACGACCGTAGCATCCCTACCCTGACCCTGCGTGGCACTGCCGCACCCACCATCCACCGCGGTGTGGTCTATGCCGGCTTCGACAATGGACGCATCGTGGCGCTCGATCTGAACACCGGTCAGCAGCTGTGGGACGCCCGACTGGCCCAGCCGTCGGGGCGCTCAGACCTCGAACGACTGGTCGACATCGATGGCGAGGCTGTCCTCAAGGAGGACCTACTCTATATTGGCAGTTACCAAGGCAGCGTCGCCGCACTGTCCGCAGAGGGTGGTGGTGTGGAATGGACGCGCGACATGTCCACCTATGACAACGTCGCCGTGGACGATGAGCGGGTCTACATCACCGATGAACGCGGTATGGTGTGGGCGCTCAGTCGATTTGATGGCAGTGCCGTCTGGCGCAACAAGGATCTGCAATACCGCAAGTTGACCGGCCCGCTTTACTTCCAGGGCCATATCGTCACCGGCGACTTTGAAGGCTATCTGCACTGGATGGATGCAGACACCGGCGAACTCGTGGCCCGCACCCGCATCGACAAGAAACGCATCCTCACGCCACCGATAGACATTGGAGGCGCCCTGCTCGGTTACAGCTCATCCGGGAAGATCGCTGCCTTCCGCATCGAATAGCGGCAGGATCAGACCGCATGGCTCTTGATATCACCCGCGACGCCAAGCCTGCCTTGGCGCTGGTCGGCCGACCGAACGTAGGCAAATCGACGCTCTTCAACCGTCTCACGCGCACTCGGGATGCACTCGTGGCCGATGTTCCGGGAGTAACGCGCGACATCAAGGTCGGTGTGGGACGGGTAGGTCAAGCAGCCTATCTGGTCGTGGATACCGGCGGCATCGATGATTCTGATGACCCCTTGGCGACTCAGGTGAGCCAGCAGGCGCTGCACGCGCTGGACGAGTGCGCCGCCGGCATCCTGATCATCGATGGCCGCGAAGGTCTCACGCCAGCGGATCGGACTCTTGCCCAGCACCTGCGCAAGAGCAACAAGCCCCTGTATCTGGCGGTCAACAAGACCGAGAGCATGAACGCGACCGACGTGGGCGCCGAGTTTGCAGAGCTCGGTCTGCATCCGGTGTTCGCTATTTCTGCTGCCCATGGTACCGGCGTGGTCTCCATGGTAGAGACGATCACCGCCGACTGGCTCGTCCCGGAAGCCGAAGAAGACGGCGATACCAGCGTGCGGGTCGCGATATGTGGTCGCCCGAACGTGGGCAAATCGACGCTCACCAATCGTATGCTGGGCGAGCAGCGCATGCTGACGGCCGATCTGCCCGGCACGACCCATGACAGCGTGGCTATCCCGCTGGAGCGCCACGGCCACGCCTATACGCTCATCGATACCGCAGGCCTGCGCCGACGCGCCCGGGTGACCGATGTGGTGGAAAAATTCAGTGCCATCAAATCCCTCCAGGCCATCGACCTCGCGCATGTCGTCATAGTGGTGCTGGATGCGCGCGACGGCGTGACCGAGCAGGACCTGACCGTCCTCGGTTCGGTGGTGGAATGCGGGCGCTCACTGGTCATCGCGGTCAACAAGTGGGATGGACTCTCACCGGAAGTGCGTGACGAAATGCGACGGCAGCTCGACCGGCGGCTGGAATTCGTGGACTTTGCAACCACGCATTACATCTCGGCGCTGCATGGCACGGGCGTGGGAGATTTGTTCGATGCCATCAACGCGGCTTACAGGTCCGCCTACATCGATGTGCCTACCAAGCTGTTGACCGAACTGCTCGAGGATGCGCTCGAGCGCCACAATCCGCCGCTGGTGAGGGGACGCCGCATCAAACTGCGTTACGCCCATTTCGGGGGCAAGAATCCGCCGACCATCATCATTCATGGCAACCAGACGGATGATGTTCCAGACAGCTACCGACGCTATCTGGCCAACTTCTTCCGCAATGCCCTACGTCTGGTGGGTACACCGGTGCGCATCGAATTTCGCACGGGAGACAACCCTTTCTCGGGGCGCAAGAACGTGCTAACGCGTCGGCAGGTTGAAAAGCGCCGCCGGCTCATCCGGCACATCAAGCGCTGAGACGGGCCTCCACTTCGAACCACGGCAACACGTCGCTCTGGGCCGCGATGGACCAGTCGAAACCACCGGCTTCCGTGGCGGCCCCGGCCAGGCACTCGGCCACCAGATCCGGATGATTGGTGCGTTCGCTGAGATGCGCTGCCACCACCCGATTGAGCGGCGAATCACGCAAGGCGCGCAGCAACTGCCGTGATTGCAGGTTGCTGAAATGCCCGTAGTCCCCCCCGATTCGCCGCTTCAGCTTCGAGGGATAGGCCGAGGCCGCAAGCAGCGACGGATCGTGGTTGAATTCGAGCACCATGGCATGGCATGTCTGGTACTGCCTGATGACATGCGGCGTGAGACTTCCGATGTCTGTCAGGACACCCAGCCGCAGGCCACCGGCCTCGAAAATGAACTGGCTCGGCTCCCGCGCATCATGCGGGACTGCAATCGGTGTGATTTCCAGTTGCCCGAGGCGGAACCCGACGTGGGCCGAGAGCTCCTGCCAATGAGGCAAGGCGCCGATGCGGGCCTCGGTCGCCACGCGCGTGCCGCGTGTCGCGTGAACCGGGATTTCGTATTTACGGGCCAAAGCATCCACGCCACCCGCATGGTCATCATGCTCATGGGTGACCAGGATGGCCGCGAGGGACGCCGGATCAAAAGCGAGCTCTGCCGCGCGTTCCTCGAACGCCTTGATGGAATAGCCGCAGTCTATGAGGACGGCGGTGTCACCCGCCATCACCAGTGTGGCATTGCCTGCACTGCCACTGCCGATCATGGCGCACCGCAGATGGCCGGAGACAGGCGCCGGGGCGCTGGACATTCTGTGTCAGTTCCGGGCGCGGTTCAGCTCGCGGCTCAGGCGTTCCAGAATGCGCTTGGAGACATTGCCGGTCTCCCAGCGCCCCTCCTTGTCCAACACCACCACCTCGGTTTTCTCACCCACACCGGTGAGGTTGATCTGGAGTTCGTGCTCTTCCTCGTTGCCCCAGAACTTGAGCTTGCTCAGCATGCCGCGTTTCGCAATCTCGCCCTCACGGGCTGGCACACGAATGTAGTAGATACCGCGGTCCTTGTCGGCCTGATCCACCTCGTAGCCCGCGTTCCCGATCGCCGCGCCAGTGCTCGCCCAAGCGGTGGCGTAAGCTTCGCGCACAGAAAGATAAATCTTGCCGCCGCCGGCGCTGATGAGTTCTGCGCGTCCGGTGCCACCCTCGCCACTGTCCGGCGTGTACTCGTCCCCGGTCTCCTCTTCCACGCTGGCACCCGAATTTGCTTCCAGTGGGTAGGCCTGCGCGACAGGGGTCTCTGCCGCACTGTCGGCGGCGCCGAGCTTCTCCTGGACACGTTGGACGAGCAGCTTCTCACGCTCAACGTCGCGGGTAGCTGGCGTCCAAACCATGCCAGTGCCCTGCTGGCTGATCTCTTCTGCACGATTGGAGACGTAGAGCACGGAAGTCCCCGCGTCCTCGCCCGGTTCCACGAAGATCTTGAACTTCTCGCGGCGCAGGGCCTCTTCATTCTCGACCCACACGGTTTCGATGATGCCGAGCTCTTCGTCATCCAGGTCCAGCTGGTAGCCGAGCTGGTTCTGCATCAGATCCACGAGTTGCGGCCAGACCTGGGGAATGGCCCCGGAAACTGCCAGCACGTGCTCATTGTCCAGCACCCGCACGGCTTCACTTGCGGTGCGTTCCAGCTCCTGCTGCCGTTTACGCTCGGCGACACGTTCCTGATAGGTGGAATAGGTTGCGGTCTCACCGCCCTCCGGGATCGCCATGCGATCACGGATGGCATCGGTGGTGAGCTCAGGCGGGATCTCGAGATCCGGCATGGTCTTGCTCTTGCGGTACTCAACCCGATTATCCGGCAGGACCTCATCCAGTTTGGGCACCACCTTGCTGCACCCCGCCAAGCTGGCCAACGCGACCAACAGCAACATCAACACCTGAACCATAGACATCTAACCTCGAAAAGCCGACCAGCCAACCGGGCTCTCGCCCCGTCGGGAGATCAGATCTGGATGGGGATCCCGGCGTGCGTCATCGCCGCGCGGACCCTGTGTTGTCCCTCTGGCGTAAGCCAGGTGAGAGGGAGCCTGATACCGACTTCCGCACGCCCCATGGCGTGCAATGCCCACTTGGTCGGGATGGGGTTGGACTCGCAGAAAAGATCCTGATGCAGGGGCGCGAGCCGATCATCCAGGGCTGCCGCGCGTGCAGAATCGCCCGCCAGGGCGGTCATGCACATCTCGTGCATCTGCCGGGGCGCAACGTTGGCCGTGACCGAAATCACGCCATCGCCGCCGGCCAGCATGAATTCGCGCGCGGTGGCGTCATCACCGCTCACCACCAGGAAGTCCCTGCCGCAACCGTCGCGCAAGCGCGACACTCGCTGCACCTCGCCTGTAGCCTCCTTGATGCCGATGACATTAGGTACTGCGGCGAGCCGAATGACTGTCTCCACCTGCATATCGCAGGCAGTGCGCCCGGGGACGTTATAGAGAATCTGCGGAATAGCAACAGACTCCGCCACGGCCTTGTAATGCAAGTACAAGCCCTCCTGGGTGGGCTTGTTGTAATACGGGGTAACCAGCAGACAGGCATCCGCCCCGGCCTCCTTGGCTGCCTGGGTAAGTGCTATCGCTTCCGTGGTGGAGTTGGCGCCGGTCCCGGCAATGACAGGCACCCTGCCCGCCACCCATTGCACGGTGCGGCGGATGACTTCGCAGTGCTCGGCCTCATCGAGCGTCGCGGATTCCCCAGTTGTCCCCACGGCGACGATGGCGTCGGTGCCCTCCGCGATATGGAACTCGAGCAGGGCCGCATAGCGATCCCAGTCGATCGCCGCATCGGTCGTCACACCGCCGTTCATGGGCGTGACGATGGCCACCATGCTGCCGCGGAATTGAGCCATGCCCAGACCCCGAAAAATACAGTCGCACATGGTAGCCTCACCCCCCTGACCAACTCAATACAGCGTGCGGGCGCCGCTCTCGTGCGCGCCGAGCCGATAAAGCAGGGTGAACCAGTGCCCCATGCAGCCGCAGAGAGCCGGCCTTCTGCTTGCGATGGCACCAGGATCGCAGGCACAATTGCGGCGCTGCATGAAGACTCCCTCGAAATCTCCGCCGGAAATCAGCCACAATTCCATTGCGATTTCGCTCATGGGTGCGAATCGAATGGGGCTGATTGAAAGTTTCACCAAAGCGGTGCGCGATTGCGGCTGCAGTGTCGCTGACAGCCGAATGACGGTTCTGGGCGATCGCTTCACCCTGATGGTGCTCCTCACGGGCACCTGGGACGCCATCGCGAAAATCGAATCCATGCTGCCCAGGCTGGAAAATCAGCTCCAGTTGAAGACGCTCTCTCAGCGCGCTGAGCCGCGCAAGCGCCACACCAGCATGATGCCGTATGCGATCGAAGTGGTTGCCGTGGACAGGCCAGGCATCGTGCACGAGATCACCCAGTTCTTCACGCAACGGGAAATCGGGGTGGAGGACATGTACTCAGGCGCGTATGCAGCCGCGCACACCGGCACACCGATGTTCTCGCTGCACATGACCATCAGCGTGCCAACTGATCTTTCCATCGCAGGATTGCGTGGAGAGTTCATGGACTTCTGCGATCACCTGAACCTCGATGCCATCATGGAGCCGGTGAAGTAGCCGCCCGCATGAGCAGCGCCGCCCGCCTCGGAAAGCGCCTTTTCGTCCTCGACACCAACGTCCTCCTGCACGATCCGACGGCCCTGTTCCGCTTCAAGGAGCACGACATCTACGTGCCCATGATGGTGCTGGAAGAGCTGGATGCGGCCAAGAAAGGCGTGTCTGAAGTCGCCCGCAACGCGCGTCAGGTGAGCCGCTTCCTCGACGGATTGATTGACGACGCAGATCGTCACGCCATCGAAGCGGGACTGGCGTTGCCTGCACCGGCTGCCGGCATGGCGGGGGTGCCACCGTCAGGCAGGCTCTACCTTCAGACCAGCCCGCTGCCCGCCGCGGGGGCACTGGCGCTGCCAGGCAAGACGCCCGACAACAGCATTCTCAACACGACACTCGCCCTGAAGGGCCAACATCCCACCATGGATGTGACCCTTGTCTCCAAAGACATCAATCTGCGGATCAAGTCCCGGGTGATCGGGATCTCGGCAGAGGACTATTTCAACGACCAGGTCCTTGATGACATCAACCTGCTCTATACCGGCACGCGAGAGTTACCAACCGGTTTCTGGGATGCGCAGGGTGCAGAGCTCAAGTGCTGGCAGGAGGAATCCAGGACCTTCTACGCCTTGCCGGCCACGCGCTTTGAACATTTCTACCCGAATGAATTCCTGTATGGACCCGGGGAAAATGATCTGGAGCTGGTCACCCGCCGGATTGAGGAGGGCAAGGTCATCCTTGAGCGGGCGCGTGACTATCGCCATCCCCGCAACGCCGTCTGGGGCATGACCGCGCGCAACCGGGAACAGAGCTATGCCCTCAATCTGCTGATGGATCCCGAGATCGACTTCGTGACCCTGCTCGGGGCCGCGGGGACCGGCAAGACCCTGCTTGCGCTGGCCGCTGGCCTCGCACAGTCTCTGGACACCAGACTCTATCGGGAGGTGATCGTGACCCGCGAGACCGTACCCCTCGGGGAGGACATCGGTTTTCTGCCGGGGACCGAGGAAGAAAAGATGAATCCCTGGATGGGAGCCTTGCTCGATAACCTGGAGGTGCTGTCCGAGACCCAGGAAGGCGGTGACTGGGGCCGGGCCGCCACGGCAGATCTCCTTCAGAACCGGGTGAAGGTGCGCTCCATGAACTTCATGCGCGGGCGTACCTTCTTCAACCGGTATCTCATCATCGACGAGGCGCAGAATCTGACGGCCAAGCAGATGCGCACCCTCATCACCCGCGCAGGCTCGGGTACCAAAATCGTGTGCTGCGGCAACATTGCGCAGATTGATACCCCGTATCTGAGCGAGACCACCTCCGGGCTCACCTACACCGTGGACCGTTTCAAGGATTGGCCGCACGGTGGGCACATCACACTGCTACGGGGAGAACGATCACGCCTCGCGGACTACGCGGTCCAGCAACTCTAGCGGATCGCACACGGATCCCGACTCCGGATGACCGGACTCGCCCCTGACGAAACGAGTGGAATCGCTGCCAGCCTGCGCGCGGAGGCTGCGCAGTTGGGGTTTTCGCAACTCGGAATCACGCAAACGGACCTCAGCGAGGACGAAGCCCTGCTCGAGGCCTGGCTCGCGCGGGGCTATCACGGCGATATGGGCTGGCTCGCGCGCCATGGACGCAAGCGCAGCCGCCCGGCGGAGCTCGTGCCGGGCACGCTCAGTGTGATCTGCGTTGCACTTGATTACCTGCCGCCCGAAGCGCGGGCGATGGAAGAAGTCCTGGTCGATGGGAACCTTGGATACATCTCGCGCTATGCCTTGGGCCGGGACTATCACAAGGTGGTCCGCGGGCGATTGCGGCAACTCGCGGCGCGGCTCGAGGCCCGGATCGGACCCTTCGGCTACCGCGTGTTCAGCGACAGTGCGCCGGTGCTTGAGAAAGCCCTCGCCCGGAACGCGGGCCTCGGCTTCATCGGCAAGCACACCAACCTCATTCACCGTGAGCGGGGCTCGTGGTTTTTTCTCGGCGAGATCTTTACCGATCTGCCCTTGCCACCAGACACCGCCGATACGCAGAACTACTGCGGAAGCTGCACGGCGTGTCTGGATGTCTGCCCGACGGGCGCGATCATCGCGCCCTTCATGCTGGATGCAAGGCGATGTATCTCCTACCTCACCATAGAGTCACGCGAGCCGATTCCGGAACCCTTGCGTCCGCTCATGGGTAACCGGATCTACGGCTGCGATGACTGCCAGATGGCGTGCCCCTGGAACCGGTATGCGCGGCACACGGACATCGGGGATTTCGCCGTCAGGCACGGCTTGGATGCACCGGACCTGCTGGCACTCTGGACCTGGGACGAAGCCACTTTTCTGCTCCGTACCGAGGGGAGCGCCATGCGCCGGACAAGTTTCGAGCAGTGGCGTCGTAACCTCGCTGTGGCGCTGGGCAATGCCCCGGGCTCGGAGGTAGCCATCAAGGCGCTGGAAGCTGCACTGCCTGCCGCCTCGGCCATGGTGCAGGAACACATCAACTGGGCGATCATGCGCCAGCGCAGCTCTGTGCTGCGCGACCCCGAGGATTGATCTAGAGTTCGCGCCTCATCACGCAAGGTCAGGGTCATGCAGTCAGATTTCATCGCTCCCTCCATCCTGTCGGCAGATTTCGCGCGTCTCGGCGCGGATATTGATGCGGTTGTCAGCGCTGGGGCGGATCTCATCCATTTCGACGTCATGGACAATCACTACGTCCCAAACCTCACGATCGGCCCCATGGTGTGCGAGGCGCTGCGCAAGTACGGCATCACCACGCCCATCGACGTGCATCTGATGGTAGAGCCCGTGGATCAGCTGATCGGCGATTTTGCCAAGGCCGGCGCGTCCTTCATCACCTTTCATCCGGAGGCCAGCCGTCATGTAGATCGCAGTCTCGGCCTGATCCGCGAGGCCGGATGCAAATCTGGCCTCGTGTTCAATCCGGCGACACCACTGGAGGTGCTGGGCCATGTGTGGGACAAGCTCGACATGGTCCTGTTGATGTCGGTGAATCCGGGGTTCGGTGGGCAGTCCTTCATTCCTTCCACCCTGGAAAAACTGCGTGAGGCGCGCCGGATGATTGATGACAGTGGACGTCCGATACGGCTGGAAGTTGATGGCGGCGTGAAGGTGGACAATATCGGTGCCATCGCCGCTGCCGGGGCCGATACCTTCGTCGCTGGCTCGGCTATCTTCAACAGCCCGGACTACACCGCGACCATCCACGAGATGCGCCGCGCCATTGCAGCGGCGCGTGAGAGCCGGATATGACGCGCGTTCGCTTGGTGCTCTTTGATCTAGATGGCACGCTGGTGGACAGCGCACCGGACATCGCCGAGGCTGCCAATGCGGCCCTCCGCGCGGTCGGGCGAGAGGTCAGAAGTGAAGAAGAGATTCGGCACTTCATCGGCAATGGTGCCGAGCGCCTGATTCACCGGTGTCTCACCGGCCTAAGGGATGGGAATGCGCCGTCTCCCCTCCATCAGACGGCGTACTCCGAATTCCTGCGCCGATACGCCGACTGTGTGAGCGCGCGTTCGAAACTTTTCCCGGGCGTGCAGGAAACCCTCGCTGTGCTTTCCGCAGCCGACATCACCATGGGTTGCATCACCAACAAGCCGGAGCGATTCACCCACCCTTTGCTGGCCGACATGGGGCTTGCCTGCCATTTCCAGATAGTGCTGGGCGGAGACAGCCTGCCGGTGAAGAAGCCGGATCCCGCACCCTTGCTCCACGCAGCCGAGACCTGCGGCGTGTCCCCGCAGGAAAGTGTGATGGTGGGTGATTCATTCACGGATCTGGCGGCTGCACGCGCGGCCGGCATGCGCATCTTTTGCGTGAGTTACGGTTATCCGGCGGGAGTGGATCTCCGCGCGCATGCGCCGGATGCATGGGTGGACGACATGCGGGATTTCCTGCCCAAACTATTGCCCGAGGTTCGCTGACCGAAGGCACAGCCTATAATGGCCTCATGCCGACGCAGACTCCGCGCTCGCCCAAAGTACGACCCGCCCGGAAGACCCTGGACCGGGATGCTTGGCTCAAGAAAGCGCTTGACGTGCTCTTCGCCCACGGGATCTCGCAGATCAAGATCGAAGTGCTGGCACGCAAACTCAAGCTTACCAAGGGCAGCTTTTACTGGCACTTCCGCAACCGCGATGATCTTTTGCGATCCATGGTGGACTGGTGGCGCAACAAGCAGCTTGGATTCATTGGTGGGCTTGACCACTCGATACCCGATCCCGAGACACGCATTCGCGCGGTGATTGCCTTCACCCAGCACACGAAGGACTCGAATCACGACGTCGCCATGCGCGAATTTGCCCGATTCAACAAGCAGGCCGCGCGCGCAGTGTCCGAGGTCGACGAATTGCGCGTGGCGTATCTTGCCGAGCTTTTCGCTGCGGCCGGCTTTGAACCGCTGGAAGCCTCGCTCAGGGCACGCACTCTTTATTTTTACCAGGTGGGTGAATACACCACCTCGCTCGCGCCCGAGGCGGAGACACGTTCAAAGCTTGCAGAAGGACTCTATCTCCTGCTGACCGGGCACACCGGGACCGCCTGAAACGCTTTCGGTTGCCGGGCCATTGCTGTCCATCAGCCGTCGATCCTTCTGGCCCGTTCATAGCAGGCCCAGGCGAGAACGGCTAGACAGAACAGCAGGCTACAGCCCATGAACCGCGACAGCCCCTGATCCAGCAGCAGAGCAAACAGAAAAGGTGCACTCGCCTTGGCAATGAATGAAGGCAAAGCGAGACTGCCGAGTAGTGCGCCGAAGCCCGCGACTTCGGCAAAAAGCTGCGCGGGGACCGTCCCGCGAATGATGGTCATGATCCCGTTGCTTGCGCCGTACATCAGGGCAAAAAGCACCGGAAGCAGAAGCAATTCTCCAGCAAAGCCCAAAGCCAGCTGCGCCATGACCAGCGCACCAAAGGCGAAGCTTCCCACAGTCACTGCCTTCACCCGTCTCGCCACCCCATATTCCACCATTCGCGCCAGAACCTGAGTCGGCCCAAAAAGCGTGCCGACCAGAATCGCCTGCGCACTGGGCAGTCCGCCGAGCGTGAGCAAGGTGATGAGATGGGCCGAAAGCACTGCGACCACAAAGGATGCAAGCGCAAGTGCCGCAGCGAGCCAGCGGAAACGCCGTAGGGCCAAGGCAGAAAGCGAGGGACGGCCGGCCGACACCGTATGGGCAGGCACCGGTAGCCGCTCCACGCGCGGGATTGCCGCCAGATACAGCGGTAATGCGCACAGCAGGTGGAGCACTGCAAAAGTCATGGCGGCACACCGCCATCCGCCCTGCTCCATCAGCAGTCGAGTCAGCGGCCAGAACACCGTGCTGGCAAAGCCACCGAAGAGCGTGAGTGCGGTGACTGCGCGACGATAGCCGGCAGCCGGCACCGTGCGATGGAGCACACCGAAAGCCGCGTCATAGAGACCCACTCCCATCGCGAGGCCCAGTACCGCCCAAGCCAGAAAGAGCGTTACGTGCCCCTGCGCGGTCGCGAGCAGCGCAAATCCGGCGGCGCCGAGCAAGGACGAGCCACCGAGCACGGCACGACACCATCCGGCGTCGATCAATCTGCCGGACAGTGGCGCTACAAACCCCGAGATGATCAAGCTCAGGGAATATGCGCCGAAAACCGCGGCATCAGAGGAGCCGAGGTCCTCTGCGATATCGCCCGCCATGACTGCGATGGCGTAGAACATCGAGCCCCAGGCGATGATCTGGGCGAGTCCCAGGGCGGGAATGCGCCAACGCCACGAGGCCTGAAGCGTGCTCGTGTTCACGGTTCAGGGGACTCGCGGAGCTTTTCCATGGCTTGCTGACTGTATCATCCATGTATACCGTCGGGCGCAACAGGTAAAAGGGAGTGCGTATGCCCACATTGATTGGAGACAATTCAGGCAACCTGCTCGAGGGCAGCAGCGGGAATGACGTGTTGCTCGGGAACGGCGGAGACGACACTCTCGCAGGGGGGCTTGGGAATGACAGCCTGCAGGGCGGCTCAGGTATTGATATCGCAACATTCTCAGAGCGTTATAGCGACTATTTTTTGGAGATCGCAGGGCTCTCAGTCACCCTCAACGGCCCAGAGGGCATTGATGTCGTTTTCAGCAGCGTGGAGCAGCTCCGCTTTTCAGATGCAACCGTGCAGCTCCGCTGGCAAACCTCCGTCAGTCGCACATCCACAGATGTGCAGGTAAATACTGATACGGTCGACTCGCAGTACTCAAGTGCTGTAGCGGCACTGGCCGATGGCGGGTTTGTGGCAGCCTGGACAAGTTCAGCAGGGAACGATCTCGACATCCGCGCGCAACGCTTCTCAGACCGGGGCCTTCCCTCAGGATCGGAGTTTTTGGTCAATGCCACTGACACCGAAAACCAGGAAAATCAGGAAGAGGTATCACTCTCCAGCTTTTCAAACGGAGGCTTTCTTGCCGTTTGGACATCAGCCCAAAATGGCGCGGCGGGGGATGTGTATGGCCGAATCTTTACCGCGGAGGGAGTAGCTTCAGGGAACGAATTTCAGGTAAATGCAACGATCGACGGTGGTCAGTATGACAGCGCCGTGGCGGTGCTGGCAGACGATAGTTTCATCGTTACCTGGACTTCTGATTCGGATAACGACAGCCTCAGAGACGTCTTCGCTCAGCGATTCTCGGTCGATGGCGCTCGCCTAGGTATCGAATTCAGAGTTAACAGCAGCACTGCGCGTGAACAGGATGCGAGCGCAGTCACCGCGCTTGCCGATGGCGGCTTCGTGGTGACGTGGACTTCTCTTCACGAAAACACGCATGGCGGTATCTTTGCGCAGCTTTACGCCGCTGATGGCTCGATGGTCGGCACTGAATTCAGGGTGAACACTTTTGCGGCTGAGCGACCCGAAGATCCAGAAGAAAGCCCATTTGGCATCGCCGGCAGTGCAATTGCTGGACTCGCGGATGGTGGCTTCGTAATAACCTGGACGTCCCTCAACCAGGATGGAGACAGCCAAGGTGTCTTCGGCCAGCGTTACTCTTCGTCGGGACAAAAGTTGGGGGGCGAATTCCTTGTCAACAAGAACTTCCGTAACGCGCAATCGGGTAGTTCCATTGCGGGCCTGAGCGATGGGGGTTTTGTTGTTACATGGACCTCCTTGGGGCAGGACGGCAACCTGACCGGCATTTTTGGTCAGCGCTATGCGGCCGACGGGACTCCCGTCGGTGCCGAATTCAGGGTCAACGCTTACACCAGCGGTGTTCAATTCCGCAGCGCCGTCACAGCGCTGCCGGACGGCGAGTTCGTAATCACCTGGGACTCGTTCGCACAGGATGGAGACAATTTTGGGGTCTTCGCCCGCAAACTGCCCAGCATTGCTGGCGTTTCGGTGGTTGGTGACCCTAGTGATCAGACTCTTACAGGAACAGCTGGCAATGACACCGTGCAAGGCGGCGCCGGAAGGGACAATATCGATGGCAGAAATGGCATTGACACAGTCGTGTACCGGGAGAAGACCGCAACTGAGGGAGTCACTCTCAAGCTGAAAGGCGCAGTGTGGGTGCAGGTCAAAGTCGACGGGATACTGGAAGACGAAATCCGTAACATCGAAAACGTCGTCGGTGGAGGCGGGAGTGACGTCATCTCAGGTGATGCGCGACCCAACAGGCTGCTAGGCAGCGGGGGTAATGACAAGCTGCTGGGGAATGGAGGCAGAGACGTGCTCGTCGGGGGGGTGGGCCGGGATGTACTTGACGGAGGAGCCGGCCCGGACATCTTGCGAGGAAACGGTGGGAGAGATGTATTGAGAGGTAAGGCTGGCCGGGATGTCATGGACGGGGGTGCAGGCGTTGACACCGCCAGTTTCGCTGAAAAGAAGGCGACGCAAGCCGTGAGCGTCACACTTTCTGGTAAAACCTTGGCTACTGTCAGTGTGCAAGGCGTGGCCGAGGACAGATTGCGCAATGTCGAGAATCTCGTCGGCGGTGCGGGAGCAGACACCTTCATCGGTGATTCCAAACCCAATCAATTGAAGGGGAGTGGGGGTAATGATGTCTTGGTCGGCCGGGGTGGGAATGATTTCTTGAGCGGAGGCAAGGGCAGCGACTCAATCCGAGGTGGAGCCGGTGCCGACAGGTTCGTGTTCGACACGGCTCTGAACGCCAACTCCAACGTCGACACGATCACCGACTTCCAGCCGGGAACAGACAAGCTCGTGCTGGATGACGACATCTTCACCCGCTTCACGGGCACGCTTACCGGCGCCGCGCTCTCCCCTGGCAACTTCGTGCTGGGAACTGTCGCTCTCGATGCGGATGACTACCTTGTTTACGACCCGACAACCGGTGCGCTTCTCTATGACGGGGACGGCAACGCGGGTGGGGCTGCGGTTCGCTTTGCCACCCTGATCGTGGTTGGCAGTGCCGTGCCGGGTGCGGAGGATTTCCTGGTGGTGGCCTGAAATTTCGAGTCCCGCAACCCGGTCCGGCTCGGGTTCGCGTGAGTCCCGTTTGATCCACGGTCTGGCTACCGGCAGCTCGGTTTCATTTGAACGATATCCGCAGGAGAATATCCTCGCCGGCCGCCGTACCGGGGCCAATTCATACCAATAAAGAAATTCCAGGGGAGACCAGGACATGGCCATGAAACTCTCGTGCGCATTCGCTACCTCACTACAGTCCCATCAGCACGCCCGAGTGGCAGAGGAACTTGGTTACGACTGCGCCTGGTTCTATGACTCCCCTCCCCTTTACCCGGATGTCTGGGTACAGCTGTGCCGTGCCGCTGAGATCACGTCACGGATTCGTCTTGCCACCGGCGTGCTCGTGCCGCATCTGCGCCACCCGATGACCACTGCATCGGCCATCGGCACTCTGGTCTCGCTTGCCGGCCAGGATCGCGTCGTGGTCGGCATCGGATCCGGCTTCACGGCCTGCGTGAGCATGGGCCGGCGTCCCCTGACCTGGCGTTACGTGACCCAGTACATCGAAGCCTTGCGCGGTCTGCTGCGCGGCGAGGAGGTGGAATGGGATGGAGGCGTCATCAAGATGCTGCATTGGGAGGGCTATGCGCCCAAGCGCCCGATTGAGGTGCCGTTCGTGATCGCGGCGGGCGGCCCCAAGGGCATGGAGGTGGCCAAGAGTCATGGGCAGGGCGTCTTCACACCTTTCGCGGCGGTAGGGGGCTTTGACTGGAGTGTCGCGCTGATCATGGGCACCGTCCTCGACGAGGGTGAGGCCCCCGGTTCCGCGCGTGCCATCGATGCCGCTGGCCACGGTGCTGCCACGATGTTCCATTACGCGCTGGAGCATCGCCTGCTGGAAAGCCTGGAGGGCGGCGAAGCGTGGAAAGCGGTCTACGACGCGGTGCCGGAAAAAACCCGACATTTGGCCCTTCATGACGGCCATCTCGTGGGCGTGAATGAGCGCGACCGGGTCTTCGTCACCGGAGACCTCCTCGCGAAACAAGGACTCTGCGCCAGTCCCTCCGCGTGGCGCGAACGCCTGGCGGCACTTGAAGCGGAAGGCGCGACGGAAATCGCCTACCAACCCGCAGGCCAGAACATTCCCCGTGAGCTTGAGGCCTTTGCCAAGGTGATGCGAGGCTAGCCCCTGCGTTCCCCCCCTTCTGAAATTAGTAGACAATGTAGCCGTTTGGCGTACGCCTCCTGCGCCAGAGCCCTGTGCGCGGGTCGGCTAGTCGACCCCTGCCGGTCGCCCAAAGGGTCCCGCGCGCCATGATCCGGATGCTCGACGCTGATCATCAGTACTTTGCGGGGCTCGAAGCGGCTCGATACAGAGCCAGGAAAGTTCTCGGGTGATAACGTCCCTCACAGCAGGCCCGCGGATTGAAGGGCGCCATCCCGGAACGCTCAGCCAGACCAGCGAAAGGGCTTCGGATAACGGCTAGAGATATATTGATCAGGACGCATCCAACATGATTGTCAGGAAGCAGACGGGGAATGGCGGCCCGGTTCAAAGAAGACCAGGTGTCGCTTATAACGAACATCCCTGTGTCTCCCGCCTCGTGTTCGTTTGCGGCCTTCACCGCTCCGGCACCAGCCTACTGGAACAAACACTGGTGTCACAGCTTGAACTGTCCTGCCTGCGAATGAACGTGCCCGAAAATGAAGGCCAGCATG
>JAURMM010000053.1 GCA_030830685.1 Gammaproteobacteria bacterium | reverse complement strand
TGCGGCCTGGATGCAGGGCGCAATCTCGAAATCCATGTCGGCGATCCAGGCCGGGATCACATCCGGTGGGTAGGCGCGCCATTTGATGCTCTGGCGCTGCCGTAGGTGGGCGAGCGTGGAAATCTCGGTGTGCGTCAAGGCGGATACTCCCGGGGTTTATTGACGATAGGTCCAGCGGAGCAGGGCATCCCCCAGCGCATGTCCTGCCTCGGTGGGGCCATTGAGAAAAAACACCACCACGAATCTGCGGCCGCTCGCGGCGCGAACATAACCCGCCACGGCAGACACACCGTTGAGATGGCCACTCTTCAGATGCATCCAACCCTTTTCAGGCGCTTCTCGCAAGCGCTTGCCGAGTGTGCCGTCGATGCCGGCAATGGACAGGGAGGCGAGAAACTCCGGCATGAATCGGCTGTGCCAGGCATGAATCAGCACCTGTGACAGGGTGTGAGCACTGATCCGGGTTGTTCGCGACAATCCCGACCCGTTTTCGAGTACCAGGCCTTGCGTGGAGATCCCGTGTGCGTCCAGATATTTGCGCGCCGCCAGTGCCCCTTGCTCGAGGGTGTGCGGTGGCGGGCCTGTCTGCGCACCCAGGCTGAGGAGCAGGGAATCGGCCATCGCGTTGTTGCTCCACTTGTTCAAGGGCCGGATCACTTCCGCCAGTGGGGGCGAAAAACCTGCGGTCAGTCGCCGCGCCCCAGGCGGTTTCGCTGCGCGACGGACCTCGCCCGAAAACACACCTCCCCACTGTGGCCAGAGCCGCGTGAACAAAGCATGCGCATAGCCCTCGGGCGTCATGAAGCTGCGCGGGAGAGACTGTACGCCGCATGCCCGCGCATACTCTCCTTCCAGAACCACGGTGTCGGCAGTGACGGGATCAGGCACGATAATCTTGATCCCGTTCATGCCCTTGCAGGAGCCTTCGGTCAATTTCACTTGGTTTTGCAGACGGAGAGTCGGCAGTGCCGGCAGGGTCCTCACGCCAAGCGCATGCTCGCCGGGTGTGAACACCAAGGTCACCGCCTTGAAGTTCACCTGCGCCGCGTTTGGCAGCACGTTGTAGAGGCGCCACGGTTGGCCATCAAAGTCATCGGCTTGCCGTGCAGCCGGCGCGAAATGGGTATCGTCAACCAGAAGGTTGCCGCGAATCTCGCGCAGGCCTGTACCGCGCAACTGGCCTAGCAGCTTCCAGAAGTTCTCCTCGGTGAGCCACGGATCTCCATGACCCTTCAGCAGCAGATCTCCTTCGAGCACGCCCTCCCGGACCGGGCCGAGCGCGTAAAACTCCGTGCGCCAGACGTGGGACGGGCCCAAGGTGTCCAGCGCGACGAAGGTCGTGAGCAGCTTGATGGTGGAGGCGGGGTTGCGTGGCGTGAGGGGGTTCAGACTGAGCAGCGGAGACGGAGCTCCCACCTCCTGCACGATCAGGCTCAGGGTGTTCTCGGGGATCTTGTAGCGTTGGGCCAGCGCTGCGATCGGGTTGGCAATCGTCGCTGATGTGCCGGGGGATGTCGGCATCCAGCACAGGATGCCGACCCAGAGCAGGAGGTTGCGCAACCGGCACCCTCCACGCATGGCGCAGGTCAGCGCGAACTCAGCGATGCCGGCTGTGGTACTCCGGATTGGGCTGCATGTTCACCGCGCTCGCCACCCGGTTGGTCATGTTGTAGAAGCCCGCGATATTGGCGATGTCCCAGATGTCCTTGTCGCTGAAACCGGCATCGCGCAGACTCTGGCGATCGCCCTCGCCGATGGTATAGCTGGCGGTTGTCATCTTGACCGCGAAGTCCAGCATTGCGCGCTGCCGAGCGGAAAGGTCCGCGGCGCGGTAGTTCATCACCATGAGCTCACCGAGTTTCGGATCTCCGGAGTACTCGCGCACGCTCGCACCATGCGCTACCTGGCAGTAGAAGCACTGGTTGGTGGAAGACACCGCCACTGCAATCATCTCGCGTTCCAGTTCCGAGAGGCCAGACTCGCCAAACATCAGCGTGTTGTAGAAGCGTGAGAACGTGCGCAGTTGTTCAACGTTGTGGCTGTAGGCGGCAAGTACATTCGGCAGCATGCCGAGCTTCTGGTCGCACTTGGCAAAATACTTCTGGAGGTCTTCCGGCAGCTCCTCGCGCGTGGGCAGGGGGATATCGAGGGCAGTGACATAGGTGTGCTGTGACATGGGACGCTCCAGGAATTGGATGATCTCCCGGCACGTGCCGGGATGAAACTATGATAGGAATTCGGGCGAGACCCCGCCACCCCGGGTCTGCAGCGCTGCTGAGCCCCGGTGTGCGGCGAGGCGCGCGATCAGACGATGCCGGCAGCCTTCAGCCGCGCGAGCTCGGCAGTATCCATGCCGAGTAGCGAGGTGTAGACCTCTTCGTTGTGCGCGCCGAGCATCGCTCCAGGCCAGTCGGTCTGGCCAGGGGTATCCACCAGGCGCGGGATGATGGCCGGAATCTTCAGTGGACCGAAGCCGGTCTGCACCTCTTCGAAGAGTCCGCGCGCCTGGTATTGCGGGTCGGCAAACATGTCGACCACGCTGTAAATCGGACCGGAAGCCACGCCTGCCTCCTCCAGTCTTGCGAGTACCTCTGCCTGATCCAACGAGCGGGTCCAGGCACTGATGCGATCTTCCAGTTCGCGCTGGTTCTCCACGCGGTTGATGTTCTCCTTGAACTTCGGGTCCTGGGCGATGCCCGGATCACCCATCAGTTCGCACAGGCGCTGGAACATCGAGTTGGTATTGGCGCCGATGATGATGGTTTTGCCGTCGCGGGTGGGATAATTGTTCGAAGGCACGATGCCCGTGATGGCCGAGCCCGACGGCTCACGCACGACACCCGCACCGTCGTATTCCGGCACCACGGCTTCCATCAGGTTGTAGATGGATTCGAAGATGGAAACGTCCACAACCTGGCCTGCACCCTTGGTCGCACGGTCACGGCCGATATAGGCGAGCAGGATGCCGAGTGCCGCGTGGATCCCCGAGAGTGTGTCCCCGATGCTCAAGTTGGGTCGCACCGAAGGTTCGCCCGGGAAGCCATTCACATAGCGGAAGCCGCCGAAGCCTTCGCACACCGAGGCAAAGCCAGGCCGCGGAGCATAGGGACCTGTCTGTCCATACCCCGAGATACGGGTGTAGATGAGACCGGGATTGGAAGACTTGAAGTCTTCAGGGCCGAGATTCCATTTCTCCATGGTGCCCGGGCGGAAGTTCTCGATGTAGACATCAGACTGGTTCACGAGCTTGCGCATGATCTCGCGTCCCTCAATGGTCCGCAGATCGAGGGTCACGCACTTCTTGTTGCGCGCCAGGCTGTACCACCATAGCGAGGTCCCGTCCTTGACGATTCGCCAGCGGCGAATCGGATCACCGCCTTCCGGTGGCTCGACCTTGATCACCTCGGCGCCGAAATAACCAAGGATGGTGGCGGCAAAGGGGCCAGCAAGCAGCTGGCCCGCCTCGATGACGCGCAGCCCTTCAAGGGGGCGCGGTGCGCGTGGCGCGGATTCCATGATGTCTTTCCTCTCTCGTTACATGAAAGCGTGATTGTGCGTGCCGGCCGATGCCCGATCCAGTTCAGGCCAGCGCGTAATGTGCTGCGATCCCGGCGAAGAGGCAGAGCCCGAACCACTGGTTTTGCAGGAAGGCGCGGAAGCACGCGGCGGGCTCGCGTGCCCGGATGAGCCACTGCTGCCACCCGAGCAGCACCGCGCCGGCCAGCAACGCAACTGCATACGGCCAGCCAAGGCTGAGCTGGCGGCCGATGA
>JAURMM010000052.1 GCA_030830685.1 Gammaproteobacteria bacterium | reverse complement strand
TGAATCCGAAACGCACCAGATCCCCCATATCCCTCAAGGGCTCACCGGGCATAGCCCCCGCTGCGAGCGCTGCGGTGAGCGCTGCACGCGCATCGCGAATCTGGAAAGTGATGTAGCGGTAGCCCGGGCCACGCCAGTCATCCGCAGACCGCACGGGATTGGGCGCCGGCTCCAGCCAGATTCGGGAGCGCCCGCACGCAAATGTCGCGGCGTCCACCTGTGAAAGGCCGAGTGCCTCCGTGAAGAAGCGCGCATGCCGTTCGAGGTCGGTCACCGCCATCACCAAGCCGTAATCCCAGTCGGGCGCTTGCCCCGCGGGTACGAGCTCCACGAGGTTGCCGTCCGGATCATGCAACGTGCGGGCCACATCGATCCCCGGCACCGCCACCCGCAGACTGCAATAGCCGCCGGAAGGCGCACCGCTCAGAGGATCGCGCGCATGATTCATCTTGAGGATGGCAGCGCCGAGGTGGTGCCGATGCTGCTGCATGCCACCGCCCAGCTTGCCCATATGGTCGTAGGTCAGCCCCACCTCACCCTGCCAGAACGCGAGCTGGGCGTCCCGCTGGTTCGAGAACAGACCGAGATCGAAGCCTGCGCGCGCGAACTGCATGCGGTCCTGGAAACCGTCAGGCAATGGCAAGGCGCTTGCGCACCTCGGTCACCCGCTCGAAGTGACGGGTCTCCTCCCGGCCGTTGAGGCGCAGCAGATTGGCCACTTCCTCATTCTCCTCGGCATCGGCCCAAGCCTGGTACTGGAGATCACCATCCACCTCGGCCTGTTGCAGCAGATCCATGATCTCGGCAGAGGCTGGCACATGGTCGAGCGCAAAGGGGCTGAAGGGGTTGTCCTCGTTGGCCGGCAGCTCAAAGCTTCCACCCTTGAGCTTGATCACTTTGAGCAGCCGATGCGCGTGCCCGCGCTCTTCCGCCGCATTGCGCAGGAGCAGCTCACGCGCAGTCTCATCCGTCACACCACGCGCCATGACCTCATAAAAGACTTCCCCATAGGTCTCGATCATCGCGAGCACCTTCAGATCATCGATCGAGAGCGTCTTGTGGGTCTTCAGGTGATCGAGCGCTGCGAAAGGCTGGTCGGGGTATCCCGCGGGCAAGCTGGCCATGGTTGTGTGCTCCGATGTATGAGATTGAATGTGCGGCGACACTAAACCAGCCGCGCAATGCATACAACGCAATCACGATGTTGCGCCGCATCGCAGGTCGTCGACACTGGACCACCCCGCTGACCGCCCGGCATACTCCGCCTCGCAATCAGGATTCACGGGCCGCGCCCAGCGCCCCTTCCCTCTCTACTCGAACTGCCAGGAGCCTCTGCCGATGAAATTCGGAAAACTCGGTGTATTCACCTTCACGGACGCCATGGATGCCGCCCAGCTCGCCGATCTCGCCACCCGCGTCGAAGGTCTGGGTTACTCCACCCTGTGGTACCCCGAGGCGTTCAACTACGAGACCTTCGCCATTGGCGGCTACCTGCTCAGCCACAGCAAGAAGCTCATCGTGGCGAGCGGCATCGCCAATATCTACGCCCGCGATGCGACGACTGCCGCCATGGGTCACAACAGCCTGAACGCGCTCTATGGCGGGCGTTTCGTGCTGGGCCTTGGTGTCTCGCATGCGCCGCTGGTATCTGATCTCCGCGGCCACAGCTACGAACAGCCCGTGGCCACCATGCGCGCCTACCTCGATCGCATGGATCAGGCCTGGTCGGCCATGAACAGTACACCTGCCAGCAAGCAGCTGGTGCTGGCCGCACTCGGCCCGAACATGTCCAAGTTGTCCGCCGATCGCACGCTCGGCGCCTTCCCCTACAACATCACCCCGGACCAGGTGGCCCTGTCACGCACGGCCATGGGCAGCAAGGGTGCGGTCATCTGTGAACAGAAAGTCTGCCTGTGCACGGATCCCGTCGTGGCCCGTCGCGCTGCGCGCGCCGCCTTGTCGGTGTATCTGCCCCTGCCGAACTACTTCAAGAACTGGTTCCGGCTCGGCTTTGATGAGAGCGATCTCAAGGATGGCGGCAGCGACCGGCTGATGGATGCCATGGTGCTGTGGGGCGATGAAGCCAGCATCAAGAAGCGCCTCAATGACTATTTTGCCAAAGGCGCCGACCAGGTCGTGATCCAGCCCATCCGCGCCGATGGCACCCCGGGTCCCGATTGGGCGGCCCTGGAAGCCCTGGCCTCGCTCAACTGAAGCAAGGAGTCATCACGATGAACACCGCTGTGCGCCCTTTTCGCTTCGAGACCAGCGACGCCGAACTCGCCGACCTCAGGGAGCGCCTCCAGCGCACGCGGTGGCCGGAGCGGGAAACACCCACGGACTGGAGCCAGGGCATTCCCCTGGCGTACATGCAGGAGATCTGCGAGTACTGGCGCACGGCTTACGACTGGCGACGCTGCGAGGCGGTGCTCAACAGCTACCCGCAGTTCATCACGGAAATCGACGGTCTCGATTTCCAGTTCCTGCATCAGCGTTCGCCTCACCCCGAGGCACGTCCGCTCATCATGACCCATGGCTGGCCGGGCTCGGTGGTCGAGTTCCTCAAAGTCATCGGTCCGCTGACTGACCCCGTCGCGCATGGCGGGCAAGCCAAGGACGCCTTCCATGTCGTATGCCCCTCGCTGCCGGGCTTCGGCTATTCCGGCAAACCCACCGCACCAGGCTGGACGCTGGACCGCATCGCACGGGCCTGGACGACCCTGATGGGCAGGCTCGGATATGACCAGTACTACGCCCAGGGCGGGGACTGGGGTGCGGCGGTGACCATGGCCATCGGCATGAGTGAGGGCGCGCACTGCAAGGGTCTGCACACCAACATGCCACTGGTGGATTTCACCCCGGAGATGATGGAGAACATGACGCCCTTCGAGCAGAGCGCCATGGCGGGCTTCCAGTATTACTGGGATCAGGACTCGGGATACTCCAAGGAGCAGAGCACCAGACCGCAGACTGTGGGCTACGGGCTGGTGGATTCTCCCGCCGGCCAGGCCGCTTGGATTCTGGAGAAATTCCACGCCTGGACCGACTGCGATGGGCACCCGGAAAACGTGCTCACCAAAGACGAACTGCTGGACAACGTGATGATGTACTGGCTGCCCGCCACCGCGGCCTCTTCCGCGCGCATGTACTGGGAGAATTTCGCGACCATCAGCCAGCCCAAAGGCCCCATCCACGTACCCACCGGCATCAGCATCTACCCGCACGAGATCTTCCGGCTTTCCCGGCGCTGGGCCGAAACCCGCTTCTCCCGCATCGTGCATTACAACGCGCTGGACAAGGGTGGCCACTTCGCCGCCTTTGAGCAGCCTGCAACCTTCATCCGGGAAATTCGTAGTGCCTTCGCGGCGATGTCCTGAAGCACCAGACCATCCCG
>JAURMM010000051.1 GCA_030830685.1 Gammaproteobacteria bacterium | reverse complement strand
CAAAGTACATGCGAAGCATCCACTGGCCAACCCTGATGACGGGCGAGGAACCCTGCGACCGCCTTGCGGAAGAACAACGGGCCCTGCGGATCTTCGTAAGCAGCAAAGGCATCATCGAGCGCAGCTGAGCGTGCGAGAGTCGCCAGGCGCTCCGAGAACCAAGCATGCATGGCGGGTACCCGCGCCGGATTGCCGCCACCGAGATTGCGGTAGGCGCTCGGGTCGCGCTGGACAGCGCCCAGATCATCCATCAGGGCACGCGTGCCCGAGTGGCCGTTGAACAAGTCACCCACCCGCGAGAGCCTTGGCAACGTCATCTGCTTTCTTTCCTCTCCGACCGGATCAACACTTCTCTCCCCGAACACCAGCGAGTCCTGTTGCGGATCATGAAATTCAGTCCACTTCGCGCGCTTTTGCTCGTGGTCACCGTGGCCGTGTCATGTGTCGGGCCATTCCTCGATGGTACGGCGGACCCACACTCCTGGCGCATCATTCCAACGGTCATCGCACCGGCGTTCATGATGATCCTGGTGTTTGCCCTGCCGTTGGACATCACCATGACCTTGGTCTTCATGAGCGACACCACGCCCGAGCGTCGTGCGCAACTCAAGCGTGAACTGAAGCTCGAAGCAACGGCCATGGTTCTGATGCTGCTGGCCTGGACACCCTTCTACGTGCGCTTCTTCACGCTCTGACTCCCGGCCCCTGCTTGCCAGCACCCGTCACGCCCGCTCGGCGGCCAGTGACACCAGTGCCTGACGACAGCGTTGGGCGATGAGTTGGCCGAGCGCGTCAATCACGGGAGATCTGGCGGCCATCCCGAGCTCAACTATCAGGCTTTCCCAAAGAGCCGGCAACACACCTGCCAGGTGTGCCAGCAGCTCCAGGACATAAGCAGGCTTCACGCCAATCTGCTGACCGAGTTCCCGCCAGCGCGCCGCATGGATCCAGTCCGGCCTGTCCTCACGGCCGATCGCCATGGCGAGGCGATCGCTCAGGGCAGGATAGACATGCCAGGACCAGATCCCGAAGAAAGGCCCCAGGCGCGGACCCTTCGCTGTATGCATCATCACCAGCTGCTTGGCGTGGCCGCCCCCATAACCCACCAGAAACCCGAACAACAACCAGCGAATGAACTCACGCAAGTCCACCCCAGGCAGCACACTGTAGCGACGAATCAAACTTGCGCAGTCAGCCGCGCCAAGCCCCCCCTCACGCTCAAACTTGAGCACGGGATCCAGCACCGCGATCTGGCAGAAATCCTCCATGTGCATGCGCTGCACTCGCCCCTCGGCGTCGCGCACGCGATCGATGCGCTCCACTAGGAGCAAGGTGACGTACGCGCGCAGCAGTTCAACCTTTGCGACCCGGAGTCCCGCAAGGCCAGCCAGTCGCATGCAGAGCCATTCGTTCAACACAAGGTCGCGCAGTGCGGTGTCGTTGATCTTCAGTATGTGGCTGCACAGGCCCGTCCCCAGGCGCACGCCCACACCCTGCTCATCCCGACACACCGGCATCTTGGGTCTGGAGCCGGGGAGCAGATAGCGCAACCCCTCTACCTCCATGACGTGTGGACGTTCGGCGAGTGCTGCGACGAGATGCCTCAGCTCTTCGTCATTGAGGTGCCGCACGCCGGTCTCGTCACCCCGGGTGGTTCCGGCCGCGGGATGAAAGCTGACCCCACCGGCACAGTCACCGCCGAGGGCGCTGAGCAGGGCCAGGCTGTTGCCACTGGATATCCCGAGCCGGCGCGCTATCCCCGCGAGCAACTCGGCCTCCGGCAACAGCTGCTCGCACCAGGTTTTGAGCCCCGGGGTCTGTCCACGCAGATCTGTTTCAGACAGGGCCAACGAAAACGGGGCTGGTCCGTGGGGCTTGGTCGAGGGCGGCGCAGCGGCCGGGGCGTCTGGCCCTACCAGCGCCCAGTTCGAGGCAGTTGCCGCAACCAGATGCCCCAGCCTGCTCGCGCAGAAGTCGAATTCGAGCTCAAGTCCCAGCATCGAATCCGGACCTCTGCCAATCGCGCTCGCGGATTTCCAGTTCCAGCCCCAGGGTTTCCATCACCCGCAGCACGCGCCCAAGTTCCAGGGTGGCCTTGCCGTTCTCCAGCTCGCAGACAAATCGGCTGCCCACACCCGCCAGGGCGGCAAGTTCCTGTTGCCGCAAGGCCGAGGTCTTGCGGCGTTGGCGAACCAGGCGACCGAGCTCTTCTGGTGTCACAAATTTCCCAATTCCGCAAATAAATGCTTTTCAGAGGCCAATGATGCCATGATTTTCCTATAGAGGAAATTTACCTAATTTGCGTTGTTCTAGTCGATTGAATTTCCTGTACGGGATTTTTTTCCAGAAAAAGCTGGCAGTGCTCCGGAGGGCTCAGCGACGGGCCTTGGCGATGCAGACTGAGGCGATCACTCTTCCAGCCGTCCCGCGCAGACGTGGTTCTCTCTTTGACTCTGGGAAGTCTCTCTAACCTATTGATTCTAATGAATTTTTATTGAGACGCTGAACCTTCACAAAGAACTTGAGTGGCAATTTTCAGGAATTTCTTTTTATCTCAATTAAATCAGATAGTTGAAGCTATATATGGAAAATTATGCTGGATAGCAGGTGAGTATTTGGATTCAAAATCTTGAATAAAAGAGTTTTTTGACCAAGCCTTGGAAATCTTGAGTTTGAGTCGAGAAATGAATCGCAACTGACGGAAGAAGGCTCGCGCCAGACCCGTCCTGCACTTATGTCAAATCTTGCGGCGGGCGCTTTGGGGACTGGGACGGCGGGCGATGAAAGCAGTGCGCACACGCATCTCCTGCGCGGCGTCCAAGGTCTTGAGGAGGTGAATCTGGCCACCCAGGCGGGTCGCCACTGGCTCGCCGTCCAGCCAGGCGATGACTGCCTGGCTGTTTGTGGGAACCCGCACCCCTGGAGTGAGAATTCCAACCAGGTTGAGCGGATCCGCCGCGCTCGTCAGCACAGGTTCGCCGCTGGCCTGGGTCGCCCGGACACGCCGCAACGCCGCCACGGCCTCCGGAAGAGCGAATTGCTCTCCGGCGAATGCCGCCACGAAACGCCCGCCACGAATCTCGCCTCGGGCCTCCATGCGACGCAGACACTGGAGGATGGGGCGCCAGAGCTGGGCACAGTTCTCACGCTCGAGCAGCCGCCGGAAGACCACGCCGTACCGTTGCAGAAGGCCGCGCGCTACGGGCTCCAGATCCGGCGCGCCGTACGGCAGGGCTCCCGGCCCCTCCTCACTCGGCTCCAGCAGAGCCCAGCGGCCGCTCTCCTCGATGCCCGCCGCCAAGCCTCGGCGCCGGCGTTCGCCGCGCAGAGGCCGGCGCTTGGCGCTCGGCGTCAGCAGCACACGCAGACCCTGGGTATTGTCCGAAGTGGCTAGTCCGGCGGTCACGAGCTCGCTCAAGGCTTGTTCGCACTGTGTTCTGAGCAGCCGGGTGCCCGCGGTAACGTCATCAAAGAAAGACGCCCCGCGGGCTTGCAGGTAGCCCTTCACCGCCTCGGCCACACCACTGAGTTCGGGTTTTTCGCCTCCCCCATACAGTTGCAACCAGGCGCGCAGGTCGCTGCGCGGGATGAAAGTGATGGGAGAGGTCCGTAGCAGCTGTCCACCCGCCTTGCCGCCCTCGCGGGGCCGCAGGCGCAACCAACTCACCCTGCCCCCGCTGCTGAGGCGATCGAGCATGGACGTGCTGTAATCCTTGACCCTGAGCGGAAGGATGCTCTGCTCCCAGCCCCCCGCGGGGGCTTCGAACCCTGCAAGCATCTCCAGCACCTTGGCCGTCGCCTGCGCACCCTCCACCTGATGTCCGGCCCCCGCGTACTGCCATTCGAACAGAAAGCGCAGAAAATCAGCCGCGGCTACCGGCTCTATTTCGGCACGCAGGCGATTCAGGGTGTAGCGGTGGATACGGGCCAACAACCGGCGCTCGCACCATTCGAGCTCGGTGCTGCTCGGTGAATACTGCCCGCGCAGCACTATTCCCTGGGCTTCCAGTGCATGCAGCTGCTGTTCGACAGCAGCGACATCCTGTGCCAGATGTCTCGCGAGGTTCCGCGCCGTCACGGGACCACACACCTCCATCCAGCCTCGCACCAGCGCCAAGAGTGGAGATTCCGCCGCTGGTCGTGACCATGCGGGCAGCGGCTCATCTCCAAGCAAGGTCCCCGCCGGCCAGAGTCCTCGCAGTTCGCGGCAGCGCTCTGCCGCCAGCCACCGCTCCTCACCGGATCCTTCGGGCAGGCGCAGCACCCGCGCACGGTTCTCGCCCGCAAGAATTTCATGCCAGTGGGTGAGCTTCGCTTCATCTACATCGGCAAGCCGCCCATGCGGCCCTCGCGCAAGCGTCTGCGGACTCACGGCGCCGAGCATGTCCAGCGCCTCGTGCAGCTCATCGCGGTTACGGGGGCTCGGCCACACTTCGGCAATGACTCGAGTGATGGCTTCGGCATCGAGCGCCCCGAGATCCGTCGCGACAGCCGGGTCCAGCCAACGCCGACTCTGGACCGCTTGCGTGCGCCGCTCCTCGAGTGGCGCATCATCGAGAAATGCATAGGGGTTGGCGTTCAGGACAGCTTGGGCAAAGGGTGAAGGCTCGGTGAGATCGCGCGCCACAAGGCGTTTTCCGCCCTGCTCCACGGCGCGCAACAGGTCTTCCAGTCCTGCGCAGTCCATCACCTCCGAGAGGCAGTCATCGATCGCTTGGTCAACGAGCGGATGTTCCGGAATCTCGCGCGCACCGGTCAGGTTCTCTGCGCAGGCAAGTTGATCAGGGAACACCAGTGACACCAGATCCTCGGCAAACATGCGGAGCAGCCGTGGTGGTGTGCGCTTGCCATGCCGGCTGCGCTGGATGGCCAGTGCGCAACAGGCTACCCAGCGCCAGCGCACCGGAAACATCGGCGCATCCAGCAGTGCCTGTATGAGCACCTGCCGCACGGTATTCGACTTGAGGAAACGCCAGACATCCTCCAGCGGAAAACTGTGGATGGCCCCCAGAGAGATGACGATTGCATCCTCCACCGCCGCGGCCTGCAGCTCGAAATTGAACTGGCGGCAGAAACGCTTGCGCAAGGCGAGCCCCCAGGCCCGGTTGATACGGGTTCCGAAGGGTGAGTGGATGACGAGCTGCATGCCCCCTGATTCATCGAAGAAGCGCTCGAGCACCAGAGTGTCCTGCGTCGGCATGACACCGAGGGCCAGGCGTCCGCCGGCGAGATATTCGTAGATCTGCTCGGCCGCAGAGCGCCCGAGTGCGAGCTCGTCCTGCAACCAGGCCAGCAGATGTGCTGCCCTGTGTTCCTCCGGCGCCGCCTGAAGGCGCGCGTCGAACTCTGTACGCACTCGGGATACAGCGGCTGACAGCTCATCACTGCGCGCAGGTGCCTCCCCTATCCAGAACGGCATGTTGGGCGGCTCGCCCGCAGCATCCGCCACCCGCACCGCCGATTGTTCAATCTTGACGATGCGCCACGAACTGTTGCCGAGCTGGAAGATGCTTCCCGGCATGCTGTCTATCGCAAAGTCCTCATTCACACTGCCCACGAATTGCCCGGTGGGTTCCACCAGCACGTCGTAATCGGCCGTATCGGGAATGGCGCCTCCGCATGTAATTGCCACCAGCCGGGCACCTGGGCGGGGCCGGATCTGGCGGTTGATGCGATCGACGTGCAGATAGGCGCTGCGTCGGCCACGGGCAAAGGCATAACCTTCCGCCAGCATGTCGAGCACGCGAGCAAAGGCTTCGCGAGACAGAGCGCGGTAACAGTAGGCGCCCCGCATGAGCTCCAGCAGCGCGTCCATGCCGCATTCGCCGCGTGCTGCGACTTCGGCGACGATTTGCTGGGCTAGCACATCCAGTGCGGGGCCGGCGATGGTCAGGCGATCGAGCTCACCCCGCCGGGTCATGTCGAGCAACGCGGCGCATTCCACCAGTTCGTCGCGGCTCTGAGGGAACACGCGGCCCTTGATGAGCGCATCGAGCCGATGCCCGGACCGGCCGACACGCTGGAGCAGGGTCGCCAGTGTGCGGGTGGCGCCGATCTGGCACACCAGATCCACCTCCCCCACATCGATCCCGAGCTCGAGAGATGCCGTGGCGACCAGTGCCCGCAGCTGCCCGGCTTTCAGGCGCTGCTCCGCCTGCAGGCGCAGCTCGCGCGACATGCTGCCATGGTGGGACGTGATGAGGTCGTTGCCGATGCGGTCACTGAGCGCCTTAGCGACCCGCTCGGCCATGCGTCGCGTGTTGACGAAGACCAGCGTCGTGCGGTGCTCGAGAATCAGTTCGGCGATGCGGTCGTGCATCTCCGCCGCGGATTCCGTAGACAGCACGGCTTCCAGCGGAGCGCTCGGCAGTTCCAGCGTCAGGTCACGGGTCCGCGCATGTCCTTCGTCAATCAGGTTGACCGTTCCCGCCAGATCCATGGTCGCGCGGGTACCGGCCAGAAAACGTGCGACCTCCTCGAGCGGGCGTTGCGTGGCAGACAGGCCTATCCGCCGCGGCCGTTGCTCGGCCAGCGCGGACAGGCGCTCCAGACTGAGGGCGAGATGCGCACCCCGCTTGGTACTGGCCACGGCATGGATCTCGTCCACGATGATCGTGCGCGT
>JAURMM010000050.1 GCA_030830685.1 Gammaproteobacteria bacterium | reverse complement strand
GGAAAGCTCAGTAGAGTCCCACCGCCGGCGAGTGAATTCACAAGCCCTGCGGCGAGCGCTGCGAGCGCAACCCAGACATACGACAGGATCCCGGAATCCATCAGGGAGGTGAGGTCGGGACACCTCTCTCCAAAGCCAGGGCATGGGCCGCGAAGGTATAGACCACAGGGTTTGGCAGGGCAAACCGGGTCGTGACTCCGTCCTGGCGCGAGAGAATGAGCTGATCTCCGCTCAAGATGCCGCACGCATGCTGCATCTCCGTGAGCTCCTTGAAGCGGAACACGAGCTCTGGCCTCACGTCGTCCAGTGCAATCTGCTGGCCCTCCACCTGCAAAGGTGCGGTGTCCGGCAGCCACAGAAAACCGTCACCCGACCAGAGCAGATGGCCGCTCCGGCGCGGTCTGACCTTGAGGGTGGCCGGCCCCAGCCAGGTCGCCTTGCCTGCGGTCGGCGCAGGCAGACGCGCCACGGCCTCTGCGATGGCGGTATGGAAGCGTGCCCGCCGCGTGCGTGCGAGCAGGCTCCACAGTACACCCCAGAGGACCAGCAGCAGGCTGAAGCCTAAGGTGAATTCGTGTTGCGCAGCCGCGCCAATCATGCCGGTCATGAAGGCACCCAGCAGGAAAGGCACGGCGACATGCCAAGCCGGCCTCAGCCGAATATCTGCCCGAATGTCCAAGGCTCAGTCCATCACCAGGGCCACGCGCCCCAGCGACCGTCGCGCGAGGACTTCCGCCATGGCGTCCTGGAATCTTTCCAAGGGCCAGGTGCTGCCTATCACCGGGCGAATCTTGCCGGCCTCGAACCAGCCGAAGAGTGTGTCCATGAGGCTGCGCATGCGTGCTTCGTAGACATGGCGCAGGTCCTGCGGGCTCCACCCGAAGTAGAGGCCAAGATTGAGCCCGCAGACCGTGAGATTCTTCACGAGCAGCAGGTTGGCCGGAATCTGCGGGATTTCACCGCCGGCAAATCCCACCGGCATGATGCGGGCTTCGGGCGCCATGCACCGGAGCGACTGCATGAACACATCGCCGCCCACCGGGTCATACACGGCGTCGACACCATGACCATCGGTGAGCGAGAGCACGGCCGCACGGAAATCGTCCTGACGATAGTTGATGACATGATCGGCTCCATGCGCACTCACCAGCCCGAGCTTGTCATCGCTTCCCGCAGTGGCAATGACGCGTGCGCCGAGCAATTTTCCGATCTCGACTGCCGCGAGTCCCACACCACCTGCGGCGCCATGCACGAGCAAGGTCTGCCCTGCCTGCACATTGAGCAGGTGTGGCCAGGTCAGTGCCGCCGCGGACGTGGCGTAAGAATGGGTGAATGCTATGGCTTGCGGGTAATCGAGGCTTGCCGGCAGCGGGTAGACATTCACGGCACAGGCCACCGCCTGCTCCGCCATGCCGCCCCAGTCCAGCACCGCGCAAACGCGATCGCCGATCCGGAAACGGCTGACGCCTTCACCGACCGCCGAGATCTCCCCCGCTACCTCGGTTCCCGGCACGAAAGGGAGCGGTGGCTTGCGCTGGTACTTGCCTTGCACCACGAGGCTGGTGGCGAAACTGACCCCGGAAGCCCGGATGCGGATCAGGACCTCACCCTGACCCGGCTCGGGGACCTCTACCTCATGCAATGTGAGGTGGTCGAAGGGCATCCAGTCAGGGACAACGACGGCCTTCATCACGTCACGACTGCTGGTTGAAGCGCGCTGCGCGCTTCTCGAGGAATGCGCGCATGCCCTCACGCGCATCAGCGCTTAGGAACACGCTTCGCTGGGCTTCCTGCTCATACTCCAACGTGTCTTCAAGACTGCCGCGCATCGCGCGCCGTACACCCTGCTTGATGGCCGCAATGGCTGCAGCCGGCGCGGCTGCAAGCATCCGGGCCTTGTTGCGTACCTCGGCCGCGAAATCCGCGTCGTCGAAACAGGCATTGACGATACCGAGCCGCTCGGCTTCCTGCGCGTCGATGCGATCACCGCTCATGATGAGTTCCAGCGCCCGTGCGGGACCGACCAGCTCGGTCAGAAGAAAATGGCCGCCCCAGTCGGGAACCAGACCGATGCGGATGAAGGCTTCCGAGAATTTTGCGCTTGCGGCGGCATAGCGGAGGTCACAGGCCAGCGCGAGATTCATGCCGGCACCGGCCGCCGCGCCGTTGACCGCCGCAATCACCGGCTTGGGCAGCACCCGCAGGAAGCTGATCAGGTTGGCCGCAGCACGCATGCGAGTGGTCAGCACCGTGGTGTCGTCCCGTGCCTGCAGCTCCGCCATGCTTGCGACATCACCACCCGCACAGAAAGCCTTGCCCGCACCCGTGATGACCACGCAGCGCACGTCGGGGTCGGCGGCCGCCTCTTCAAGGCGCGCGAGCAGATCCTCGCGCATCGTGCCGCCAAAAGCGTTCATCACTTCGGGCCGGTCGAGAGTGATGGTGGCGATATGCTCGCTGACCTCGTAACGGATCTGGTGTGTGGACATGGTCTTGAAAAATCCTCAGCCGCGACCGATGTAGGGCATGGTCGTTGCCATCACGGTCATGAATTGCACATTTGCCTCCAGCGGCAGTCCGGCCATGTAGAGCACCGCACTGGTCGCATGGGCGACATCCATCACGGGTTCGACGCGGATGTCGCCATGAGCCTGGCGGATCCCCTGACGCATCGGCTGCGCGATGGCAGTGTCCGCGTTCCCGATATCTATCTGCCCGCAGGCGATGTTGAACGCCCGCCCGTCCAGGGACAGGGTGCGGGTGAGCCCGGTCAGTGCATGTTTGGTGGCGGTATATGCGGCGCTGCCTGGCCGCGGGACATGCGCCGAAATCGAGCCGTTGTTGATGATGCGCCCGCCTTGGGGATGCTGGTGACGCATCAAGCGGAAAGCTTCGCGGGCACAGTAGAAGGCGCCGTTCAGGTTCACATCCACCACCGCCCGCCATTGGGCCAGTGACATTTCGTCGATGCTCATCGCCGGTGCCCCTGTGCCAGCGTTGTTGAAGAGCACATCCAGACGACCGAAACGTTGCTCGATGGCGGCAAAGAGGGCGGCGACGGACTCCGGATCCGAGACATCAGTGGGCACGATCAGCGCCCGCTCGCGGGCCTGGCCGGTCAAGGCCGCGGTCTCAGCGAGCGCCTCGTGACGCCGCCCCGCCAGCACCACTGCATCGCCGGCGCCGAGAAAGCCCAGTGCAACGGATCGACCGATTCCGCTGCCGGCACCGGTGACAAGTACGACTCTCATGCCACAGGCGCCACATCGCGCAGGAAGCGCAGGACG
>JAURMM010000008.1 GCA_030830685.1 Gammaproteobacteria bacterium | reverse complement strand
GAATCTCTCGTTGACGGGCGTGACCGCAGAGGACAAGACCTACGACGGCACGACCAATGCCACGGTCAACACCAGCGCTGCCAACATCAGCGGTGTGATCGGGGGTGACAATGTGAGCCTGTCCGGCCTGGTCAGCGCGAAATTCAATAACAGCTCGGTAGGCAGCAATAAGCCAGTGGCTGTGGTCTTCAGCCTGGGTGGAGAAGATGCGGACAACTACAATCTGGTAGACCCCACTGGCCTGAGTGCAAACATCACGGCCTCGACCGCCGCCAAGGGGGCTTGCCCCTCTAGACTGTGCACCGGCAAGCTCACTGCTCGAGCTCGGGAGAGGTTGATGAAGGTGTTCTTCCCGGAGTAAAGACGGTGATTTTCCAAAAAATCCTCCGGGCGGATCGCTGCCCGGTCGGAGGGTTGTTCTTTGTGGTCGATGGATGGAGTGTGCTAACTTCCTCAAAGATCCCACATTCCCCAAAGATAATTAATGGGCAGATTTTCTGCACGCTTGACAGCCCTGTGCGGTCTGACGGTCGCGTGTGCCTGGGTACAGGCCGCTCCCCCTGTTCCGCCGGACGCCGGCCAGACCTTGCGTCAGTTCGTACTGCCGCCGGAGGCTCCCAAAGAATCGCCGCGGTTTGATTTGTCGGCCCCTTTGCCTGAAGGCGTTGCGCCGGGCGGCACCCAGATTGAAGTGCTCGAACTGGTGGTCGAAGGCAATGAGGTGTTCCAGGCAGAGGAATTGCTCGCGCTGCTTGGCGACTATGCGGGGCAACGTTTTGATCTGGCCGGCCTCAACGGCCTCGCGCGTCGCATCACCGATTATTACCGCGCCAACGGCTATCTGTTTGCCCGCGCACTCGTTCCTGCGCAGACCATCGAAGGCGGCGTAGTCCGTTTGCAGGTGATTGAAGGACGCTACGGAGCCATCCAGCCGGGCGGAGATCCGCGCTACCAGCGTGCAACCGGCCGTTTTCTTGAGGTGCTGAAGCCTGGCACACCAATTACCGCGGATAATCTCAATCGACCGTTGCTCCTGCTGAGCGATCTTCCGGGGATCAAGGTCACGCCGGTGGTTGGACCAGGTGAAACCCCCGGTACCGGCGATTTGACGGTGGAGGTGTCTCGCGTCCGCCGCTTCCAGGGTGAGGCCGGCTTTGATAACTACGGTAACCGATATTCCGGTCGCAACCGGGGCTTCATCCAACTTACTGCCAACAGCCCCTTTCTGATGGGCGACCGCATTGACCTCAATATCATCGGCACTGGCCAGGATCTCTGGCTAGGTTCCATTGGCTACAGCCTGCCGGTCGGTGGGAGTGGTCTGCGTGCCAGCGGTCGCTACACCCATACGCGTTATCAACTGGGCAAGGAGTTCGAGGTTCTGGACGCCAGTGGCCTCGCCAAAATCACCAGCCTTGGCCTGACCTATCCGCTCCTGCGCTCAACCCGCAGCAACCTGACCCTGGGCCTGAGCTACCAGCACAAGCGGATGACGGACAAGAAGGGACTGTTTTTGGATTCCACAGAGAAGAAATGGAGCGATTCGCTGCCACTCAGTCTCCAGTTCGATCACAGGGACAATTGGCTGGGAGGCGGCATCACCTACGGTGCTTTCTCCTGGACTTATGGCGACTTGCACCTTGGCAGCATGCTCAAGCCAGATCCCCTGGAAACCGATGGGGCCTTTGACAAACTCAATCTTGACCTGGTGCGCTCCCAGAACCTGCGCTGGAATCTGTCGCTCTACGGGCGCCTCTCGGTCCAGTGGACGCCGGACAATCTGGATTCGTCGGAGGACTTCGGGCTCGGTGGGGCTGATGGGGTTCGGGCCTACCCCACGAGCGAAGGCTTTGGTGACAGGGGGTGGCTGGGGCAGCTGGAGCTCCGGTACAAGCCTCATGAAGTGGTCGAGCCGTTCCTGTTCTACGACACAGGGGCCAGTCGCCTGAACACAAACCCCATTTTCGAAGGTGACAACCGCAGGCGTATCTCCGGCGCAGGCATAGGCGCCAGAGCCGGATACCAAGGCATGAATCTCGAGGTTGCCGCCAGCTGGCACGTGGAAGGGGGCAATCCCCAGGCAGATACCAAACAGCACATTCCCGAGGCCTGGTTCCGGGTCAGTTACAGTTTCTGACGCGTATGCCGATACCTCTGGCAGTCACCAGAGCCAAGGTAGGGAACGCGTCATGAGTTTCAACCTCGAAAAGTTTGAACATCTTGCCTACACACGTCAGCATGAGCTGGCGGCGCGCGAGCTGCTGTCCCTGCTGGCGGATCTGGATGCCAATTACGGCATGCAAGGGGGCAGCTTTGCCGCAAGCCCGCTCACCAATCTCCTGCCGGCAGAGACCGATGTACACATCTGGACGCGGGTTGCCTCTGCCATCTCCTGCCTTTTCGCCGATGCCGACTTTGCGTTCTCGCCGGATGGCTTTGCCCAGCTGCTCAACTTCCATCGTTGGTTCTCGGCAATTTTCTCCGCCACACCTTTCCGCAATGCCGACCACGTGGTTCGCGCCTTCAACATCGGAGGCAAGGGTGACCTGAATCATCTTCAGGTCGAGAACCGGAATCTCGCTAAATTCTGCCTGCTCTATTCACCCGAATCTGAAATTGCGTTGGACCTGGACGCGCTTTGGGAGCACGACAAGCACCTCGCCGCAGGGCTTTGTCTTGCCCTGTTGTCTCCGCGTTTCCTGGGTGCCCCGGCCGCGCACATCAAGCGCGAGTTGATGCTGCCCTGGCTTGCCCAGAAGCTTGATCAAATCGAGGACATCGCACAACTGCCGGTAGGCATCCTGCATGATGTCTACATGCACTGCAGCTATGCAGACATCCCCGAGAAGCACGACATCAAGAAACCGATCAATGCATTGATTCGGCGCTGGCTTGCGAGCCGGGACCTGCATGACATCGAACCCTCAGAGGCGCCGCGCAAGCATGACGGCAAGCCGGTACTGCTGGCGGTGATGGAGTGGTTCAATTCGGGGCATTCAATCTACCGCACGCATTCGCGCACACTGGAAGGCGCGCGCAGGCACTTTCATGTCATCGGTATGGGATTTTCATCCGCGGTGGACGAGGCGGGCAAAGCCGTCTTCGATGAATTCATCGAGATTGAGGGTTCGGATACTGCAGACCAGCTCCGGCGCATCAGCGAGGTCGCGCGCGACAAACAGGCAGACATTCTTTACATGCCGAGCGTCGG
>JAURMM010000007.1 GCA_030830685.1 Gammaproteobacteria bacterium | reverse complement strand
GTGCGCAAGCCTTTTCGCCGCGTCGTCGCCGCTGCCGAGCTGGACCCGGATCAGATTCTTCGGCACACGCTGCGCCATACTGCGATTAAGCATCTTGCTCAGGCTGGATTGGCTCTGCTCACCGTGAAGCGGAGCAGCGGACACAAGACACTGGCTGTGGTGGAGTGGCACTCGCACCAGAATGGTTCGCACATTCAGACGGCGATGGACAAGTTGCAAACGCGATTAAAGCTGGCGTTCTGAAAGTCCCGAAAGCCTGATTTTTCTGGCGCGATTACACAGGAACTACACAAGCCGTCGGCGGAATGGAGAACAAGATAGGGGCCGCAGCCGCTAACGATTGATTCCATGCTTGAAATTTGGTGGCCAGGGACGGAATCGAACCATCGACACGCGGATTTTCAATCCGCTGCTCTACCAACTGAGCTACCTGGCCGCGGGATCTTGCTGAATCGGTGGGGCCGGAACCCCCCTGCGGGGAGCGCGTATTAAATCCGCTGGGCGGGGCATCGTCAACCTCGGGAGCGCGCTTCAGACCTGCTGCATGAGTCCTCAAGGTGTAGCCGCACCGCCGGTCCGTGGTAGACCAGAAGCTGCGAGCTGCTATCCTCACCGCACATGCTCACGCTTGATGAAATTCGCCTCGCCACCCGCCAGGTTGAGCTCGATCACCGGGCCTTCGAACCCCACCCCCGTCAGGCTGCGGTGGCCATGATCCTGGCCGAGGGCCGCCAACAACTCGAGGTCTGTTTCATCCGCCGTGCCGAGCGGCAGGGCGACCCTTGGTCCGGTCAGGTGGCTTTCCCCGGCGGTCGGGCTAGTCAGGAAGACCCGGATGCCTGCGCCGTCGCCGAACGCGAGACCATGGAGGAGATTGGTCTGCCCATTGGGCCCAGGCATCGCGTGGGGCCGCTGCCCATGCGCCTCATCGAGAACAACGCCAGCCGTGCAGCGCTCACGCTGTGGCCCCATGTGTATCGCGTGAGTGCTGCGGAGCGCGCGCTCGCCAGTCCCCGGATTCCCCAGGAGGTGGCGGATGTGTTCTGGGTTCCGCTCGGCCATCTGTTTGATGCCTCGCAGGTCATCGAGTACGAATACCCCGGCGTCACGGCCTCGGTGTTCCCGGGCATCCAGCACGGCGAACACGTGATCTGGGGCCTCACCTTGCGGGTGCTGGCGAGCTTCGCAGAGCTGGTACGTCGTCCGCTGCCCGCGCTGGACGGGCGCTGAGGATCTCCCGGCAAACTAGGAGCGTCAGGCCTTGGGCGTGAATTGCTCGGGCGCCGCGGATCCTTCCCCGAAGAAATATTTCTCCATCTCGCCCTCCAGGAACTTGCGATCCTTGGCTTCGATGGGCGTCAGCCGGTATTCGTTGATGAGCATGGTCTGGTGCTTCAGCCACCCGGCCCATGCTTCCTTGGAAACATGCTCCAGCAGCCGCTTGCCCAACTCACCCGGATAGGGTGCACGCGGCAGTCCTTCGGCTTCGCGACCGAGCTTTACGCAATTCACCATTCGCGTCATGGCAGTAATCTCCTCAAAAGGACTGGGGGGCGAAGCTTATACCAGAGCCCCCGCTGCAGGATCCCGACGGACGAAGACGCTGCTAGGTAACCTCTGCGGACTCCAGCATGGTCAGCAGCCGGCTCACCGGCGCGGCAAGCCCGATATCGACCGGTGCAGCCGGCGCGTACCAGCAAAATCCTGTGTCTTCACGCATCAGACGGCCCGAGGCGCTTGCCTCACCCATCAGTGGCTCGATGAGCAGCCTGAAGTGCGTGAAAGTGTGGGTGAACCCCGGTAACGCGCGGAGCGTGCCCTGGAGCTCGAACCCTTGCGCCTTTGCCCAGTCCGCGGCTTCCTCGTCCTGGGCGAGCTCCGGAAAGCCCCACAATCCGCCCCAGATTCCTCGCGGTGGGCGCCGTTGCAGCAGCCATCGGCCCTGCCCATCGGACAGCACCAGAAAACGCGTGGATTTTTCCGGCAGCGCTTTGCGGGGACGCGCCGTCGGGAGTGCATCCACAAGACCGAGAGCCCTCGCCTGACAGGATTCCGTCACCGGGCACACCGCACAGGCGGGTTTGGTCCGCGTGCAGCAGGTGGCACCGAGATCCATGATGGCTTGCGTGTAAACGGCCACATCCTGTGCAGGCGTCAGGGACTCAGCCAGGGCCCAGAGCTTCTTCTGAATGGCAGGCGATTCCGGCCAGCCTTCGATGGCGAAGTGGCGCGCAAGCACGCGCTTCACATTGCCATCCAGAATCGGGTGTCGCGCATTCCGGCTGAGCGCAAGGATGGCGCCAGCAGTTGACCGGCCTATTCCGGGCAGCGCCATCACGGCCTCTATTTCCTCCGGGAACTCACCGCCGTGTATGGACACCAGTCTCTGTGCCGCGCGATGCAGATTGCGCCCGCGCGCGTAATAACCAAGGCCAGACCAATGATGCAGGACTTCATCGATCTCCGCGGCCGCCAGCGCGCCTACGTCCGGAAAACGCCGCATGAACCGTTCAAAGTAGGGGATGACCGTCGCAACCTGGGTCTGTTGCAACATGATCTCGGATACCCACACACGGTAGGGCGTGCGCGCAATTTGCCAGGGCAGATTGTGGCGACCCTGCGCGGCTTGCCAGGCGACCAGGCGCGCACCGAAATCACCCGCGCGCATCAGAACTCGAGCAGTTTCTTGATGGCCTTCCCGGCGCCACCGGCTTTCTCCTCGATGAGTTTCTCCGCGCTCTTCTGCAGCGCCTTGCGTGTTTCCCGATCGACAAGGCCGGCCAAATCTGGCCTGCAGCTCTTCACGGCGAGAGGGCCACGACAGCGAATCGGAATCTCGTAATCACCCAGATTGTAGCGATGGCCTTGTGCTTCGGTGGTGCCGGGTGGCACGCGCAGCCGCGCGGCAAAGTCCATGCGCTTACGCGGCAGATCCGCAAGAGCGCCTTCTCCTGTGATCTGGAAACCTTCTCCCTCCATCAGCAGGTTACGGTTCTGCACCACACCCCGCTCGACATTCAGCGAACCGGTGACCGAGCGGAACCGCGTGCTCCCGCCGGTCGGCGGAATCTCCGGGCGTTTGCGTTCCAGGGTGATTTCCGCCGCGCGCAACACCGCGGGCAAATCCAACCCTTTGATCTCGCCCTCGGTGATAGCAAAGGAAGCCTGGCCGCCGAGGCTCGCCAGTTGTTGCGCGCTCGTTTTGCCGCGCATGGAAAGTCTGGCTTCGAAGTTGAGCACTCCCGCCAGATCGTCCCGCGCGGCGGTGTCTGCGAGCAGAGGAGCAAGATTGATCTTGGCCAAGGTTGTGCTGCTGTCGAGCGTTGGTCCCTCGCCGTTCACGTCCAGCAGGAATTCTCCTCGGTAACGTCCGCCGTAGAGCCGCGCTTTCACCGGTGCCAGTGCAAACTTGCCCGCTTCGGCCTTGAGTGCCAAGTCGAGGTTCGAGAGCTTCGCGCCCGCGTAGCGCAGGGTTTTGCAAGCGGCCTGGCCATCGATGCGCAGTGCGCGCAGACGCGCCTTGGGCAGCCGCATCGCGCCCAAGGCAATCACTTCTGGTGTGATGGCCTCCGCCTTGTCGTTTGTGGTGTTGCCGAGATAGCGATCTGCATCCAGTTGATCGATCGCGAGAGTGAAAGACAAGGCTGGAACTTCTCCCGTTTCAAACAGGAAATCCGCATTCATCCGCGTCTCGTCCAGGTTCAATGTCACCTCATTGAGGGCATGCTTGCTGGCATCGCCTTGCGCGCGGAGCTGCAGGCCCACCTTGGTCAGTGCCCGCACATCCCGGGTGTCTGGCGCGGGTTGTCCCAACATCGTGAACAGGCGACGCAAGTCGAAAGGAGGAATCTCCAAGTTTGCCTCGTAACCCAGGCCGCCCTCCACCCGCATGAAGCTGCGAAAGCTGCCTGTGCCGGCAAGTCCGGGGCCCGTGAGCGCAATATTATCCAGCGTGAAGGTGCCCGCTTCCAGATTGGCACTGCCTTTCTGCGCGGAGAGCGAAAGCTCCGTGGGTGCTGACTTGCGCGCGGGGCGCAGCCTCACCTGCAGCGCAGAGGGCTGCAGGCTTATCGCGCGCGTCGAACCATCCATCGCCGCTTCAAGCACGAACGTATCGACCTGCTGGGCGAGTGCTGGATATTCAAGCGCAGAAAACAAGGGCTGCAGATCCTGCCCGCGGAGCGCAAGGATTGCCTCGACTTTGCCGGCACCATCGGCGGCCAAGTCTGCCATCGCGAGACGCGCACTCAGCGACACACCGAAAGCACTGGCATTCAAGGGTGAAAGCACCATGCTGCGGGCCGCGGGGTCGCGCATCAGTCCCACCTCTGCGCTGAAGGATTGATCCTTGGCCATGGCCAGCCGGCGGCCTGTTTCCACCATCACGGGTGAAGCACTGAGCGCGCCTGCCAAGCCCAACAGCGCCGGTAGATCGGGTCCCTGCAGCGAAACAGTTCCGCTTGGTCCGGCGGCAGCATCCAGTACAAGCGTGCCCTCCAGCGGATTGCCGAGCAGGCTCCCTTTGAGTGACCGCAATTCCAGGCGCTCATTGCCAACGTCCAGGTTGACGGCTGCCGCCATTTCATAGCTTTTGGCTTTGCGTCCTTCCATGAGCGCAGAGAGCGAGGCGAGCGCCGCCTCATCAAGGCCTTGCAGGCTCGCGCCGGTGAGCACCAGCGGTGCAAGGTCGCGACCCGCTGAGGTCAGTGTGCCACGCAGCGGCGTGGTCGATCCTCGGGCCTTTGGGTCCTCTGTAAGCGAGAGGTGGCTGGTGGTCCCGAAAGCCTCCAGAGTGCCCTCGTCCAGCTGGAATTTCTGCTCGCCGCGATCGCCTTTGAAACGGGTCTTCAAACCAAAGCGCCGATCGCCTACCTTGCCCATGGCCTTGACCAGCGCACCACGTGCGGGTGTGTCGGGATTCAGCGCCTGATTGAGCACGAGCACAAGGCCGGGCAGATCGTTCCCGCGCAGATCAACCGCGCCCTCGAAGCGCGCCGCATCGCCTTGGATTTCTTCCGCTTCACCTTGAGCCGAGATCTGCACCCCTAGCGCTTGTCCCTTCAGGGTCGGCACGGCAAGTGTGCCGCCCGTCAGATCCAGTTTGAAATCCGTGTCGAGACTGATCCCGCGATTGCCTAAAGACGCCACGCGTTCGGCGATCGGCAGTTCCAAGGCGCGCAGCAGGCTTGCGAAATCCTGTCCGCGCAGTGCAAGTGTGCCTTCAGTGGCAGGCCAGTTGCCGCTCGACTGTTCGAGCGTCAAGTCGCCGGAGAGGTTGTGCCCAAGGCCTTCGAGGCTCAAGGCTTCGATCTGCAGGCGTTGCTTGCGCGGATCCAGTTTCACGCGGCTATTGCCTTTGATTCTCGCGCGGCCGCCCGGTAGCCGCTGGCCCTTGAGCTCGGCCTGGAAGCTGAGCGGATCTACCGTGTAGCGGAGTTTGGCCGGGTCGTACAGGGCAGTGCCACTCAGCTTCACCGGGCCACTGAGCGCAGGCTGGGTTGCAGCGAGATCGCCCCGCACGGAAAACTCCACAGGTTCGCCAAATGCAAGCGGAGCAGATTGCAGGCCAGCATTCGTGAGATGAATCTCGCGGCTTGCTGCACCATCAATCCAGTGTACTTCCGTGCCTGTGATGTCCACGCCACCCAATGCCAGCGCGGCCAGTTTTCCCAGATCCGGGGTCTCATCCGGTTGCTTCCGCTGCGCACCCAGATCATCCCAGTTGTTGGAGCCATCCGCCTTGCGCTCAAGATTGACGATGAGTCCATCCAGGCGGAGGGTGTCCAACTCGAGCTCTCCGCTGAGCAGCGGAAAGAGTGCTACGGCCACTTCAAGTGAGCGCACTACGAGCATCGGCCGCTCATCAAACCCCGGTGCATTGCCGAGGGTGAGCTGTTCCATCCGGACCGCGAGCTTCGGCCAATAGTCAATCTGCAGGTCGCCCTCTATCGTAAGCGTCCGGCTAGTGGCGGCTTTCACGCGCCCGATAGCTGCGGCCTTCAGTGTCTGCGGATCGAGGTTGACCAGCAGCATCCACCCACCCGCCACGACCACGCCGAGCAGGATGAGCGCATGCAGCAGGCGTGGGCGGTAACGCATGAGAGCCCGTAGTCAGCCGGTGGCAGCCAAGCGCTTGCGCGCCCGTACGCAGGCCTCCCGCACCTGTCTTGGCGCGGTTCCGCCCAGATGATCACGTGCAGCCACCACGTTTGCGATGTCGAGAACCGAGTAGACGGACTCCATGATTTGCGGATGCAGCGCTTGGAAGTCCGGAAGCGTGAGGGCTTCGAGACGGCACTGTCGCTCGATCGCGAGCTTGACCGCCGCGCCGACGATGGCATGCGCATCGCGAAAAGGCACTCCGATACGCACCAGGTAGTCGGCAAAATCAGTGGCGTTGGTGAAGCCCGCCTCTGCCGCCTCGCGCATACGCTCGCGCCGCACTTTGAGGGTAGGGATGAGATCGCCAAAGGCACGCAGGCAAGCTTGCAGCGTATCCACCGTGTCGAAGAGGGGCTCCTTGTCCTCCTGGTTGTCCTTGTTGTAGGCGAGCGGCTGGCTTTTCATCAGGGTGATGAGTGACATGAGATGCCCCACCACCCGGCCGCTCTTGCCGCGCACCAGCTCCGGCACATCCGGATTCTTCTTCTGTGGCATCATGCTGGAGCCGGTGCAGAACGCATCGTCCAGATCGATGAAACCGAACTGCTGCGAATTCCACAGCACCAGCTCCTCGGACATCCGCGAGAGATGCACCATCATCAGCGCACCCGCGGCTGTGAACTCGATGGCAAAATCGCGATCAGACACCGCATCCAGCGAGTTTTCGGCAACCGCAGCAAAAGCCAGCAGTTCAGCCGTGATTTCGCGCCGGATGGGGAAGCTCGTGCCGGCCAGAGCGCCCGCACCCAAGGGCAGCACGTTGATCCGCTGCCGCGCATCGCGCAAACGGTCACGGTCCCGCATCAGCATCTCGAACCAGGCCAGCATGTGATGACCGAAGGTGATGGGCTGGGCCGCTTGCAGATGGGTGAAGCCCGGCATCACCGTATCGGCTTCGCGTTCCGCCAGATCGATGAGTCCTGCCAGGAGGGTGTCCAGGCGCATGCACAGGCTGTCCACCTGATCCCGCAGGTACAGGCGGATATCCGTCGCCACCTGGTCATTGCGAGAACGCGCGGTATGCAGCTTTTTGCCGACCGCGCCGATACGGGCCACCAGCGCACTCTCGATGTTCATGTGGACATCTTCAAGTGCCACCGACCAGCGGAACTGTCCGGTCTCGCACTCGGTGAGGATGTCCTTCAGGCCTGCGACGATCGCCGTGCATTCCGCCTCGTTGAGGATGCCGCAGGCAGCCAGCATCCGGGCGTGCGCGATGGAACCCGCGATGTCCTGGGCATAGAGTCGCTGATCAAACCCGACAGAGGCCGTGAATTCGGCGACGAACGCGTCGGTGGGGCCTTCGAAGCGACCTCCCCAGGCCGAGTTGGCCCCGCTGGCAGGTCCGGAAAGAGAGGCCTCCGGGCCCTTGCCCGGCGAGGAGTGGGTGGAATTTGTCACGCTGGCAATCGCTTGGAAAAACAGCTTGCAGTATATCCTAGTGCCCCGTGACTGCC
>JAURMM010000049.1 GCA_030830685.1 Gammaproteobacteria bacterium | reverse complement strand
CTGCAGCCACTGACAAGAAACTGAAATCTGAACCGGTACGCAAGGCCCCCGCCAGGCCCGAGCCGAAGCCGGTAAGCACCGTTCGCAAGGTCATCAATCTGGACGAGATCAAACTTCCCGAGGGTTATCGGCCCTCCCCGGGTGAGGAGTACATGTGTGCCCAGCACCTGGCGTACTTCAAGCAAAAACTGGAAAACTGGCGGCAGGAACTTATCACCGAATCGCAGGAAACACTGGAGCACCTGCGCACGGAGACCCGCGATGTGGGTGATGAGGCCGAACGCGCAAGCCGTGAGAGCGACAACATCCTCGAGCTGCGCACGCGTGACCGCTATCGCAAGCTTCTGAGCAAGATCGAGCAGGCCATCAAGCGCATCGATGATGGGTCCTATGGCTACTGCGAGGAAACCGGCGAGGAGATCGGTCTCGGACGTCTTGAGGCGCGCCCCATCGCAACGTTGACCGTGGACGCACAGGAGCGCCGCGAACTGCTGCAGCGGCAGTTCAGGGACGACCACTAGGTGCGCTCCCGACGGGTCATCCCGTTTGGCCAATGAAAAAATCCTGATCGTAGAAGATCAGCGCGCGGTCGCAGGCGCGCTGAAATTGCGCCTGCGCGGGCTCGGTTACGAGGTCTCGGGAATTGCCCGGGACGGGTTCGAAGCGCTGGAGCAGGTTGCGGCGCTCACACCCGATCTGATTCTCATGGATGTGCGCCTCGGCGAAGGCATGGACGGCATTGAGGCTGCTCATCGCCTGCGTGAACACCATCCTGACCTTCCCCTGATTTACATCTCGGCGCATGTTGACGCCCAGCTGCTCGAGCGTGCGCGCGCCACCAGGCCCGCGGGCTTCATCAACAAGCCTTTCACAACCAAAGATCTCCTGACGGCGATCGATCTGGCCTTGAATCGGGCTACGCCTGTGACCAGTCCTGATAATTCCAGCACCGCAAGCCAGGATGAGCGCGAGCAGGAAGGGGTCATCACAGCGGACAACGAAGGCCGGGTCGGTTTTGCCAACCTGGCGGTGGAGTACCTGACAGGGATCCCACGCAAGCAATGGGTGGGCAGGCCATTGGCCGATGTGCTCGCTACCTTGCACGAGCTTCCAGTGGAGGAAGCCGCGGACGCCGTGATGCGGGTGATGAATACGGGTCAGGAAGAAACCCTGGTACGCACCCGTAGTGGACGGTCCGGGAGCCCCGAATCGTGCTCGGATACGCTGACACCGCTGCGTGATGCGCGCGGCCAGACCTACGGGCTTGCACTGCGGCTGACCGCCGCGAGACCGCGTCGCGCACCGGAGCGCTCCGGCCTTGATCGCGCCCTTCTGAAAGCCCTGGATGCTGCACCCTACGGCGTTCTGGTACTCGATGCAGATCGGCGCCTGCGGCATGGCAATCGCACTGCCCGGGACATGCTCACCCGGCATCGTGGCTTGGAGCTGCGCAACGAGATCCTCGGCCTCACCGACAAGGCCCAGGATCAGCACTTCCGCGATCTGGTGGAACTTGCACTGGAGCGCTCACGCGCCGGCGACGACAAGGCGAGCGGTGTAATGCTCGTACGCTCGGCGGCCGTGAGTGGAAACCTTGAACTGATGATCGCGCCTGTGCCCACGCCAACGGAGAGCGATCAAACGGAGATGGTGCTGGTCTATGCATTCGACAGCGGCGCCCAGCGCCAGATTTCCTTCGACGTGCTGACGAGCCTCCATGGACTGACCCATACGGAAGCGAAGCTGGTGCAGTTCATGACCAACGGAATGACGCTGGACGATGCAGCGGATGAGCTGCAGATTTCGGTGAACACCGCGCGCACGCATCTCAAGCACATCTTCCACAAGACCGGGATCAACCGGCAAACAGAGCTGATTCATCGGATCGAGAGCGGCCCGGCACCACTGCTGGTGCAAATCGAAGCGCCCGAACCCGGCGGCAAGCGCTGACCCTGCGCGATCGCCCGTTTCCTGATCGACGCCTGATTCAGCCGGCCATGTTCGCTATGCGACGGGCCATCGTTCGATAAGTGTCGGCGCGTGCCGAATCACCGCCTCGGCCAGCATCGTCCGCCAATCGCCCGTAACGCGCGGCAATGCCTGCAATGCCCTGCGCCGCCACCCCATTCCCGGCGTCGAGCTGCAGCACTCGCGCGTAGTAATAGAGTGCACTGCCGGACGCCGGCAGCGTGAGCCGGCCCTCGGCCATACTTTGCGCAGCGAGCCAGAGCAGCGCCTTGATCATGCCGAGGCGCTCGTGTTTATCCCCCTGAATCAATTGCCCCGGAGGGCCTTGTGCCAGCAAAGACTCCACGGCCGCCACCTGCTCCGGGGCACCGGGATCGCGCGGGCTGTCCAGCGGGACGGGTGACGAGCTCGCAGGCGCTGTCAGGTGTTCACCGACCACATAGAGAACCGCATGGGCGCAGAGCGTGATCAGCAGCACCCCGTGCAGCCAGTGACGCAGGCGGCGTTCGCGCGGCGTGCCGGGAGCGGGATGGACGAGACGCACCGGCTTGCCATGGGGTGAATCACCCTCGCCCCGCGCCAGAAGCGCCTGCCAGTGCCTGCGGGCAGTCGCGAGTTCATTCAGCATGGCAGGCACATCGCGGAAACGCCTTCCGGGATCCTTGGCCAGCATCAAGTCCAGCATGTCCTGGAAAAGCGAGAGACCACCCGGAAGGCGCGGCAGGGGCGCGTTCGCATGCCGATGAATGACCTCGACGAGGGAATCAGCCGCGTAGGGTTTCCGGCCGGTGAGCATCTCGTGGAAGATCACGCCGAGTGCGTAGATGTCCACGCGATGATCGATCTCGCCATGCCTGGCCTGCTCAGGGGCCATGTAGTTGGGACTGCCCACGAAAGCACCGCTCGAGGTGACATTGATGTTGCCGGTCAGGGATTTCGCGATTCCGAAGTCGCTGAGCACTGCCGTGCCGTCGGCTCGGAACAGGATGTTCCCCGGCTTGACGTCACGGTGCACGATACCTCGCTCGTGGGCGGCCCCGAGCCCGCGCGCGACCTGCTCGAGAATCGTCAGCGCCTCATCCGGCGCGAGAGGACCGGCGCCGAGGCGTTCCTTGAGATCTCCTCCCGGCACGTATTCCATCGACAGATAAGCAAGATCATCCACCGCACCGATGTCGTAGAGGGTGATCACATGAGGATGTTGCAAGGCCGCCAACAACCGCCCCTCACTGAGGAAACGCTGGAGTGCGACGGGAGAAGTATTGGCGCGTGTGTCCAGGACCTTGAGCACCACCGTGCGGGCCAGGGATTTTTGCTCCGCCAGATAGGCTGCGGCCATGCCGCCCTGCGCGATGCAGCGCGTGATCGAGTAGCCCGCAATGTCCATGCTCGGCATTATAGCCACGGCCTTGCGGGCGTGCGTTCGACCGCATGTTTGGCTAGAGTAACGGGCAGTTTCTTGCCGGCATCTCCGCGACTGCGTGATGGCGGAATGTCCCCTGCATCGGAGCATCGCCATGGAAAAGCAGACCCAGGATCCCGCCTATGCGCGGCCGGCAACCCGCAAGCTCATCCAGGATCTGCTGCGGGAACGCAGGCAGATGCTGAGCCTGCTGGCCGACCTCATCAAGCTCAATCTTCACAATGTCGATGAACGGGTCCGCACGACGCTCGACGAATTTCTCAGCATACTGGTTGATTACCTCGCGGCCGGGCATTTTGGCCTGTACCAGCGCCTCGCCGAAGGGACTGAACGCCGCCAACCGGTGGTGGAGGCCGCTCGCGAAATCTATCCTCGTATAGCAGACATCACGGACGGTGCCGTGGGTTTCAGCGAACGTTACGAGGCAGCCCCGCCCCAACTGCTGAACGACCACTTGGCGCAGGATCTGTCGCGCCTGGCGGAAAACCTTTCCACCCGCATAGACCTCGAAGACGTACTCATCATCGCCATGCTGGGCGAAGTGCCGGGAGCGGTCAGCCCCGCCTGATTCTGCTCGCGTCTTGACGGGTCAGGTCCGCATGCCTCGCCTCTTCGTCCCGCTCACGCTCAGCCCCCGCACCCGGGTCATTCTGCCGGAGGGTGCCGCGCACAAGGTGCGCGAAGTGCTGCGCGCGCGGGTGGGCAGCTCGCTCACTCTCTTCGATGGCAGGGGTGGCGAATATCCGGGCGTGCTCGAGGCCAGCCAGCGCGATCGCGTGGAGGTGGCTGTCGGTGAGCGCGTTGAAGTCACCCGCGAATCCCCGGTTGAGATCACACTCGCACAGGGGATCTCGCGGGGCGAACGCATGGATTACACCCTGCAGAAAGCGGTCGAACTCGGGGTCACCCGCATCGTCCCGCTCGCCAGCGTCCGCAGCCAGGTCAAGCTCGAGGGCGAGCGCGCCACGCGCCGCATCGCACACTGGCAGGGCATCATCACTCATGCCTGTGAGCAATCCGGCAGGGATCGTCTGCCGGTCCTGGAGAACATTCAGTCACTGCCGGATTTCATGGCGTGCGACGAGGCGACACTCAAGCTGACGTTGACCCCCACCGCTCAGGAGACTCTCGCCAGCGCGGTTGCAGGCAAGGCGTCCATCAGCCTGGTGATAGGCCCGGAAGGGGGTCTCGATCCACAGGAAGTCTCGCGCCTTGAAGCCGCGGGTTACCAGGGCGTGCGTCTCGGCCCGCGCATCCTGCGCACGGAAACGGCAGCACTGGTAGCGCTGTCCGTGCTGCAGTTCGTGGCAGGAGATCTGGCGCAGTAGTGCGCGAGGTGCTCAAGGCAGCACGAGGTGTCGCAGGCGACGCCGCACCTCGCCAAGCAGGCGCCGGCTGACGGGCAGGCTGTCTGGTACATCCCGTGCGCGCACAAAGTGATTGCCGCGTGCATCGCGTTCAAGCGCAGTGATCCAGGCAAGGCCTACCAGCGTATTGCGATGAATCCGCAGGAACAGTCCGCCGAATTCCTGCTCCAGGGCTCGCAATGAGTCCTCTATCAGCAGCTCTCCCTCGGGGTGGCTCACCGTCACGTAACCTTGATCAGCTTGGAAATATCGGACTTCCCGCACCGGCACCAGACGCAGTGTGCCCTTGCTGAATGCACTGAGATGCGTGCGGGCGGTCGTCTCGCCGGCTGCGACGAGTGCCTGCCAGCGCGCTGTGTTGAACAGTTCCGCGCGCTGCAGAGCCTCGTGCAGGCGGCTGGCGCGGACGGGCTTGAGCAGGTAATCGATCGCACTGGCCTCGAAGGCCGCGAGCGCATGCTCTTCATATGCCGTCGTGAAGATGACGGCGGGCCTTGAAGGCAGTGTAGAGAGATGACGGACCAGCTCGAGTCCGTCCATCCCGGGCATGCGGATATCGAGCAGCAGCACATCCGGCGCGAGTGCCG
>JAURMM010000006.1 GCA_030830685.1 Gammaproteobacteria bacterium | reverse complement strand
TCGTGTGCTCCGATGCCGGCTACGGTTTTGTGGCGAGTCTCGAGACCCTCAGCGTACGCAACAAGGCTGGCAAGTCGCTGCTCAGCCTGCCCGAAGGTGCGCGTGCTCTGCCCTTGGCGGTGGTGAACGATCCGGCGCAGGATGATCTTGCCTGTGTCACCACCGCAGGCCATCTGCTGGTGTTCAAGGTGTCCGAGGTGCCTGAGCTGGCACGCGGCAAGGGCAATCGCCTCATCGGCATCCCCACACCGAAGGCCAAGAAGGGCGAGGAGCTGCTGCGAGGCGTGGTGGCCATTCCGGCCGGCTGGAGCCTCAAGCTCTTCGCGGGAAATCGACACGTCACCCTGAAGCCGCGCGACCTCGATGCCTACCGTGGAGAGCGTGGCCGACGTGGTAACAAGCTGCCCCGTGGTCTGCAGCGTGTGGATGGGTTGGAGGCCGTGGAGTAGGGGATCTTACAGCAGGTCGTCCTGCGGCAGTTCTGGCGGAAAGTTGCTCATGCCGACGCCCGCCAGGCGGTAACGTGTCGAGGCCGGGAGGTCCACCCGCTCAAGCAGTGACAATGCCTGCTCGATCAATTCAGCCGCACTTTGCATGGGCAGGGGCGGCGTGATGCTTCGCGACAGGATCTGGAATTCGGCAGTCTTGAGTTTCAGTATCAAGGTGCGTCCGATGCGTTGGCGTCGCTGTGCCGTAAGCCAGGTCTTGATCGCGCATTCCCGCACGACCGGTGCAAGCTCACTCAAGGCCAGATCTGCGGCCAGGGTCTGCTCCACCGATATCTGCTGCAGGGGCCGATCGGGCTTGACCGCGCTGTCATCCTCACCCACCGCAAGACGGGCCAGCCGATCTCCCATACGGCCGAAGCGGCGTACGAGTTCATCACGGCTGACCCGACGCAAATCGCCTACCCGCATGAAACCCAGCAGCTGCAATTGATGCTCGGTGGCGCGCCCCACACCCGGCAACCGTCCCACCGGCAAGGGCGCCAGGAAATCCCGCACCTCATGTGGCTGGACCACGAACATCCCATCCGGCTTGCGCCAATCGGAAGCAATCTTGGCGAGGAATTTGTTGGGAGCCACCCCGGCCGAGGCAGTCAAGCCCGTGGTTGCGCGGATCTCCTCGCGGATGTGGCGCGCGACCAGCGTGGCGGTTGGCAAATTCTGCTTGTTCGTGGTGACGTCGAGGTAAGCCTCATCCAGTGAGAGTGGCTCGACGAGATCCGTGTGCTGAAGAAAGATTTCACAGATCTGGCGCGACACCTCCCTGTAACGTGGAAAATCCGGGGGCACGAAGACGGCCTCGGGACACAGCCGTTCAGCAGTCACGGCCGGCATGGCTGAACGCACGCCAAATTTTCGCGCCTCATAGGAAGCTGCGCAGACGACGGAGCGCGAGCCCCGCCAGGCCACCACCACTGGCTTGCCACGCAGGGACGGTGTGTCACGCTGTTCCACCGAAGCGTAGAACGCGTCCATGTCCACATGGATGATCTTACGTGACATGACCAAAGCATAACGCTGCCTCCCGTGGGGTGCATCGGCACACACGGCGTGATGGCCTCTGGCGCGCAATCAAGGCAGTCGACATTGCATGCCCCGGGTGATTGTGCTCGGATGGGCGTTCAGCACCCCGGAGCCCCTTGTGAATAAAACCACTCCCGCACCTGCAGGCATGCGTCAGCCACGGCCCCTGCATCAACGAATTTTTCTTGGCCTTGCCATCGGTGCGCTCGCCGGTCTCGCCGTGAACACCTGGTCCGATGGGGCACCGTGGGTCACTGCGTTCATCGACAATTTCACGCAGCCTGTTGGCCAGATATTCCTGAACCTGCTCCTGATGGTCGTTGTTCCGCTGGTCTTTTCTTCGCTGGCGCTCGGTGTTGCCGGTTTGGGCGACATGAAGCGCCTGGGCCGGGTGGGTGTGCGGTCTTTCCTGTATTGTTTGGTGATATCCGCCATTTCAGTGCTCATCGGGCTGACCTTGGCGAACGTTTTCGAGCCTGGCCGGAAGCTCGATCCGGCCGTCTCCAGCGCCCTGCAGGAGCGCTATGCCCAGGACGCAGGACAACGGGTAGCGGCCGCAGCCACCCCCACCACGCAGCAGTCCCCACTGGCGCAGGTGGTGGCTACTGTCATTCCACGCAATCCCTTCGAGTCCATAGCCAGTGATCCTCCCAATATGCTGCACCTCATGTTTTTCGCCATGATGGTCGGCATTGCCTTGGCGCTTCTGCCGGTGCAGGAGGTGTCAGGACTTGTCACGGCACTCGAAGGCCTGTTCGCAGTCTCAAGCAAGCTCATCAGTCTCATCATGGAGTTTGCCCCTTATGCGGTAGCCTGCCTTCTGTTCGGCAATCTGGCTTTGTTCGGCATTGACCTCCTGGCTTCGCTCGGCTGGTTCCTGCTGACCGTTCTGCTGGGCCTCGGTCTGCACATGTTTGGCGTGTACTCGCTCGCGGTACGCTGGCTGGGCCGGATGTCGCCGCGGGTTTTCTTTCGCGCGGTGCGTACGGCCATGCTCACGGCGTTTTCCACCTCATCCTCCAATGCGACCTTGCCCACCACATTGGCCGTGGCGGAGCAGAATCTCGGGATCCCGAAGCAGATCTCGAGCTTCGTGCTGACTGTCGGGGCGACCGCCAACCAGAACGGAACGGCTCTTTATGAAGGCGTGACGGTCCTTTTCCTGGCGCAGCTTGCGGGCGTCGACCTGAGCCTCGGACAGCAGCTGATGGTGGTCTACCTCGCCATCCTGGGCGGTATCGGCACGGCGGGCGTTCCAGCCGGATCGATTCCCTTCATCATCGGCATCCTGGCAACCATCGGCGTGGATCCGGGGCTGATCGCCATCGTGCTCGGTGTGGATCGGGTGCTCGACATGTGTCGCACGACCCTCAATGTCACGGGCGATCTCACAGCGGCGGTCTATGTGGCGAGGGTCGAGGCGGGCCGCGAATGAATGGACCAGCGCCAGTAGAAGGCAGCGCGCGCGATGCAAACACCTACAAGGTGCGGGCGTGATGTCCGCGCCGCGTCCGCTTGCCAGTCTGGCGGGCCCGAAAGGCTGGCCTGTACTCGGAAATTTTCCGCAGATTGATTTCAGCCGCTTCCACCTTCAGCTGGAGGCGTGGGCCGAACAATATGGGGAAATCTACAGGCTCTCCTTCGGCCCCCGGAACCTTCTCGTCACCGCGGACCTGGGACTCGCGCAGGAACTGCTCAAGGACCGGCCGGAACGGTTTGGGCGACAGCTCAACCTCGAACGTATATTTGACGAGCTGGGTTTCAACGGGCTCTTCTCAGCCGAGGACGACAACTGGCGACGCCAGCGCCGCATCGTGATCACGGCGCTCAACTCGGCCCACCTGCACCGGTCCTACGACGCCATGCGAGACACGACTGCGCGACTTGAGCGCCGTTGGCGGCGTGCTGCCCAAACCGGCGAAGTTCTGGATATTCCTCGGGAGTTGATGCGCTACACAGTGGACATCACGACCCAGCTCGCCTTTGGGATCGACTTCAACACGCTGGAAACGGACGGGCACATCATCCAGGATGATCTTGACAGCATCTTTCCCATGCTCACACGCCGTCTTGCCGCACCCTTCCCTTGGTGGCGGCTCTTCCACCTGCCCAGTGATCGCGTGCTCGACAGATCTGTGAGCTCGGTTCAGGCCCGTATTGGCGAAATCATCCGGGACTGCCGGCAGCGCCTCGCCACTCATCCGGAGCGCCGTGCCGAGCCCGGAAATTTTCTGGAAGCCATGATTGTTGCCCAGGAGTCAGAGCAGCTGCCGTTCAGTGACCGCGACATCCTCGCGAATGTCTTCACACTGCTGCTGGCCGGTGAAGACACGACGGCCAATACGTTGGCCTGGGCAATCAAGATGTTCATCGACCATCCGGAGGCGTTCCAGGCCGTCCGTGCCGAGGTGGATGCTCGCCTCGGTGGCGATTCCATTCCGCCTGACTACGCGAGTGCAAACGACTTCCCGCTGCTGGAGGCGTTCGCCAACGAGACCATGCGACTCAAGCCTGTGGCACCTCTCAATGGCTTTGGGGTGAAGGCAGACACGGTGCTTGGCGGCATTGCCTTGCCAGCGGGGAGCGGTGTCTTTCTGCTGACGCGCCGCCTCGCGACGCGAGAAGCGCATTTCCACGAGGCGGAGTCGTTTCGTCCCCAACGCTGGCTGCTCAACCACACACCCGTCAGCCCTCACCATACGCGGGCCTTCGTGCCCTTCGGAGGAGGGCCGCGCTACTGTCCCGGGCGCAACCTTGCCTTGCTGGAAATCAAACTCGTGCTGGCGATGGCGTGCCGCAACTTCGAGTTTTCTCTCGCCGAGCCCGGGCTGCAGGTAGAGGAAGAGTTTGCCTTCACCATGGGGCCCGGAAACCTCCTGGTCAAACCGGCCCTGCGGCAATGACCCCAGGGGCAGACCCAGATCAGTCCGGGAGTGGGTGCCGGCCGTTAGCATGAATTCTTCAGGATGCGGACACACGACAAAGATGAATACACAAAAACTGGTGCGGCAGCACTTCTGCGCAGCAGGGTGGTAACGGAGTCGAACTTGCGGCTACCCTAAGCCCTTGGCCCGTCAGTGGAGTCGCCGGCGACCCCGTGCGGTGCCTGTTTCGGTGTAAATGGGGGTTTGAATGCGCAATGCCCTGCATGAGCAATTGCTCAAGGCTGGCCTGATCGATGAGAAACGTCTGGAGGAATCCGAGCGGGAGAAGAAACGCCGGGATCAACCCGCGCAGGCGAATGGCCGTCAGGGAGGACAGCCCAGGGACGGCAAGTCCCGCGCGCGCCATCCCCATGGCCGGAGTACCGGACAGCCGCATCGGGCTGCCGGACCGCGTCAGTCTCCCGGCGAGCAACGCAATCGGTCTCAGGCGCCAGCCGCGCAACCACGCAGGGAGGCGTCCGCCGCCGGAGAGGCCGCAGGCAAGGCCACGGTGCAGGCTGAACGGCGAGCGCTGGAGCGTGAGATAGTTCAGCTCATCAAGGCCAACCGCCACCCGCACAATGATGGCGACGAAGTCTTCAATTTCGTGGATGGCCGCAAGGTTGGGCGCATCTACTGCACGGCCGATACGCAGAAGAAGCTCACTGCAGGCGAACTCGCCATCGTTCGTCTGCGCACCCGATATGCCGTGGTGCCCACCGCCACTGCCGCCGGCATCGCAGTCAAGGCGCCTGAATTCGTGCTGGTGGCGAATCCGCAGATGGAAAGCGCAGAAACGCTCGATCCCGCCTACGCCGAACACCCGATTCCGGATAATCTTCGCTGGTAGCGCCGATCATCCTTTCTTCCATTGCCACTCAAAAAGCCAAACCGGAGGACAGACCATGAAGCTCTCGGAACAACTGGACGCCATTCGCGCCGGCAGCGCGAAAATGATCCCGCCTGAAAAACTGTCAGTGATGACACAAGCCACCCGCGCACTCCGCGAGTCGGGAATCCTCAAGAGCATGATTCAGGTTGGGGCCACGCTCCCGCCCTTCCTGTTGGCCAACGTGCATGGCCAGACCGTGTCTTCTGCCGCCGCCATGGGGCCGCGTGGGATGGTGTTGACGGTCTTCCGCGGCCACTGGTGACCCTATTGCATTGCGGAGCTGTATGCTTTGCAAGGCATTGTTGAACCGCTGAAGGCCATGGGCGTCAGCCTCGTTGCCCTCTCGCCGCAAGTGCCCGCGCGCAGTCTGGCGATGGTCGAAAACAAACCGCTCGCCTTCGAGCTCCTGAGCGATCCGGGCAATGCCTATGCGGGCAGCCTTGGGCTGCGCTTCAGGGTGCCTGCGGAGGTGGAACCCATCTATCGAGGTTTCGGTATCGATCTGGCTGTAAGCAACGGAGACGACAGCTGGACGTTGCCCATGCCTGCGCGCCTGGTGGTGGACGGTGAGGGCATCGTGCGCGACACCGCGGCTGATCCTGACTACACCGTGCGCCCGGAGCCAACCGAGACCTTGGAGCGGGTACGGAGCCTGCTGGCGGATTGATAACGCGTCCCGTGCCTTGCGCACGGGATGCGTCCCCGCATTCATTGAAGACAAGGATTTGAATGGACACGAGCAGTGTGGGTGCCGCCCGCGATTTGCGGGTGGCGGTGATCGGGGCCGGGATGTCCGGCCTCCTGTGCGGTATCAAGCTGCGCGAGGCAGGTTACCGGGATATCGCGATCTTCGAGAAGGCAGAGCGTCTCGGCGGAACCTGGCGTGACAATACCTACCCGGGCTTGTCCTGTGACGTGCCCTCGCATCATTACGCCTATTCTTTCGAGCTCAATCCGGACTGGACTCATCTTTTTTCGCCGGGTGGAGAAATCCTGTCCTACTTCGAACGCGTGGCGGGCAAGTATGGTCTGGCGGACCTGATCCGTTACCGAGCCGAAATCACGCGAGCACGCCATTCAGGGGGACATTGGGAACTGACCCTGAAAGACGGCACAACGGAAGTCTTCGATGTGGTGATTTCAGCCACCGGAGTCCTGCATCACCCGCTCTATCCAGAGATCGCCGGTCAGGAGACGTTTGCAGGCGCAAGTTTTCACAGTGCTCGGTGGGACCATAGTGTGCCGCTGGACGGAAAGCGCGTCGGGATCATCGGCACCGGATCAACGGCGGTGCAGATCGTCTCAGCGCTGGTGCCACGCGTAGCAGAGCTGAACCTCTTCCAGCGTACCCCGCAATGGATTCTGCCGCTGCCCAACCCACCGTACACCGAGGCGGAGCGGGAAGCATTCAGGAATTCTCCACAGCAGATGCGCGAGACCTACGAGTTCTGGGCCCGGCGCTTCCAGAATACCTTTGCGCGGGCCGTGATCGGGGATCGCGAGCAAATGGAGCGCATCGAGGAAATGTGCCGCGCGAATCTAGAGAACATCCGGGATCCGGTGTTGCGGCAGAAGCTGACTCCGGATTACCAAGTTGCCTGCAAGCGTCTGATCATGAGCGATACCTTCTACGCTGCCATTCAGCAGCCGAATGCGCATCTGATCACGGCCGGGATCTCCGCCATCGAGCCGGGAGGCGTGCGTACGGCCGATGGTCAGCTTCATGAACTTGATGTGCTGGTGTATGCCACCGGCTTTGACGGTCACGCCTTCATGCGGCCTATGGAGGTGCTCGGCGAGGGCGGCCGTTCGCTCACGAAGGCTTGGGAGGAGGGTGCCCAGGCCTATCGTTCTGTCGCCGTGCCAGGCTTCCCCAATTTCTTCATGCTGATTGGCCCGAACAGCCCCATTGGAAACTTTTCACTGATTCTCATTGCCGAGATGCAGCTGGCTTACATCCAGAAACTGATGGAGCGCGTGCGTGCAGGTGAATGCACGAGCGTCACGCCGACTGAAGAGGCCACGGTGCGGTTCAATACGGCACTGAAGGATGCGATGAAGAAAACGGTCTGGGTTTCCGGTTGTCGCAGTTGGTATCTGGACCGCCATGGCAATCCCGCCATGTGGCCCTGGAGCTTCGAGCGTTTCGAGCGTGAAATGCGTCAACCGGATTACGCGGACTTCAGACTCTCCGCCTGATCTGCACCTACAAGATCAGCCAAAAGCCTGGGCCAGATGGCGCAGGATGCCGTCCGGCTCAGCCAGTCCGAGGCGGATGATTTCGTCTGCGCGCGCCTGGGTGTCCGCCACCGCATAAAGCCTCAACTCGTCCGCGTTGCCCGAGGGACGAATGTGCGCCACATCGCCATTGCTGAACTGGAGGCGCAGGCCGTCGGTGTAGTCCCGGCCAGCCAGCGTGCCAAAACCGTGGGCGTGCGAGAAGAAGCTTTCGAGTGGCGGGTAGGGAGTGCAACCCTCGCCACAAGCCTCCAGGATCTTCAGGCTGCGGGCGCGCGGAAATTCCCGCAGCAAGCCGGCCCGGCTGTAACGTCGCGGCAGCGCTTCAAACAACTCGGCCATGCGCACGCCTCGCGTTTTCATCTGTTCCAGCACGCTGAAGAGGGGCAGAAAGGCGTCCCGGGTGGGGAGGGCGCGCAGCACGCGCGCGCCGCGGCGAAGGTCCGTGGCCGTGAGGAAGCCACCGTTTGCCTCCCAGCCACAGACACGTGCACAGCCACGCGCCCGAGCCTCCAGCATGCCGGCGATGACATGGGGCGAACCGATGCGCGTGCGTGGTTCGAGTACGGACGCAAGCTTTCCGAGGGTGATGGCATCGTTGCAGCTGATGGGAACCACCACTGCATCCGGCACAAGGCTTTCAGCCACCACCATGCCGACCAGATCGCCGCCGAAAAAGCGAGCGGCAACGCCACCATCCGGCGCGTAATCCAGACCCACGAGCAGGGGACGATCGCTGTCACCGTCGGTCGAGACGAGTGCATCGAAGCGGTGCCCTGCGCGGCTCTCCATCTCCGCGAGCGTCTGCAGCGCCGCGAGAGTCGCGTCGTCGACCGCCTCGGTATCAATCGGCACAAAGGTTTCACTGCGGCCGGTAGCCGTCACTTGCGCGCCCAGCGCCTCCAATGTCTCCACCAGCAGATCGCGCCCAACGGCTGAATGCTGATACACCAGCACGCGCAAACCGGCCAGTGCATCTGCACCGAAGAACTCCACATAACGTTGCCGGTACTCCCGCGCCCCGGAACCTTCTGCTACGGGCAAAGCCTGTTCGGGGCCGCGCAGCATGCCTCGGGCATCAAATGCCGAGTCAGCCGCAGCCTGGCCCTGCAACCGGGCGCGCCATGCTGCGACGCGTGCGTTGATGGGAGCTTCATCCGCTTTCATCAGTTCGCCGATCGCGGTGTTGGTCTTGTAACCATTGCGATCGAAGGGAATGTGGCTGCCGGTGACCATCATGCTGCCCGCGCCCCGCGCAAGTGCGTAGGCCGCCAGCGCAGGTGTCGGGATGGCGCCGAGATTCACTGGCAGCAAGCCCGCATCGATGACGGCCCTATGGATGGCTTCGATGATCCCTCCACGGCCTCCGGCTACCGGCACCCGGCGTGTGGAACTGGGGCGCAGATCATGAGCCAGGTAGAACTTGGCGCCTTGCGCGATACCGCCCTGGTCGGGCGCCAGACTCAGCAGATAGTCGAGTTCGGCGCGGGCATTCAGATAGATCTCCAGTTGCGTGAGATCCGCTACCAGACCACGTCGACCGCTGGTGCCGAACGCCAGTTCCCGCGGAACGTATTCGAGATGGCGGGCGAGGGAGTCTGGCGGGAAGTCGGGTGGTGCAGGCATCAGGCGGATTCCCGGGCAATGGTGGCTGTGTCGCCAGACAGCGACCGTGTCGGGAAAATCCCGGCGCTCAGTCCCTGTCGGTCAATGAACTCTTTATGTCGGATGACGGCCACCAGGACTTGAGCCAGTCGAGTCCCTCGAGCGTGCTCGTGCGAGGCCGGTATTCGCAACCCACCCAGCCTTGATAACCCGCTTCGTCCAGCGCTGCGAGAACTTCCGGGTAGGCAATCTCCCCCCTGTCAGGTTCGCCGCGATCAGGCGGCTGGGCGATCTGCACATGCGCAATGAACTCGACATATTCACGGATGGCGGCAATCAGGTCGCCCTCCATGATCTGGCGGTGATAGAGATCGAGCTGCAAGCGGACATTGGGCGCATCCACGAGTGCAATGAGCGCCAATGCCTCCCGCGTGTGACTGACGAGATAGCCTGGCATGTCGCGCTGATTGATGGGCTCCACCAGCAGGGTCACGCCTGCCGCGGCTGCCACATGGGCGCCGCGCCGCAGATTCTCCACCCAAGTCCGGCGTCGTGCTCCTTGATGCGTGAGGCCGGCCATGACGTGAACTCGGGGACAGTCGAGATGATCCGCATACTCGAGTGCCTGCAAGAGTCCCCGTTCGAACTCAGCCTCTCGTCCCGGAATGCCAGCAATGCCGCGCTCACCCGCGGCGAAATCGCCGGGTGGGGCGTTGATTAGCACCATGTCGAGGTTGTTCGCCGACTGCGCCGCAGCCAGCACCTGTGGGGACGCTTCGTAGGGAAACATCATCTCTACCCCAACAAAGCCCGCTCGCGCTGCGGCCTCGAAACGTGCGAGCAGCGGCAGCTCGGTGAAGAGCATCGAAAGATTGGCAGCGAAACGCGGCATGGCGGGGCGCGTGGCGGGCGTCCGGAGGGGGGCGTCTCAGGCCGCGGCAGCCTCCTTGCGCGCGATATTGCGCAGGGTTTCGACGTACACCTCGACCGGCTGCCCTCCCTGGATGAGGTAGCGACCGTTCACCACCACTGCAGGCACTGCATGGATTCCGGCACCGGTATAGCGCTGCTCCAGTTCCCTGACCTCGTCGGCGTACAGGCCCTGGGACAGCACCTCCGCTGCCGCGTCCGGATCCAGCCCTGCCTTACGAGCCGCTTCGATCAGCACGGCATGTTCCGACGGTGACTTGCCTTCGGTGAAATAGGTTTTGAACAACTCGTGTTTCAGCGCAGTTTGGCAACCTGCGAGGCCAGCCCAGTGCAACAGACGGTGAGCATCAAAGGTGTTGTAGATGCGGTTTCGTCGGTCCATGCGGAAAGTGAAGCCGAGCTCCTCGCCGCGCGCCCGGATGGCTTCACGGGTAGCCGCGAACTGTTCAGGTGTCGCGCCATATTTCTGGAGCAGATGTTCGTCGAGGTTCTGACCCTCTGGTGCCATGCCCGGATTGAGCTCAAAAGGCTGCATGTGTATTTCTGCCATGATGTCTTCCGCGCAACTGTCCAGCGCCTGCTCCAGACCGCGCAGGCCTATGACGCACCAGGGACAGGAGACATCGGAAACGAAATCGATGCGCAGGGAGGTTTTCATCTGGCAGGCCTCAGGCTGGGATTGCGAAGCTACCTTTGCAGCTCATTCCGGACAGCGCAACACCCGTCCGCTGCGGTCAGGGCTGCGTGCGGGCAGTGCGGCGCAGCATTTTAATGCTGCCCGCTCCCTTTCTGCGATCAAATTGCAGAGGCGGAAATTCCGGGCCAGACTCCCGCCCACATCAGTGCAGTCCTGCTGGAGGCCTACATGCGTTTCAATCTGGACACCATCGATATCCACACTCCCGGCCGTTACGCGAGCCAGGGGTTCCCGTGGCGGGAGTGGAAACAGCTGCGCGATGAGGCGCCGGTGTTCTGGTACGAACGCGACGACATCGAGCCCTTCTGGGCAGTCACGCGACACGCCGATGTGCTCACCGTATCGGACAACGCCAGGACCTTCATCAATGGAGGCCCAAGGCTCCGTCTGGCGCTGAAAGGCGAGCCGGAGCTACTGCGTGGTGGGCTGGACAGCTTTGGTACTTCTCGCAGCTGGGATCCTGCAGAACCGCCGGATATCACGTTCATGGATGATCCTCGTCACCGCCAGACGCGCAAGCTGTCCAGTTGGGCGTTCACCCAGGGATGCATGCGATCTGTGGCCGACCACTTCGACGCGCTCGCACAGGAATTCACGACTCGCTTCATGGAGAACCTGACGCGCACGGGACACTGCGATTTCGTGCATGAACTTGCTGCCAAGCTGCCGCTCGCCGCGACTGGTGAAATCCTCGGCTTGGCCCCGGATGACTGGAAACAGCTGCTCGTGTGGTCAAACGCCATGCTTGGCGAGGTCGCGCCTGAACACATGCAGCCGGGTGAAAGCGTGCCGGAGGCGGCAGAGCGCAACATGAACGAGCTGCGGGCTTACCTCGAGGATCTGATTCACACCCATCGTGCACCCGGTGGCGGTCCCTCACCGTTCATCAATCGCCTTGTCACCGGGCGTGTCAACGGTGAGCTGCTTAACGATCAGCAACTGAACGGCTACCTTTTTCTGCTCATCGGGGCTGGTAACGACACGACGCGCAACGCTACCTCCGGTGGACTCGTCGCCCTGCTGGATCACCCGGAGCAGCTAGCGCGTCTCTCTGCCGACCCAACGCTCATTCCGCGCGCAGTTGAGGAGATCCTGCGCTGGACATCACCGGTTATCAGCTTTCTCCGGACCTGTACCGAAGATTTCACACTCGCGGGTCAACCCATCAGGGCGGGCGACACCGTGTGTGTGTTCTACCCATCGGCTAACCGCGACGAGCGGGTGTTTCGGGAGCCGGAATGCTTCGACATCACCCGGGATGACAACCCGCACCTGTCCTTCGGGTTTGGTGCGCATTTCTGTCTGGGGACGAACCTGGCGAAGGCCGAGCTGCGGTCCATGCTCAAGGCCTTGCTGCCGGTGCTACCGAAGCTCGCTCTCACCGGCGAGTACCGACGCATCGCGAACACGCATGTCTCGGGATATTCGACGCTCGGCGTGCGTCGCATCACGTGAGCCCGCTCAGGCGTATTGCAACCAGCGGCGGAGGAGGGCGGTGACGGCTTGAGGCTGTTCCAGGGAGGATAGGTGTCCACATTCCTCGATGACGGCAAGTTCGCTGCCCGG